>NZ_CALFSA010000212.1 GCF_937919355.1 uncultured Methanofollis sp. | reverse complement strand
GAGGAACAGGGAGAGGGCAGCGACATCGATGTGCTCGTCGCCTTCGATGCCTCCGCCGACCTCTTTGATTTTGTCGGACTGTCGCAGTACCTCGAAGAAAAACTTGGCCGTAAGGTGGATGTCGTGCCGGAGACGGCGCTCCGCCCGGAGATCCGCAGCCAGGTGACGCAAGACCTCCTCTTTGCATGAGATCCCCTCTCCTCTATCTATCGGACATCGTCAGTGCCCTGGAGAAGATCGAGGAGTTCACAGCAGGCATGACCTACGACGAGTTCCTCCGTGATGACAGGACTCAGAGCGCAGTCATCAGGAAGTTCGAGGTCATCGGGGAGGCGGCGAAAAAGATCCCTCTCTCCGTCAGGGAGAGGCACCCTGCCGTCCCCTGGCGGGAGATGGCCGGGATGCGGGACAGACTGATCCACACCTATTTTGGCGTCGACACGATGCTTGTCTGGAGGACGGTCATCAACCGCGTGCCCGAACTCCGGAAAGAGATCCGGAGGATCATCCAGGAAGAAGAAGGGAGATAGCGCCCGACTCTTCCAGCACCGCCCCCTTCCTTCCACCCATTTTCAGCGCGTTGCAACGCCCGACGTCACTCAAAAGACGATGCAATGGCGCTTGATCTCAATTCCATCATCTGAGCATCGGTATCTCACGATCGTTCTCAGCATCGCGGGTTTCGCACACACACCCACACACGCACACCCATAGAGAGGTCATGGTGTGTGCGTGTGTGATCTGCTGTACTTTAGTACTGATAGAGAGACGCGTCTCTCTCTCTGTACTGGTACCGTCACATCAGAACCCATCCCTCGCAGATCGATCCTCGCGGCCGGTGCTAAAATTCCGCTGAAAAACTGCTGCAATGCTGGAAACGTTCAAAAAAGATTGGGGGAGTCTCACCCCACGATGACGCCAGTAAACACCGTCACCGCGGGCCCCTGCATCGTCGTCGTCTCCCCGCACCCGATGACAAGGGGGCCGCCGTTCGTCTCGACATGCACCTCGGCCCCGACGCGGCCGAGGCGGTGGGCGACGACCGCCGACGCCGTGGCGCCGGTGCCGCAGGACTCGGTCTCGCCCTCGACGCCCCTCTCGAAGGTGCGGACCCTGATCCCGTCCTCGCCCGTCACCTGCACGAAGTTCACGTTCGCCCCCTTCGGGAAGGAGGGGTGGTGGCGGATGCGGGGGGCCGCGGCCCGGACATCGACCGCGGCGACGTCGTCGACGAAGACCACCGCGTGGGGGACGCCGGTGTTCGCCGCGTAGACGGTGAAGCCGTCGATCTCCTCCTTATACTCCCCCTCACCGCTCGCCGGGATCGCGGAGCAGGCGAAGGCCGGGTCGACCATCTGTATCGTCGCCCAGAACTCGCCCTCCCCGTCATAGCCCATCGAGACAGGCATGACGCCCGCCAGGGTCTCGACCGTGCAGGTGCCGGCGGCGAGACCCGCGTCGAAGGCGTACTTCGCGAGACACCGGATGCCGTTCCCGCACATCTCGGCCTCGCTCTCGTCCTGCTGGAAGAGGCGCATCTTCACGTCGGCCTTCTCCGAGGGAGAGATGAAAAGCACGCCGTCCGCGCCGATGCCGAAGCGGCGGTCGCAGTACAGGGCGGCAAAACCTCCCTTCATCTCGTCCGGGATGACTGTGCCCTTCATCTCGTCGATCAGAACGAAGTCGTTGCCGTTGCCGTGCATTTTGGTGAACCGGATCTCCATATCCCTATGTTTCCCCTGTCCACGCTATATCTCTTCGCCGGTCTGTCTGCCTGAAGAGAGGAAAAAAGTAGAGACTGTTGGCGTGCCGGGTGTGCAGATCCGGGGATGGACGGCAATTGGGTGATCCACCCCCGATTCTGGCAATGGTATCCTCTTTGGATATAGGGTTTCTGTACAGATCCTCTCGCCGGAAGGTCACGCCCCCTTCCCTCTCATCCACGGCGGCGAGAACGTCTCTTCAACCGCCGGCCTCGCCGGGAAGGGGGTGCGGGCGAAGATCACCGGTGTGCCGCTCACCCCCAGGTCTCTCCCGTGGCAGTCGATGACCTGGTAGATCGCGTCGGTGGTCGAGTGGTTGTCAGGGGCCTCTCCATCCAGGAAGATCTGGATGCAGCCCGGATAGGTGATGCCGTAGCAATAGACCGGCCCGTCGGGGTAGAGATACGTCTCCAGATCCGGCCCTGCCGCCCGGAGGATGGCGAGGAGGTCCTGCCCTTCGCCCACCCTCCCGTAGGCGGCGCAGACGTCGCACGCGAGGATCCTCTCCAGGTCGTCCTCGCCGATCCCCGGGACCACCTCCCTCACCGCCGCCCCGGCCCCCCCTGCCTCCACATCGGCGGTCAGGTCGGCGTAGATGGATGCTGCTCCGATGGATACGAGTATCACGGCGAGAGCCGCGACAAGAAATGCCGGTGCCTTCGATCCCTGGTCCATATCCTCTCTCTAGAATGGTTGCGGCGATATATACCGTTTCCGAGGGATGGAGAGGGCCAGTGTCTTCCTTTTCTCCCGGATCACACGACTCGATTATTCCGGACGCCTGTCCAGATGCCGGGAGGCGACCGTCCGGAGAAGAAGATACACGACGGCAGCGACGAGCATGTACTCCAGGTAGAGCCCGACCCAGAGGAATATGGAGAAGGCGAGGTCGAATGCAGGTGTGCCCGGTGGGAGGGCGCCGATGACCCCGTCGAAGATCCCGCCGATGATGGGCAGGCGGTCGGCGAGGAGGGGGGCAGGCCCGCCCGGCAGTTGTTCGGGGTTCACCAGGAGGGCGATGAGGAAGGGTGCGGAGGCGATGGACGAGCAGAGGACTGCGAACATCCGCAGTCGTCCTGAGACGACGCCGTCGATAAGGGGGAGGGGGGTGACGATGCCGGCCGCGGCGACGATACCGATCGCGAGGAGGACGGCGAGGGGTGTGCCGGCGCCTGACGTGATCGCCATCCCCGCGATGATGAGGGCGAGGACAGGCGGGAGTGCGAGACGCAGACGCCTGTCCGCGACCCTGCCGGTCAGGCAGCCGAGCAGCAGGGCGAAGGCGATGGTCGAGGAAGCGATGAGGAGCAGGATGAGGAAACCCATACTACACGTCCTATGGCGCGGTGTTATATTCCCCTTCCGGTCTCCGCGTCAGGGGAGGTACTCCACCACATGGTCGAGGAACTCCTCGACTTTTTCCCGTGAGTACGGCCCCTCCTCGTAGGCCGAGACGATCGTCATGGCGTCGCGGAAGGTGGAGAGGGACATGAGGAACCCGTACGGCCAGCAGACGCAGGGGAGGAGGCAGGCACTGCGGAGGTCGAGGGACCTCCCGTCCTTCCCTTCGAGGGGGAGGACGCCGTCGGCGTCGAGCACCCCGATGTTGGAGAAGACCGGGTTCTTGAGGGCCGTCTCCTCATACCTCTCCGTCATGCCGGCGAAGAAATCGTCGACCGCCGCCATGCCGCCCGCATAGATCTCGTCGTAGAAGAGGATACAGCCGAGGCCGAGGCCGTTCGCCTTGCGCCGTCTCGTCGCCGCCGTGACCTGGTCGATGACGTCTTCCA
>NZ_CALFSA010000211.1 GCF_937919355.1 uncultured Methanofollis sp. | reverse complement strand
AGGATTGCCGGACGGGAAAGACGGTTTGTGACTGATACAAATCACTGTATCTCGAAGCAGATTGTGAACTCCGAGTACACGGTCTTCGCTCTCGAAGACCTCTCGAAGATCAGGGTTCAGAAGAGGAGAAGCACAGAGTTCAACCGGAAACTGAACACCTGGTCCTTCTATGAACTCGAACAATTTCTCCGGTACAAGGCTGAGGCTCTGGGAAAGCAGGTTATCTTTGTTGATGCTCGATACACCTCGCAGAAGTGCTCGGTGTGTGGGCATATCTACAAAGGAAACCGGGAAGGTTCGTCGTTCCGGTGCCGGAAATGTGGATTCCAACTCCATGCTGACCTCAATGCTGCTCGAAACATTGCTCAGGCAGGTAGATCTTGCCTGAGCAGGCTGTCTGTCAACCAGCCAAATGGAGCGCACTCGTAAGAGTGCAGCTACAAGCCCCGGCCAACAGGTGCGGGGTAGTTGACACATCTTTTTCCCTCTCCGGTGGCATACTCTCCATCTCCATGACGACGATCGGGCTTGTTGTCAACCCCCTTGCCGGCCTCGGCGGTACTGTCGGCCTGAAGGGGACGGACGGGACGGCGGACGAGGCACGGCGGCGGGGTGCAGTGCCGCGGGCGCATGAGCGTGCCGTCGAGGCCCTCCTCTCTCTCCGGGGCCTCCCCCTCCGCGTCCTCACCTCCGCCGGGGCGATGGGGGCCGATGCCCTCGACGCCGCGGGTATCAGGGACTGCAGGGTCGTCCATACCCCCGGAGGCAGGGAGACGACGGCCGAAGACACCAGGGACGCTGTCAGGGCCTGCATCGACGCCGGCGCCGACCTCATCCTCTTCTGCGGCGGCGACGGCACGGCGCGGGACGTCGTCGCGGCCGCGGGGGAGACCCCCATCCTCGGCATCCCCGCGGGCGTGAAGATGTACTCCGGCGTCTTTGCGGTCCGGCCGACCGCGGTGGGCGAGGTCCTTGCCGGGGACTACGCCCTCAGGGAGGCCGAGGTGATGGACATCGACGAGGATGCGTACAGGCAGGGCGACCTGCGGGCCCGCCTCTATGCGACGGCCAGGGTGCCCTTCCTCCCCGGCCGCGTGCAGTGCGGGAAAGAGGCCTCTTTTGGGGACGAGGCCGCCGCCCTCGACGGCATCGCCCGCTTCATGGCCGACCTGATCCGGTCGGGCGGGTGCGTGGTCCTCGGCGCCGGGAGTACCACGGCGGCGATCGCGAGGGAAGCCGGGACCGCGGCGACCCTCCTCGGCGTGGACGTCATCGTGGACGGGAAGGTTGCCGCTCCCGACGCCGACGAGGCGACCCTCCTCGCGCATATCAGGCGCGCCGGCCGGTGCCGGATCATCGTCAGCCCGATAGGTGCGCAGGGCGCCGTCCTCGGCCGGGGCACCGGGCCGATCACCCCCGCGGTGCTCAGGGCCGCGGGGCCGGAAAACCTCGTCGTCGTCGCCACGCCCGGCAAACTCGCCGCCACGCCGGCCCTCTTCGTGGACACCGGCGACCCCGCTCTCGACGCCGTCTTCGGCGAGAAGATCTCCGTCGTCTGCGGCTACCACATTGCGAGGTTGATGCCCCTCCTCAGGCCGTCGGCATAGATCGAAACCTCTGAGGTGGTTCTCAAAGAACCGCCTGAAACTTCGTTTTATGAGCGATTCTCCAACGTGTAAACCACAGGTTTTTTTCCGCAGAATCTCTATTATCTATCGTGAAACTGCCGGGCATGGTGTACAGGCCGGACGACCGTCCGCCATGGTCAGTTAC
>NZ_CALFSA010000210.1 GCF_937919355.1 uncultured Methanofollis sp. | reverse complement strand
AACGCGGTCATCGCCGAGGTGAAGTACGCCTCGCCCTCGCGCGGCACCATCCGCAGGTCGGGCTCTCCGGAGGCGCTGGCGGCAGACCTCGTCGCCGGCGGCTGCGCCGGGCTCTCCGTGCTGACCGAGCCCTTCTTTTTCGGGGGGAGCATTGCCAACCTCAGGCGAGTGCGGGAGGTCGCTCCCGTCCCGATCCTTCGAAAGGACTTCATCGTCGACGAACTCCAGCTCAGGGAGACGGCGGCGATCGGTGCCGACGCCGTCCTCCTCATTGCCGGCGTGCTCGGCCGCGACCTCGGGCAGTTCGTGGATCTCTCCCTCTCCCTCGGCCTTGAGCCCCTGGTGGAGGTGCGGAACAGGGAAGAGGCCGGACTCGCCCGCGCCGCCGGCGCCGAACTGGTCGGGATCAACAACCGCGACCTCACCACGATGACCGTCGACCTGCATACCACCCTGAGGCTCGCCCCTCTCGTCGCCGGCGACGGGCGTCTCGTCGTCTCGGAGAGCGGCGTCGTCTGGCCCTGCGACGTCCGGGCCCTTCGGCCGTACTGCGACGCCTTTCTTGTCGGTTCGGCCCTCATGTCCTCGCCGCATCCGGGGAAGAGGCTGGAGAGGCTGGTATGCGCGTGAAGATCTGCGGGGTCACGCGGGTAGCGGACGCCGTCGCCGCCGAAGAGGCGGGGGCAGACGCGATCGGCGTCGTCCTCTTCTCTGAATCGCCGCGCGCGGTCTCTCCTGAGAAGGCGGCAGAGATCTTCGCCGCGCTCGGCCCCTTCACGGCCAGGGTCTGCGTCTCGCGGACGGCCGACCCCTCGGAACTCGACGAGATCCTGGCCCTCGGCCCGACGGCGGTGCAACTCTACCACGACCTTCCGGTGCCGCCCGGCGTACAGGTGATCAGGGCGACAGCAGGCAAAGATCTTCCTGCCGGCAGGTGCGACGCCGTCCTCCTCGACCGGAGCGAGGGCCGGGGGATGCTGTACGATGCGGCGGCAGCACGGTCGCTCGTCCTGCGGTCGCCGGTCCCGGTCGTCCTCTCGGGCGGGCTTACGCCGGAAAACGTCGGCGAAGCGGCGAGGGCAGTGCGGCCCTACGCCGTGGACGTCTCGTCGGGCGTCGAGGACGGGCCCAGCATCAAAAACAGAAAAAAAATGACGGAATTTATCATGGCATGCAGGAGCGTATCCCCATGAAGAAGGGATATTTCGGTGAATTCGGCGGTCAGTTCGTCCCCGAGACCCTGATGGGGGAACTCGAGGCGCTGGAGTCCGCCTATGAACGCGCGAAGAACGACCCCGCCTTCCAGGCCGAACTGGAGGGATATCTCTCGACCTTTGCCGGGCGGGAGACCCCCCTCACGTACTGCCGGAACCTCTCCCGCGACCTCGGCTGCCGTATCTACCTGAAGAGGGAGGATCTCCTCCACGGCGGCGCCCACAAGATCAACAACACCCTCGGCCAGGCCCTGCTGGCGCGGTATATGGGCAAGACAAGGCTCATCGCCGAGACCGGCGCCGGCCAGCACGGGGTGGCGACGGCGATCGCGGGCGCGGCCCTCGGCCTCCCGGTCGAGGTCTACATGGGTGAGGTGGACATGGCCAGGCAGCGGCTGAACGTCTTCAGGATGGAACTCCTGGGGGCGACGGTCCACCCGGTGCGGACAGGCAGCCGCACCCTGAAGGACGCGGTCAGCGAGGCCCTGCGCGACTGGATCGCCCGTCCTGCGGAGACCTACTATCTCCTCGGCTCCGCGGTGGGCCCGCACCCCTACCCGACGATGGTCAGGGACTTCCAGTGCGTCATAGGACGGGAATTGAGGGAACAGGTCCTGAAAGCCGAGGGGCGCCTGCCGACGGCTGCGGTCGCCTGCGTCGGCGGCGGATCGAATGCCATCGGAACATTCTATCCCCTCATCGACGACGACGTGCGCCTTGTCGGGGTGGAGGCCGGGGGCGAGGGTCTTTCGACCGGGAAGCACGGGGCCACGCTCTGCGCCGGGACGAAGGGAGTGCTCCAGGGCTCTCTCTCGTACCTCCTCCAGGACAGGGACGGGCAGATCCTGGAGACCCATTCGGTCTCGGCAGGCCTCGATTATCCGGCCGTCGGACCGGAGCACAGCATGCTGAAGGACATCGGGCGGGCCGAGTACGTCGCGGCCACCGACGACGAGGCCCTCGCCGCCTTCTCCCTGCTCTCGCGGCGGGAAGGGATCATCCCGGCACTGGAGTCGTCCCATGCAGTGGCGTACGCCGTGAAGATGGCAAAGGAGATGGACGAAGACGACATCATCGTCGTCACCCTCTCGGGGCGGGGGGACAAGGACGTTACTGAGGTTGCGGCGAGGATGGGGGTGGCGATATGAGCAGGATCGACGCCCTCTTCTCAGGCCTGGAGAGACCGGCCTGCATCGCCTATCTGGCGGGCGGCGACCCCGACCCGGAGACCTCCCTTGCGGCGGTGCGGGCGGTCGTCGACGCCGGGGCCGACATCATCGAGATCGGCGTGCCCTTCACCGACCCCATCGCCGACGGCCCGACGATCAGGAGAGCGGACAACCGTGCCCTTGCGGCCGGGACGACGCCCGACCGGATCTTCGAGCTGGTGCGGGCCGTCAGGGCAGGGACCGCCGTCCCGATCGTCCTGATGACGGCGTACAACATCGTCTATGTCCGCGGCGTCGACCGCTTCTACCGGGAGGCGGCAGAGGCCGGCGCCGACGGGGTGATCATCCCCGACATGCCTCCCGAGGAGTCGGAGGACGCCGTCGCCGCGGCCGGGCGGTACGGCCTCGACCAGATCTTTCTCGTGGCCCCGAACACTCCAGAAGAGCGTCTGGACCTGGTCCTGGAGCATGCAGGCGGGTTCCTTTATCTCGTCTCCGTGCAGGGCGTCACCGGCGCAAGGTCAGGCCTCCCGCACGGCATGGAGGAGAGGATCGCCGCGTTGCGGTCGCGCACCGACCTCCCCATCGCCGTGGGCTTCGGCATCTCGGGCCCCGAGCAGGTGAGGGCGCTCGCGGCCGCGGGTGCCGACGGCGTGATCGTCGGCAGTGCGATCGTGGCGATCGTCGAGAAGCATCTGGGGGACAGGGATGCGATGTGCGCCGAACTGAAAGAGTTCGTCGCCGGACTGTGCGGCGCCGTCAGGGACGGGGCCTGAAGGGGAGCATGACGACGATCGGTCTTGTGATCAACCCCCTCGCCGGTCTCGGCGGCACCGTCGGCCTGAAGGGGACGGACGGGACGGCGGACGAAGCGCGGCGGCGGGGTGCGGTGCCGCGGGCGCATGAGCGTGCCGTCGTGGCCCTCCTCTCTCTCCGGGGCCTCCCCCTCCGCTTCCTCACCTCTGCCGGGGCGATGGGGGCCGACGCCCTCGACGCCGCGGGCATCTGGGAGTACGAGGTCGTCCATACCGCCGGGGGCCCGGAGACGACGGCCGCCGACACGCGGGACGCGGTCAGAGCCTGTGTCGATGCCGGCGCCGATCTCATCCTCTTCTGCGGCGGCGACGGCACGGCGCGGGACGTTGCGGCGGCCGCGGAGGAGACCCCCATCCTCGGCATCCCCGCGGGCGTGAAG
>NZ_CALFSA010000209.1 GCF_937919355.1 uncultured Methanofollis sp. | reverse complement strand
GCGCCGGTGCAGGCGCAGGTGGGCTGGTTGCCTGTCGAGCCGAAGGTGCCGTTGTCCAGGCAGACGACGGTGAGGTTTTTCGGGGCGCTCGCCGCGATCACCGGGAGGATAGAACTCCCGAGGAGGCTGCCGTCGCCGTCGATGACGATGACCCGCCTCTCCGTCGAGAGGGCGAGGCCGAGGCCGATCGCCGAGGCCTGGGTGTAGGAGCCGAGCATGTAGAAGGTGAGGGGGCGGTCGCCCGCGGCATAGAGTTCCTTGCTCGGCACCCCGATGTTGCAGACGACGGCGGCGTCCCGGAGATGGGGGACGACCGCCCTGATCGCCCCGAGCCTCTCTGTCACCGGCGCGGGGAGAGGGCGCCCCCCGACGACGACGCGGTGGCGGCAGGGCCGCGGCGGGAGGTCGCGGCAGACCTCGCACTTTCCCCCCTCCCAGACCTTCGGCGAGATGAGGGCGACGTGCGGGCGGGAGTGAAGGAAGGCGTCGTCGATCACCGCACCGATCTTTCCGATCTCCCCGGCGTCCTCGACAACGGTGTACGGGATCCCCGCCGCTCCGAGGATCGCGGGGAGGCGGGTGTTGAAGGGGATCTGGGCCGGGATCTTCTCCATATACACGCCCCGCCAGCTCGCAAGGATCGGGAGGGGGAGGCCGAAGGTGACGGTGAGGGAAAGGATGGCGTTGAGCATGTTCCCGAGGCCCGAACTCTGGATGACGACCACCGGCCTCTTCCCGGCGAGCACCGCCCCGGCAGAGACACCGACGCCGTCCTCCTCCCGCATCAACCCGACTGTCGGGAAACGCTCGGAGAGGAGGAAGCAGAGGTCACCGGCGCGGTCGCAGGGGAGGGAGGCGACAAGGTCGATCCCCTTTTCGGCAAGGAGGTCGGCGACAAGATCCTCATGCACGGTTTCTCACCTGCCCGAGGACTCTCGCCCCGAGGACCGCGGCGTCAACGTTGGGGGCGACCCTGAAGGCGGGCTCGATCCTGTAGCGCTCATGCTCCTCCGCGACACGTCGATAGCCGCCGCCGGTGATATTGAGGAGGACCGTCTCGGTGCGCCCGATCTCTCCCGACTCCACCGCCTGCCTGAGGGCGGCAACAGCCACCGCAGCCGCCGGGTCGAGGTCTATCCCCTCGGCCTCAGCAAAGTGCCGCCCTGCATCCTCAGCATCCCTGTTCTCCACAGAATACATCGATCCTCCTGTCGCGGTGAGGGCGTCGAAGACGCCCCCGCCGACACCATATGGCGGACTCCTGTTGGTCAGCACATCAGAATAAACCGCCGCTATTGCAGCCCGCGCCCCGGGCATGTCCTCCTCGGGGATGATCTCGCGCCGGCCCGCCTGCCACGCCCTGACCATCGGGACAAAGGGTGCGTTCTGGGCGAGGTGCAGGCGCGGCAGGCGGTCCCCGAACCTGCCGTCTCCGACAAGCCGCATCGACGCCTCCCAGGCGGCGATACCACCGGTACCGCTCCCGACCGCCTGGACATAGTGATCGGGCATCCGACCGAGGGTGACCGCGGCGTCAAGCATCACCGTGCCCATGCCGTCCCTGCGGGCGACGTTCTTCGCCCCGCCCTCCGGGATCAAACCCTGAACCGAGCAGAGACCGTTCGCCACCGCGATGGCGTCGGCATAGTCGCCGTCCACCGTGACCAGGCAGGCCCTGTCGGTCTCCACAGTCGTCCAGAGGCGGTCGGCGGCAGTCTCCGGCACGACGACGACGACCGGCATCCCGGTCAGGGCGGCGGTCTGGCAGAAGGCGCGGCCGGTGTTCCCCGCTGAGGCGACGACCAGAGTCCGGCCCCTGGCCGTCTCCCTGATCCGCACCATCGTCGGGAGGGCTTCGAGTTCCTTGAAGGAGCAGGTGAGCACCCGCCCCCCCTTCTCCGGCCAGTAGCCGGAAAAACCGATCCAGAGGTTCCTGAGGCCCAGGTCGCGGGCGAGGGCGGTCGAGCGGAAAGTGACCGGCCCCGCGGCGGCCCTGATCATCCCCTCGACAGGGAGCCAGTCGGCGAACCTGAAGACTCCGGGTTCGTCCCTGATATCGAGTGTCTTTTTCCGGTAGACAGTGCGGATGAGGGCCCGGCACCCGGATGGGCAGGAGAGGGTGTAGTGGTCCTCGACTGTCTCCCCGCAGTCGGGGCAGAGAAGTGTGTACGGCCTCATCATCCTCACCTCACCGGGAACTCCCGGCCAAGGATCCTCTGGCGCAGGTCCTCGCAGAGGGCCTCGGCACGGTTGCGGTCGGACTGGCGGAGAGTGATCGGCACACGCCTGCCGCCGATGGTGATGGTCCCGAGGGCGCCGGAGACGGCGCCGCCGCGGCACGATGCCGCACACGCCCCGCAGGAGACGCAGAGCGCCGTGTCTATCCCCTTCCCTGTCGCAAAGGCGCCGGTCGGGCAGAGGCCTCCGGCCACGCAGGGTTCGCAGAAGAGGCAGGAGGTCGGGTCGTACGTGACCCGTCGGTCCGTGCCCTGCCAGACGTCGCCGTAGGTCGCCGACGCAAAGGGCCGGCGGTCGCTGATGTCGGCCACAGGCAGGGCGATAGCCTCGTCGAGGACGGAGAGGGCGGATAGACCGGCACTGTCGAGGACGGGGATCGCGGCGGCGATGCTCGTGATGCACTCAGGCCCTGCCGAGGTGACGAAACCGCCGCAATAGCGGGGGTTCATCTCCCTGATATCCGCGAAGGCCATGATGTTCGGCTTTTCCGGCGTGCTCCGCGTCCCCTCGCCCATCACGAAACCAGGCGCTCCGTTCACGAGCACCCGCACACCCGCCCTGATGAACCGCATGGCGGGGTCGTTCTCGATCGGGTTGATCTCGCCGCACCCGCTGACCGAGGCCTCGACGCACGGCCCCCGCATACCCGCGGCCGAGAAGATCGTCCTGACCTCGGAGGGTTCGCGGTTCACGTAGGCGGTGTAGTTCCTGAAGGCACTCCTGGTCGTGACCAGGCGAGCGACGGTGCAGTCCTCGATCGTGACCGTGTGGGAGATCTCCCTTCCCCCCGCCGTGACCAGGACATCGACGTCCTTCCCTGCCGCAAGGTCGGCAATGAGGTGACCGCCGCCGTACCTCTGCCCGCCGTGCGAGGTGCCGAAGACGACCATGTCCACAAGTCCGAGGCGCTCGTTCGGGCAGGGGCCGGGGAAGGCCGGGACACCGTTCAGGCTGACGGAGTCGGCGCGGAAGAAGGTGCCCGGCGGGGCAACAGGCACCGAAAGGACGGCCGTCGTCCCTGACATCACGCCGCAGGTCCCGCAGGTGACGACGTCGACGTCTTCAGGCGTCAGCTTCTCTCCTTCCCGTATCCGCCTCTTCAACTCGGCGGCGGTCAGGACGACGGCGCTCCCGTCCCTGACCCGTTCCTCGATCCCGGCGATGGTCTTCATATGATAACGTCCTCCACCCGTACGTGCAGCCCCTCTGGGCGTTCCACTATCATATTGGTAACCCCGGTGTGGGCGAGGGCCATCATGCAGAAGCCGGGGAGGAAACGCTGGCGTTTCCCGAAGACCGGCGGGTGGGCGACAGGCCGGGCGAGGCCCTCGAAACCGATCATGTGGTAGGCCCGCACATCGTGGTACTCCCGGCCCCGGGAGAACTCCGGGCCGACGACATGACCGGTGATGAGGCCGGTGACAGGGTCGGCCTCGATCACCCTGATCACGTGCTGGACAGGGCACCCGGCACCCATCGGGCGGCCGACGACGATCTCGCCCTCCGCAATCCCCCACTTCTCAACGAGGTCGGGCCTGAAGGGGAGGACGATCTTCCGGGCCGTGGGTTCGCCCGGCAGGGGGTCGAGGACAAAGTCGTAGGTATTGCCGACGATGTCCCGCCCCGTATAGACCGCGTCGGGAGCGGCGACGCAGGTCTCGCCCCCGGAGAAGGGGCAGTCCGAAACAGACCGTTCGCCCGCGGCGACCATCTCCATGAACGCATCGCAGGTCCGCGCCCCGCAGAGGCCGCAGTTCTTTCCGGGAGGCCGCCAGCCCATCTACTCACCCCGGAAGAGTGTGCCGGCGTCCCCGAGTCTCCGGACGACCCCGAAGTGGTGCTGCCAGCCGATCCCCTTCTTGCCGACGCAGACGGTGCAGACGCCGAGGGGCGGGACGCCGCGGAGTTCGATGGTGCCGGCGTCTGTCACCTCGCTGGCCTCCGTGATCCTCCTGAGGAGATAGCGCATGCCCGTCCCCTGCACCGCGTTCGTCTCGACGATCTCGATATCGGGTGCCACCGCCCTGATCCCCTCCCTGAAGACTTCCTTCTCGGCCTGGGAGACCAGGTCGATCCTGGTGACGACGGCCACGTCGGCGAGGGAGATCATCGGCCCCATCTTGAGAGGGGCATGGGTGCCGGAGACGGCGCTGAGGACGACGATGCCGAGGGCCTGGGTGACGTACGGGGAGCAGCGGAGGCAGAGTCCCGCAGATTCGACGATGAGGAGAGTGGTCCCCGCAGACTCAGCCCAGCGGAGGGCGTCGGCCATCACCATGATCCCGGCATGGTCTGGGCAGAGGTCGCCCGAGTAGACCTTCCGTGTCGGGATGCCGAACTCGGCCGCGAGTTCTTCGTCCTCGAAGGCCCTGACGACGTCGATCTTGAGGTAGGCCGCCTTCTCCTCAGGCCTGAGGCCCCTGAGGACCTGGCGGACAACCGCTGTCTTTCCCGCCGACGGCGGTCCGGCGACGACAAGGAGTTTCATGCCGTATGCACCGACTCTGAGGTGACGGTCGTACGCGCCGGGTCTGAAGTGAGGGAGGTGTGCACCTCCTCCTGAGCAAAGTCGGCAGGCAGGCCGCTGGTGATCGCCTCGCCGGCACGGATACGCTCCCTGAGGCGGCAGAGGATGCCGTCCATCTTTTTCACCGCAGAGAGGGCCTCGTCTTCGGCCCCCGTGTGCTCGATGACCCTGACGACTGTCCCGTTCCGCATCACGATCCGCCGGTCGCACATCAGGGCAACAAGGGGGTCGTGGGTGACGAAGACCACGGCCTTCTGGTAGGTGCGGAGGACCTCGATCACCCGGTCCTTGAAGATCCCGGCGTTCTCGACCTCGTCCAGGATGATCACGGGCGTGCTCCCGATCAGGATCGCATCCGCCACCATCAGGGACCTGGTCTGCCCGCCTGAGAGGGAGGTCATCCGCACACCTGGGGCGATCTTCTCACCGGTGAACTCGTTTGCAAGGGTGATCGTCTCTTCCACGACCCCCGCGTCCCCGATGCCGCGGGCCGAGAGGTGCATCCTGAGGAACTCGGCGACCCTGAGGTCGGCGAGACATCGGGTGTTCTGGGTGATGAGGGCGACCGGTTTTTTCGCCGGGTCGCGGACATAGTCGTCAGGCGGCACCTCGCCGTTGACCAGGACAGTCCGTCCGGTGACTGTGTCATTCCTTGCAAAGACCTCGATGTCGCTGATGAAGGCGCTCTTTCCCGACCCGGTCGGGCCGACGATGGCGAGGGTCTCGCCCGGCCTGATGACGATCCGGTCGAAGTGCTCTGTCCTGCCGTTCTTGTCCTTTCCGGGGAGGATGGTGATCTCGGTGACCTGCGGGTCCATGGAGGGGCATCATGCAGGAGATCAGATAATGCTATCCATAGTGCACACATTCACTCGACACACGTACAAAAATAGGGATTAAAAAATACAGAGGAGGAGTGAAAATGTGCAGACATGGAGCAGGGCCCGGAAGCGGGGTGGCCCATGGGAGAGAGGGGGCCACGCCTGTGGACAGGTGTCCAGAGGGGACCGGGTGATGCGCCCTGTCAGTGGTCGAAGTGGAGGAAGGCCCGACACTGCCCGTCCTCCTCCCTGCTCCAGGCCCTGTCGGCGTACTGTCCTGCCATGTACCAGGCAAAGGCGGCAAAGCCGCGGTCGTCTTCGAGCATCTCCTCCTCCGTGGGACGGGAGGCGGGGAAGTCCAGTGACTGTCCCGTATACCTGACCGCAAGGTCGAGGTTCAGTTCGTCGAAGGAGGCCGAGACCTCGAGGGGACCGTCGGTGAGGGACCCCATCGTCCCCTCCGCGACCTCGGTGGCCGCGGCGGCGGCGCGGACGATCACCTCCTCGCGGGCGCCCCACTCCTCGCCTTTCCGCCTGAGGAAAGACTCGATCTCCCTGGCCGCGGGCGACCCCGGTTCGAGCACGATGCTCTCCTCCTGCCTGATGCCGACCCTGAGGGCGAGGTTGAGGACGATGGCGGTGATGGTGGCCAGGGCGATCGAGGAGGCGAAGACCGGTTCGAAGACTGGGGGGACGTCCTCGAAGACGTACGGGACAAACTGGACGGAGAGGCCGAAGACCAGGGAGAGGCCGATGACCAGCACCTTCCGCGTGTCCATCATCCGGGAGAGCATCGTCGTGATCCCTACCATGATCAGGAAGGCGCAGATGTAGATGACGACCGCACCGATGACATAGATCGGCACGAGAGAGAAGGCGGTTGTCGCCATCGGGACGAAGGCGCAGACGACAAGCGCCCCGCCGAAGAGGAAACCGATGTACCTGCTCGTGATCCGGGAGGCGACCGAGATGCCGAGTTCGGACGAGGCTGTGGAGACGCCCGGCGACCCGATAACACCGGCAAAGACGTTCGTGATCCCCACCGTGAAGACGCCGTCCCTGATGTTCTCCATGTCAGGCCTCACCCAGGCGGCGTCATTCACCCGCTGTCCGATCGTCACGTTGGTGATCGTCTGGATCGTCGTCGCGATCACGGCGATGAGAAAGATCGGGAGGAGGCGGAGGTCGAAGGACCAGCCGAAGGATGCGATGTCAGGGGCCTGGAGGAGGGGGGCCGCCATCACCTGTTCCAGGGCGTCGGCAGGATACAGACCGAGGAGATAACTCGCGCCGAGGCCGACCGCAAGGGCGGTGATGATCGCGTTCGCTTCATACTTCTCGCCGAACCTGGGCGAGACGACAAGGACCGCAAGGGTGAGGACTGCCACGCCGACGCCCGCAGGGATAAACCCGGCAGTGTCGGTCTCGCCGGTCATGCCGAGAAAACTCTGGATACCGAAGGGGATGAGGGAGAAGCCGAGGATGGTAATGACCACTCCCATCACCTCGGGCGGGAAGAGGACGCGCAGTTCCCTGACGACGCGGGAAAAGCCCATCTGGAGAAGGCCGGCGACGGCGGTCATGCCGAACGCAAGGGCGAGGCCGCCGACCTGGACGGCATGGAGGGTCGCCACCAGGAAGGACTCGTCGTAGGCGGTCGGCATCAGGTAGCCGCAGCCGATGCCGCGCCCGCGGAGGGCCTGGAGGGCGGTGCCCACCCCTTCGGCGAGGAGAAGGGAGGAGAGGAGGGCCGCCGTCATTTTGGGCGGGCCCCCGACGGCCGCAACGATGATGATCGGGATCACCAGGGAGAGGGCGACGTGCTGGACCACGAACTGGAGAGTGAAGGGCACTGCCACCGACGCAGGAGGGCGTTCGTCGACGCTGTACACGAGGTCTTCAGGTCGCCTGCTCATGGTTTCCATCCCTGTGCTGTCATTTCCGTCTCCTAGTGGTCGAAGTGCAGGTGGAGGGTGCACCTGCACGAGAGGTCGCTCGCGTCGGCCATGCCGCTGGCACCTGTCACGAGGCGCACCCCCTCGCCGGGACGCCGCGTCAGGTACGAGACAAATATCTCCAGGTTGAACTCGTCGAAGCGCATGATCACCCGCACTGGCTTGTCTGTCACTCCCTGGGCCTCGATATCCCGGACACATGCCTGAACCGCCTTTACCGCCCGGGAAAAGACCTCTTTGCGTGCCCCCCAGGCCCTTGCCGGCCCCATCATCGCCAGGCCCAGGTCGGCAGGCGATCCCGCCGCCGGGTCGTGGAAGAACTCGACGGTGTCCTTCACCCCCACCTGGTACAGGGCGTTGAGGAGGATCGCAAGGAGGGCGGCGACGGTGAGGGACGTCCCGAAGGCCGGGGGGAGGATGTTGCTCATGCCCGCGATCTTCTCTGCGACCAGGTCTATCCCGACGCCGATCGCCAGGGGGACGCCGATGACCAGGGACCGCCGGGAGTCGAGCATGCGGGAGGAGATGATCGCAAGCCCGGAGACGATGATGAAGGAGACCGCAAAGAGGGAGACGGCGGCAAGGACGGATGCGGGCATGGAAGTCAGGGCCCTGAGGAGCAGGGGGGAGCAACCCGCCAGGACGAGGAGGAGGCCGGCACAGACACCGATGATCCGGGAGAAGGCGCCGTTCGCGATAGAGACGCCGACGGCCGCAGGTGACGCCCCGACGCCGGCCCCGCCGATCAGGCCGGAGAAGGTGGTGGCGAGCCCGGTGACGAGCACGCCCTTCTCGATGTTCCCGAAGTCAGGCCTCTGCCATGCCTGGTTGGTGCTCACCTGGCAGAGGGTGAAGGTGCCGAGGTCGTTGAAGACGGTGCAGAAACCGGCGACAAGGAAGGGCAGCAGGAGAGCCGGGTCGAAGGACCAGCCGATCTTCGTGGGGTCGGGAAGGGCGAAGAGAGGGGCGGCGGCGATGCCGGCAATCTCGGCAGGGCCGAAGGCGCCGGTGGCGGCGGCGATGAGCCAGCCCGCACAGATGCCGAGCATGATCCCGGCGGTCCTGACCGCCCCCCGGCTATAGACGTAGACCACGACGAGGAAGCCGAGGAGGAGGACGCTTGTGACGGCCGAGGCGATGTCGGTGCCCGGACCTGAGCCGTACTTCCCCATGAACGCGGGCATGATGTGGCTGATGAGCATGATGCCGAGCATGAGGAGGATCATGCCGGCGATCTCGACGGGGAAGTATTTCCTGAGGCGCGAGATGTAGCGTGAGAACGCGGCCTGGGCGAGGCCGGTCACCGTCGTCATGCCGAGGAGGAGGGAGAGGCCGCCGGTCTTGACCGCGATGACCATCGGCCCCAGGTATGCGGCCGAGAGAGTGTACGGCGCAAGGTACCGGACGCCGAGGCCGCGGTAGCCGACGGCATTCACGATAGTCGCCGCACCAGAGGCGATCGCGATGCCGCCGATAAGGACGAGGAGGTCGTCGTCAGCGATGCCGGCGGCACCAGCGAGGGCGGCGATGACCTGGAGGCTGATCACGAAGAGGAAGAGGTGCTGCACGGCGAGCACAAGCGTAACTGACCATGGCGGACGGTCGTCCGGCCTGTACACCATGCCCGGCAGTTTCA
>NZ_CALFSA010000208.1 GCF_937919355.1 uncultured Methanofollis sp. | reverse complement strand
CGAGATCCGGGACCTTGTGGTGCAGCTCGGTGCGCCCTGGCCGCGGTGGTTGTGAGTGCTTTAAATAATGGTGTGAAAAAGGCTTATTGTGCTGAAAATGCTAGAAATATTCAGGCCGTTTCCCGCGGCTCGCACCGAGCACCCTCATCCATAAGAAGGTCTTTCAGACGCTCCCGACCAGAGGGCACAGGGATCTCTCTTCCTTCCTGATGTGCAGTTGCAAGCCAGAGTTCGATGGCGACCTTTACTTCCTCCAGTGCATCTTCTTCGGTCACACCAAAGGCGGAGCACCCCGGAAGTTCGGGGACGACGGCAATAAAGCCCTCATCTTCATCGCTGTAGAAGATCTCGATTGCGTATTTATAGATCGGTGTCTTTGGATCCTATTCCCGGAATGAACAGGTTGAGGGGAGTGACGTAGACATCCTGGTGGATCTAGTACATACTATTGGATGGGATGTCGTGGACCTTCAGGACGACTTGGAACATCTTCTTGGTCTCAGGGTCGCCCTCGTCCTGAAAGGAGGGATCGACCGGCGCAAAAATCTGAGGAGATCCATTTCCCGTGACCACGTCTATGTCTAGGCGTGGAATCACCTTCTTTCTCGACGATATTCTGGAAGGTATCAACCTCATTGAAGAATATATCCACGGCCTCTCTGAAGAGGAGTTCGAGAGCGACCGAAAGACCTTTGATGCGGTGGTCCGGAACCTCGAGGTGATCGGTGAGGCCTGCAATAATATTCCTGATACTATCAGGGAACAGTATGCCCAGATCCCTGGCGAATAATTATCGGCCTCAAGGAATGCTGTCATTCACCATTAGTCGGTGTCACCCTGATATGGTCTGGTTCATCATCACGAGGCAACTCCCGAACTGAGACAATGCGGCGCACTCTGAAGCCTCCAGAGAATGAGTGATATTTCGGGTTTGCTGATATCTCTTTCAGAGTCCTGTCATCAGAATGACACTCACCCGACCATGGCACCGTCTCCTTATCGCAACCCTCTTGCCCTCCTCCTCCCTATCCTATCCTCAGCATGAAGATCCTCACCGTCGTCGGGGCTCGCCCCCAGTTCATCAAGTGTGCGCCGGTCTCCCGCGCCCTCAGGAAACAACACGAGGAGGTCCTCGTCCACACCGGCCAGCACTATGATAGGGAGATGTCAGACCTCTTCTTCGAGGAACTCGGGATCCCGCACCCGGACTACAACCTCGGCATCGGCTCTGGCACCCACGGCCACCAGACAGGGGCGATGCTCGCTGGCATCGAGGACCTGATCACCCACGAGCACCCAGACTGCGTCCTCGTGTACGGCGACACGAACTCCACCCTTGCAGGCGCCCTTGCGGCGGCAAAGCTCCATGTGCCTGTCGCGCATGTCGAGGCAGGTCTCCGGAGTTTCGATCGGCGGATGCCGGAGGAGATCAACCGCGTCCTCACCGACCATGTCTCAGACCTCCTCCTCTGCCCGACAGAGACCGCCGTCGAGAACCTGAGGTCCGAGGGCATCACGGGAGGCGTTCACCTCACCGGCGACGTGATGGTCGACGCCCTCCTCGAGCACACGCGGGTCGCACAGGCTTCCTCTGTCCTCGCCGATCTCGGCCTCTCCGCGGGAACATACCGCCTCGCTACCGTCCACCGTGCGGAGAACACCGACGACCCGAAAAAACTTGCCGCGATCATGCGGGCTCTCGGCGACCTCGGCGACGTCGTCCTCCCCTGCCATCCCAGGACCGAGAAGATGCTCAAGAAATTCGGCCTCTATGAGGAGGCAGACCGGCGTATCCGCCTCATCAAACCTGTCGGCTACCTGGAGATGCTCGCCCTCGAGGCCAGCGCACAAACGATCCTCACTGACTCAGGCGGCGTCCAGAAGGAGGCCTACGTCCTCGGCGTCCCCTGCATCACGATGCGGGAGACGACCGAGTGGATCGAGACCGTGCAGGACAGCTGGAACATCCTTGTAGGGAGCGACCACGACGCGATCGTGCGGGCGGCCCGTGAGTTCGTCCCGGAGAAAGAGCGCTCAGACGTCTTCGGGAAGGGCGACGCGGCGGTAAAGATCGCGAGGGTCCTCGGAGAGATGGGGAAGTGAGTGACGTTCTCGGAAAAGTGTTACTCCGGAAAATTCTGAGAGATGCCGATATAGGCCCTGATGAGTTCGCCGCTCTTATGCGATAACCTAGCGTCATAGATTTAATATCCGTGCCGGTAAGCATCAGTATCAGTATAGGCCCCCCTACTGACATAGTGATTATAACCATAATAATTATGGAAGTAATCACTATGGGGTTCTGTGTCCCTTTCATCAAGATGGGACGCTATGCCATTCTTAAGAACTGGATTTGATCGGGATCCCCCTGGTGAAGGGACTCTCCGGCCCGGTGACGCAGGGGATCGCCGCCCGGACTATTCCGGGAAAAGAAAAACTGAAGGAGGAGGGTTTCTCTATCTGGGACCTTGCCGACCTCGGGGGTTGTGCGGTGACGGTATGACCGCAGAGCCGAAACTATATGAACCAAGGATCCTCATTCTCGTAGAGGAAGGGGGTGAAGAGAGGATGGAAACAGCAACAAAGGCATGGTCGCATGTGGTCGGACCGCTTGTCGAGCAGACCGCGGTTCTTGCCGTCATTCTCTTCGGTTCGACAGCAACAGGAAAGCGAAGGACGTTCTCCGATGTCGATCTCTGCATCATCTGATCTCGCCCCCTCGACAGAGAGGAAAAAGAGAACCTCTTCAGCAACAGTGCGTCGGGATATGACCTCTCTCTTCCAGGATCTACCTCTCTACATTCAGTACCGTGTGTTCAGGGACGGAAAGGTGCTCTTCTGCCGTGATGAGACGCAGTTGCAGAGACTGAAGGAACGGACCATCAGCGGGTATCTGGACTTTTCCCGGATTCTCAGACGCTGTTGCGACCGTATGCTGGTGAAGTGCGATGTACGACCGTGAGCGGATCGCTCTCATCCTTGCAGATATCAATGTCTACTGCACCGACCTGAAGGAGTTTCAGGTCCGGTCGGCCGAGGTTCTTCGCGATAAAAAGACCTATTAGGCTGTTTCTATGGCCCTCTTTTCCCTGCTCAACCGGGTGATCGATCTCGGCAGCGAGATGGTGATGGGAGCTGATCTTGAGACGCCGGCAACCTATCGGGACATCTTCAGGCTGCTGGAAAATGGGGGGGATAATTGATGGAGGGATGAACCGCTCCCTCTCGTCGCTGGTATATTACCAGAACCTGCTCTCCCATGAATACCATACATTCGATGAGAGCGACCTTATGGAAATTCTCGCCCCCCTGCCGCAGGTCTCGGATTTTTCGTTCTGCAGGTGAAGGAGACGTTGTGGTGATCACCGCTCCACGGCCCTGATATGCCTGTCCGTCTCCTTCATCAGGCCTTCTTTTCCCTCGATCCTGGCCACTTCCTTGACCACTTCGAGGGTGTGGACCATCTCTTCGAGAAAGGAGAGTATATCGGCCGGGAAGACCTCGATGCCATATTCATCCCTGACCGCGTCTGCGATCTGCCGGTGGTCGAGGCCGGTCTCCCGGTATTCGAGGATCGTCTTTGCAAACTTCTTCTCCGGGCACCCACAGTTCGGGTTCTCCCTGCACGTGCAGGAGAGGAAGTCACGGTGGATATTGAGGAGTTGCTCCCGCACGCGGGTGTCGAGGGCGCGGTTGCCCATCGCGGGGGCGACCGCTTCAAGAAACGCAGTATTGAAGACCCGGTCCGGGAGGCGGACTCCCGTAACGCGCTCGATCTTTCTGCTTGCGCGAAACCGGGCCTTGTCTGCGATCACGCCACTTCACCGGGTTCTTCGTCGAACTTCTTCAGGGACTTTACGGCCTCCGACATCGTCTCGATCTCGGCGACCCACTCATCGAAGACGGTCGGTTCCCCCTTGCTCTTGAGGTAGGTGGCGCTCCACTTGCCGCCATTGATAATCTGGGCGCCGAGTTTTGCCGCCATCTCCAGGGCGGCCTCGGGTTCGTCGTCGACCGCCTTTCTCCCGTCCTTGACAAGTGTCTTCGGATCGGCCTCATAGTCGCCCTCAAGGAATACCCTGCAGGATGCAAAGAGCGCAAGTAGCGAGATCTGCATGCCCCCGACGATATCGCCGAGGGGGTCGTCCTCGGGGAGGCCGATCATCACGATATTTTCAACGCCCTCGAGTTTTTCGAGCGCCTCTTCCTTGCTGAACCGCTCGTTCTGGTAGAGTTTCACGATCTTCAGAACTGATATGGTGATGTCCTCGACAAAACTCTGGAGGGTCTGGAAGCCCTCTGGCATCTCCTCCTCGTCGTCGTCACCCTCGAAGTCTGCCTCCCTGAGAGTGGACAGCCAGTTATTCCAGCGTTCTTCGCTGTAGAAAATATAGAATAACTTCATTGGTTCCTGTTCTTTTGCGCTCTTCTTCGCCATTCCCATAGAGATAGAATACCTCCAATTAAAGAATTTTCTATCCGGGAACGGCGGTGGGACATGATTTTCCGGCCGGGAAGAGGGGGCAAGCGCTTTATCTGATGTGCGAAAAGGGTTTCTGATGAAGATCGTCGTAGCAACCGATGGAGAGGGTGGTCTTGACGCCATCGTGGCGACCGACTTCGGTCGTGCAGGCACATTTACCTCTGTCGAGGTGGATGGGGACATGATCGGCACGGTCGAGACTGTCGTGAACGAAGCCTGCCGCGTGGCACAGGGGGCCGGCATGGCCGCCGCCGAGCAGATTATGCGAGAAGATGCCGATGTCGTGATCGCCGGGCACTTTGGCCCCCATGCCGAGGAGATCTTCGAGGAGGAAGGGATCATACTCGTGCTGATGCCGAAGGTGACAGTGAGAGAGGCGGTGGGACGCTATCTGAAAGTGGCCTGAACAGACGCCACCCAATCTTCATCTGAGATCAGCGCCCATCAGATGGCATGGTTCCTGACTGTCTCTGCACCTATCTCCGTGATCATGCCCCGCTCGTCGTCGCCCTCTCGGGCGGGACCGATAGTGCGGTCCTCCTTGCGGCGGCGGTGCGGGCTGGCGTCAGGCCGTCGGCGGTGACCGTGGAGACCGGGCTTGCAGCCCCGAAGGAGGCCGGGATTGCGGCTGAGGTCGCGGCATCCCTTGGGGTGCCCCATGCGGTGGTCAGGGTCGATATGCTTGCCGTCGACGCGGTCAGGCACAACACCGCCGAGCGGTGCTATGTCTGCAAGAGGCTGATGATGGAGGCGGTCCGTGCATGGGCAGGGGAGCACGGCTACGCCTATGTCACCGACGGCACCCATGCGGGCGACGACCCGGCAGACCGACCGGGCGTGCGGGCCCTCAGGGAGTTAGGTATCGTGAGCCCCTTTGCAGCCTGTGGGATCGGCAGGGAGGAGATTGTCGCTATGGCACACGCCTTCGGCCTGCCTGTCAGGCCCTCCTCCTCCTGCCTTGCGACCCGCCTCCCTCCCGGCGAGGAAGTGACCCCGGAGAAACTCAGGCTCATCGGGGAGGCCGAGGCCGTCCTCGGGGAGAGGATACCCGGTCGGGTGCGGGTACGTGTGCGAGGGCGCTCCGTGCGGGTCGAGGTGCCGGCCGGTTGGGATGACGAGGCACGGGCGCTCCTCCCCCGCATCCTCGCCCTCGGTTTTGACGATGTGACGGTCGGAGGTGCGTAAATGGGAACGGTACTCCTGCGTTTTGGTGAACTCTTCCTGAAGAGCGAGGCGGTCAAGAAGATCTACATGCGGACGCTCAGGCAGAACATCGACCTTGCGCTTGCGGCCGCAGGTGCAGAGCACGAGATCGAGGTGCGGCGGGACCGCATCCTGGTGCACGGCCCTGACGTCGATGCAATCACACGGGTCGTCTCCCGGATCTTCGGGATCGTTGATGTGGCAGTCTGCACCCGGACAGGAACCACCATCCCCGAGATGGGAGGGGTGGCACTGGAGCGGGCGCGCCGCCACCTGCGGGCAGGCATGAGTTTCGCTGTCAGGGCGAAGAGGGAGGGAGTGGAGGGCTATACAAGCCAAGAGATCGGCGCCGAGGTTGGGAGCGTGATCTACGATGCGATCCCCGGCCTTTCCGTCGACCTCTCTCACCCAGACTACGAGGTCTTTGTCGAGGCGCGGCCGTATGGCGGCCTCGTGTATGATGAGCGTATCCCGGCGCCCCGCGGCCTCCCCTTCGGGACGCAGGACCGGGTGCTCACTCTCCTCTCCGCCGGGATAGACTCGCCTGTCGCAAGCTGGCTGATGATGCGCCGGGGTTGCACAGCCACCCACCTCTCCCTGGATTCAGGGCGCTGGCAGGGGACAGCGGTGCGGGATGCGGTCATCCGCCACCATGCCATCCTCTCGACCTGGTGCATGGGCCATCCCCTCGATCTCATCGTTGCGGACATGGAACCCTTCTTCGATGCGATGACGGCGGCGGGAGAATACCACTACCGCTGCCTCCTCTGCAAGCGTTTCATGGTGCGGGTTGCCGACGCCGTCGCACGGAAGGAGGGGGTGCTTGCGGTCGTCACCGGTGACAACCTCGGGCAGGTGGCGTCCCAGACCCTGGCGAACCTCGGCGTGATCGAGGCAGCGGCGACCCTCCCCCTCCTCCGCCCTCTCCTCACCTACGAGAAGGCCGAGGCTGTCGACCTCGCCCGGATGATCGGTACCTTCGACGAGGATGCCGGCGACCTCGGGTGCCGGGCCGTCCCGAAAAAACCGGCGACGAGGGCCGACCTCACAAAGATCGAAGAGGCCGAGGAGAAGATCGGGGTCGACGACCTGGTGGCCGCGGCGATGGAGTCCCTCAGGCGGGTCAGGGCGAAGAACGGGAAGATCGTGGGGGAAGAGGAAGGGGCCTGAGGAGTTTCTTCACCGCGTAGCGGAACCGGGATTTTTTTCTCCCTCCCACACCATCGCCCAGTTTCCCACCTCTGTCCCCGGGACGAGACTTTTTTCGATCACACGAAACCCGTAGTGCTCGTACAGTGCGACGTTCTGCTCGTTCTGGGTGACGAGATAGGAGGGGAGTCCCTCCCTCTGCAGACGGTCGAGCATCGGGCGGATCAGGCGGCTTGCATACCCCTTCCCCTGGTGGGTCGGGTCCACGCCGATGAAGAAGAGGTAGTGGTGGGGGCCGGGCATATGCCGGCGGTGGAGGCTGTCGACGTACTCAGAGAAGGAGAGGATGCGTTCCAGGGCGTCTTTTCCGACGCCCTTCCTGAATCGGAAGAGCCCCGCCCGTAACGCCCTCCAGAGGGTGATCTCCACCTTTTTCGCGGGGAGCCAGACTGCGACGCCCTCTAGGTGCGGCGATGTTGTATAGACCTCCCCGTAGATCAGGCCGTACCTGAGCAAGAACTCAAAATGATGGCGTGCGATCTCTAGACGCTTCTCCTCGTCGGGAGCGAAATAGTCCATCTTCGGGTCCTGCCCGAACGCGCGGGCGAGCATTTCGGCAGCAGGGCCGATCTGATCCTTTTTGAGGCGCAGAAGGTCGCCAGATCCTGTCGACATGGTGGTCTCCCCCATGGCGTCATGGAATAGATTCTGAGATATTATGGTTTTCTGCCCGGGGGTGCTGGCGTATGCGTGTGTCCTGCGGTGCCGATAGTCGCTGTGTGGGGATGAAACCCCAGAGTGGCAGATGCCGATCCTCTGCCTTCCCTGAAATCTGAACCATGGGGCTGGCCTCGAAGGCCTTCGTCTTTTCGACTCCCTCTGGTCGTCCCCGACTCAGGATAAACCCCAGGAAGACAGAGCAGAGATCCTGAAGGGGGAGGTTACCATCCCTCTCTTATCCTAAGGCAAAGCCCCCCGGAGGAGAGCGCCGATCCGCTGTCTTCCCTACATTATGGGCTGGGGGTTTCACCCCCAGACCCCCTTTTAGGATAAGCCCCGGGAAGAATGAACAGAAAACCCGGAAGAAGGATATTGTCCTCCCTCCTCTGTTCAGAGGTGTGTGATCACAAAAAATTGGAAAAAAGGAATCGTATCGGCCCTGGGCCGGCCATCCCTCCTTACGCGGAGACGGAAAGCCCGTTCTCCTCCGCGATTTCCTGGTAGGCGGCGGCCAGGTACTCCACCTGCGCCCGGGAGAGGCCATAGGTGTTGAACTTCCAGACCTTCGTCGCCCCCGGGATGACGCCGACGATCCCCTTCTTCTTCAGTGCGGAGGAGAGGAAGAAGCCACGCTTTTTGTGGGTCTCGGCCACCCTGTCAAAGGAGGCGGTCGTGTCGACCCGGGTCAAGGTGTGGCGCCGCGGCATCTCCGACTTGATCACCGTCCCGTCAATGGCGGCAAGGGCGTCGACGAAGACCTTTCCATTGGCGAGGTGCTCCTCCCAGTGGTCCACCCTCTCCCGCACATGCGGGAAGGAGGCCATCATGCCCATGAGTGTGACGCCCATCAGGGTGCACCCCATCATCTCCACCTCCTTCAGGCCGAAGGTCCGGCCGGTGACGTCCCCCCTGATCTTCGTCGTCCTGAAGACTTCGTCGGCACGCTCTGCGGTCGTGGCGAGCACACCCGAGGGCGCCGGCGCCGCCATGCTCTTGTGCCCTGACCCGACGACGAAGTCGACGCCGAGGGCCTTCCCGTCCACCGGCAGGATGCCGACCGTGTAGGCGCCGTTGAGGAGGACAGGGACGTCGTACTGGTGGGCGACGCGGGCGATCTCCTTCACCTCATGGAGGTTGCCGTACTGGTAGTCGACCTGGTCGAGGAAGAGGAGGACGGGCGGGCGCCCGAAGGTCCGCACCGCCTCTTCGAGTTTCTCCGCCGCCGCCTCGGCCCTGATGATATTATGTTCGTCCTTCGGGATCTCCAGGGGCACGCCTCCCGTGTTCTCGACGGCGAGGAACTCGGTGTAGTGGGAGAGGCCGGTGAGCATTACCGGGTCGCCCTTCTGCACGTAGGTGCCGGCGACCGCCTGGAAACCGCGCCTCGCGCCGGGCACGACCCGCGCCTCGTCCATGCCGACGAATGCCGCAAGGTCGTCGTGGAAGACATTGATGGGGGGCTTTTCGATGTAGTCGAGCCTGAAGGGTTTCCTGCAGTTGTCGCAGACCGAGTAGCCGTCGCCCCAGGCGATGATCGCCTTCATGGCGTCTGCGGTCAACCTGCCGCCGGCCTGGATCGGGTCGATATTGATGGTCATCTCTTCAAGGTCGCGTGCCTCGATATCGTCGGTGCACTTCATCGGCTCAACTCCTGCTCGAGGGTATTGACTTGCTTTTTCAGTTTTTCGAGGGTCTTTGCGGCCTTTGCCCGCTGGTCATCGTCGAGATTGTGCAGGGGTGCCGTCTCCCGCATCAGCACCCTCAGATCAGTGAGGAGAAACATCGCCTGAAATATTGCGTCCACAGCCCGCTGTGTCACAGAATCACCACCCTCATATTGTGCACCCGCTATTAGATAGTGGTGACGCTCTCCTTCACTTTCAGGGTGCGCCGGAGAACTCTATATACGACCGGCAGATGAGGTCTAAATGTCAACTACCCCGCACCTGTTGGACGGGGCTTGTACCTGCACTCTTACGAGTGTGCTCCATTCGGCTGGTTGACAGACAGCCTACTCAGGCAAGATATACCCGCCTGAGCAATGTTTCGAGCAGCATTGAGGTCAGCATGGAGTTGAAACCCGCATTTCCGGCACAG
>NZ_CALFSA010000207.1 GCF_937919355.1 uncultured Methanofollis sp. | reverse complement strand
TCGTGAACGGCACGGAGAGACCCTCCCCGACCCTGCCGCGGGTGCTGATCTGCACCATCCTCATTTTTCTCGCCATGATCACGCCGGGCGCCGGCGGTGATGCCGGCGAGACGCAGACCGTGATGCTCCTCCTCTCCTACAACCAGGGATTTGTCTGGACCGACGACGTCGTCGCCGGGGTTGTCTCCGTGCTCCCGCCCGACTCCGGGACTGACCTGCGCATAGAGTACATGGACACGAAGCACGCCACCGGAAAGGCGTACTTTGACGGCCTCGCTGACATCTACCGTGAAAAGTACCGCGACAGTCCCCCGGACGTCATCATCGCCTCGGAGGAGGACGCCTACCAGTTCCTCAGGGAGTACAAAGACGACCTCTTCCCGGACACGCCCGTTGTCGTCGTCGGCCTGAACTGGCGACCCGACCGTCAGGTCCCTGAACGCCCGGACTTCACCGGCGTCATGGAAGACTACGAGATCCCGCGGACGATCGACCTCGCCCTCTCTCTCCACCCGGAGACGAAGAACCTCGTCATCGTCAACGACAACATCTCGACGGCGGGGAAGGAGAATGCCCTTCTTCTCAGGGAGATCGTCCCCGAATACGAGGACCGGGTGAACGTGACAGTCCTCGAAAACCTTCCCTTCACCGATGTCGAGGCGTCCCTGCAGGCCCTTCCCCCGGAGAGCGTCGTCCTCCTCCTCACCTACAACACAGACGCCGCCGGCCGCGGCTACACCTACGACGAGATCGCGGCGCGGGTGCGGTCGGCGACAGGAGTCCCGATCTACGGTGTCTGGGACTTCTATCTCGGGAAAGGGATCGTCGGCGGCTACATGACCCGCGGCTCCGTCCAGGGGGCGACGGCAGCAGGAATGGCGTCGGCGATCCTGGACGGAAAATCTGTCGAAGAAGTTCCGCCGGTTGTTGCCAGACCGGAAAAGGCGTTCTTCGATTACAATGAACTCCAGAGGTCCGGTATCTCCGAGTCGGCCCTGCCCGCCGGGAGCACCGTGGTCAACCGCCCGCCGGGTACGGTCGAGGTGGAGACCGGGACACTCTGGACCGCCGCTATCGGCGGTTTCCTCCTCCTCCTCCTCCTCGTCACCCTCACGGCCATGAACCGCCGGTTGAAGGTGACCGAGGACAGGTTGCGGAAGAGTGAAGAGCGTCTTTCCACCGCACTTGAAGCGACAAACGACGGTCTGTGGGACTGGCACATCCCGGACGGAACCGCCTATTTCAGTCCGGGGTGGTACCGCATGCTCGGCTACGGCCCCGACGAGTTCAGTCCCTCCTTCTCGACATGGGAGAACCTCCTCCACCCCGACGACCGGGATGGAGCGGTCGCCGCCCTCACCGGTGCTGTCCAGGACAGGAACGGTATCTTCAAGGCCGAGTTCAGGATGATGACAAAAGACGGCGGGTGGAAATGGGTACTCGGTCGTGGCCGTATCGTCGAGCGGGAGAACGGCATGCCCCTCAGGATGACAGGCCTGAACACCGACGTCACCGCCCGCAGGATGGCCGACGACGAACTCGCCCTCCACCGGCGGCACCTTGCCGACCTGGTGGCGGTGCGGACCGCCGACCTGGACCGCGCCGTCGGGCAGTTGAAAGCGGAGATCGAGGAGCGCAAGGCGGTCGAGGCAAACCTTGCCACGGAGAAGGAACGACTTGCCGTCACCCTGCGCTCGATCGCCGACAGTGTGATCGCCACCGACACCGGCGGCAGGATCGCCCTGATGAACCGCGCCGCGGAGGCCCTCACCGGATGGCCGCAGGAGGAGGCCGAAGGGAAAGACCTCGCCGGGGTCCTGCGGGTGATCGACCCGAAGACCAGAGAGGTGGTCACCGTGCCGCCTACCGGCACGGAGTGCGACGCGGTCCTCCAGAGGAGGGACGGGAGCGAGCGGATCATCTCGGGATCGGTCGCCCCCATCTGCGGCCCGGAACGCCGCGCCACCGGTTCCGTGATCGTCGTCCGCGACGTCACCGCCGAGAGACATGCCGAGGAGGAGATGCTCCGGGCCCAGAAACTCGAGTCTGTCGGTCTCCTTGCCGGCGGGATCGCCCATGACTTCAACAACTTCCTGA
Source organism: uncultured Methanofollis sp. (assembly GCF_937919355.1). Taxonomy (GTDB): domain Archaea; phylum Halobacteriota; class Methanomicrobia; order Methanomicrobiales; family Methanofollaceae; genus Methanofollis. The sequence continues at coordinate 13,440 of NZ_CALFSA010000207.1, read as the reverse complement.
TGGCGATCCTGGCGAACATCCAGTTCGCCGGAGACGGCCTTGCCGCGGACGACGAACGGCGTACATATCTCAAAGACGCTGAGTCAGCACTATTCAGGGCGCGTGACCTCACGGCGCAACTCCTCACCTTCGCCCGCGGGGGTGCGCCCGTGCGCGAGGCACGCCACCTCACCGGCATGATCACGGAGACGGCGTCCTTCAGTCTGCGGGGTTCAGGAGTGCGGCCCGTCTTCGAGATCGAGGAGGGCCTCTGGGCCGTGGACGTGGATATCGGGCAGATCTCCCAGGTGATCGGGAACCTCGTCCTGAATGCCGCGCAGGCTATGGCCGGAGGGGGCACTCTCACGATCCGGGCGAAGAACATGGAGGTTACCGACGCCCGTCCCTCTCTCCGGCCAGGCAGATACGTCAGGATCGAGGTGACCGATACCGGGCAGGGGATCGACCCCGCCCACCTGGGAAAGATCTTCGACCCCTATTTCACGACGAAGGTGCATGGCCGGGGCCTCGGCCTTTCAAGCGCCCTCTCCATCGTCCGGAGGCACGAGGGCACCATCGACGTCGCCTCGACGCCCGGCCTCGGGACGACCTTCACGGTCTACCTCCCGGCGAGTGAGAGAGCGCCGCGCCAGGAGAGAAAGGAAGCGCCCCGGGCGCAGGAGAACGGCGGGCGCCGGAGGAGAGTGCTGATCATGGACGACGAGGAGGGGATCAGGGAGGTGATGGCCCTGATGCTCGGGAAGAAGGGCTTTGTCGTCGAGACAGCGGCCGACGGTGCAGTGGCGGTCGAGCGCTACGAAGCGGCGCGTGTGGAGGGAAAACCCTTCGACGCCGTCGTCCTGGACCTGACCGTCCCCGGCGGCATGGGAGGGAAGGACGCTATCGAGCGCCTCCTCGCCATCGACCCCGGCGTGAAGGCGATCGCGTCGAGCGGGTACTCCGACGACCCGGTGATGGCGTCGTACTCAGAGTACGGTTTTGCCGCCGCCCTTCCCAAACCCTTCAGGGTGGACGACCTCGTCGCTGCTATCGACGAGATCGTCGGCAGCAGGCAGTGAGGGGATGGCCTCCCTGCTAAAAAAGAATTAGTCCTTCGGCTGGAGGAGGTTGACGATCTTCTGTGCGACCTCGTCGGCCTTCTTCACCGCCCTGGCGTCTGTCATGATCTCGCCGGGGAGGTAGGCCTTCCCGCAGACATGGCCGAGGTACGAGAACTGGTGGGTGTTCAGGAAACCCTCGATCGTCTCCAGGGAGCGCTCGCAGCCGCGGTCGGCGCAGACCGTCACGGCAACGGCGCTCCTGCCCGAGAGTTTCCGGTCGTGATACAGGGAGTAGGTCCGGTCGATGAGGTTCTTCATCTGGCCGTTGACGTCATAATAGTAGGTCGGCGACCCCATGACGACCACCTCGGCCTCGATCATGCGGTGGGCGATGTCGTCCCAGCCGTCGCCCTCGATGACGCACCACTTCGTCTCCTTGCACCTCTCGCACCCGGTGCAGGGGTGGACGATGCGGCCGGCAAGGGAGACGAACTCGGTCTCGATCCCCGACGTCTGCACCTTCGCAAGGATGTACCTGACCAGCTGGGCGGTGTTGCCGTCCTTTCTCATGCTCCCTGATATGCCGAGGACCTTCATGCACTGAGATGGACTTCCCCCATATTGCTCTTTCTGATCTGCGGGACAAGGCCCATACCCCGGAACACCCCGGCGATCCCGGCAAAGGGCTCTTCAGTCCGGAAAAAGAGGTGCGAGGAGCAGGAACAGTCTGTGCACCCGAACCCGGCCACGGCCTCACCGCCGATCGCGGCGGCGAGGCGGCACTCCATATCCTCCTCTGTCGCCCCGAGGACGGCACCGACGAGAGCGACGTCGGGAGAGATGAGGAGATGGTCGATGTGCCAGTGCGGCCTCCCCTCGTGCGTCGTCGCACGCCTGAAATGCCGGCCGACCCGCGCCTCAAGCCCGCCGGGGCCGAGGGCCGATCCGACATAGATGTAGTACCCGGCCCTGAAGATAACAGGCCCGAGACGGCCGACCGCCACCTCGCGGCCCGGAGTCCGGAGGACGAGGCAGTAGACGCCCTTCATCACCGCCCGCCCTTCAGGGCGATGGCCGCCGCCCTGACATGCCTGCTGCCGCCGCTTTTCACCGGGTCGCCGTGGCCGGGGTACAGCCCCTCGACGTCGAGGGCGGAGAGGCGCTCTATCGAGGCGGCAAGGGCGCGGCCGTCACCGCCCGGAAAGTCGTACCGCCCGAAAGACCCGCCCGGAAAGACGGTGTCGCCGCAGAAGAGGGCACGCTCCTCCTCGCTATACAGCGAGACCCCGCCGGGCGTGTGGCCGGGGGTGTGGATGACAAGGAGGCCGCCGACCCTATCCCCGTCCGCAAGGACGCGGTCGGGGACGACCATCGGCGGGTGCTCGCAGAACATCGGCGCAAGACTCGGCGTGTCCTCCGTGAGGCCGGGGACGTCGAGGGCGTGGACGCAGACCTCCGCACCTGTCATCGCCGCGATCTCCTTCAGGTGGGCGATATGGTCGTAGTGCGTGTGGGTGACGACAATCGTCCTGATCCTGTCTGCATGGGGGGCGACGGCCATCGGGTAGACCCCGGCATCGATGAGTACCTCGCCGAAGAGGTAACTGTTCGCGAAGAACCCCTCTCCCGGCAACCACGTGACTGGCATGCAGAATAATAAGGATCGGTGACAGATGTGTGTTATGCAAACCCTGATCAAGGAGTCCCTTAAAAGCGTTCCGCCCGAGATCGAGGCGATCGCAAGGGACGAAGGGCTTTCACCGCGGCAGGCCGCCCGTGCAGTGACGAGGGGGCGGATCACCGTTGCCGCCAACCCCCGCCGTCCGCACCGCCTCGTCGCCATCGGCGAAGGGTGCCGGATCAAGGTGAATGTCAATGTAGGCACCTCGGTGCAGAGGTGCGACCCTGACCTTGAGATCAGGAAGGCCGAGGCGGCACTTGCAAACGGCGCCGACGCCCTCATGGACCTCTCGACCGGCGGCGACCTCCCGGCGATCAGGAAGCGTATCCTCGCCCTCGACGCCCCTATCGGCACGGTCCCGATCTACGAGGCGATTCGCCGGGCCGGGTCGGCCGCGGACGTCACCTCGGACATCCTCTTCAATGTCATCAGGGACCACTGCAAGCAGGGCGTGGACTTCCTCACCCTCCACTGCGGGGTGAACAGGGACGCACTTGCCGCCCTGAAGACAGACCCGCGGATCATGGGCGTGGTCTCGCGGGGCGGCGCCTTCCATGTGGCGATGATGGCGGCCACCGGGGAGGAGAACCCCCTCTACAAGGAGTACGACTACCTCCTTGAGATCCTTGAGGAGAACGACGTCGTCATCTCCCTCGGCGACGGGATGCGGCCGGGGTGCCTGTACGACGCCGAGAGGCTTGCGAAGGCGACGGAGTACGTCACCCTCGCCCGCCTCGCGAAGCAGGCCCTCTCCCGCGGGGTCCAGCGCTTCATCGAGGGGCCGGGCCACATGCCCATCGACCAGATCGGCTACAATGTGCAGATGATGAAGGAACTCACCGACGGGGCGCCCCTCTACCTCCTCGGTCCCCTGGTGACAGACATCGGCACGGGCTACGACCACGTGGTCGGGGCGATAGGTGGGGCGGTGGCGGCGATGCACGGCCTCGACTTCCTCTGCATGGTCTCGCCCGCGGAGCACCTCGCCCTCCCCGACCTCGACGACATCGTCGAGGGGACGCGGGTGGCGAAGATCGCCGCACATGTCGGCGACATCGCACGCCTGGGCGAGGGCGCCCATGCCAAGGCAGACCTGAAGATGGCACAGGCCCGCCGGCGCCTCAACTGGGACGACCAGTTTGCGGCGGCGATGTACGGCGACCACGCCCGGAAGATGCACGAGAGGGACGGCGAACTCGACACCTGCTCGATGTGCGGCGACCTCTGCGCGATCAAGATGGTGCGGGACCTGCTCGACGAGAAGCCGAAGGAGTAGGCGCATTCAAGGGCGCATTCAAGAGGACAGGCCACGGGTGCCTGCACCTCCCCACGTCAGCGTGACGCAATCTGCCTGGCACTCTCCAGCATTCTCTCTGCTGCAGCGATGAACCTGTACGCCGCATCGTCAGCATAGACAGCACCGTAATCAGCGCTTTCCCTCATGCGCATTGCGGCTGAAAAGTCTGTGATCACGTCGATGGACAGGAGGGCCGTGTCCACGAGGAGTGCCTCGACGGCATATCTAAGACAGGCATGACTCTTCTCCCGGTAGCCTTCCCCGAAGACAAGGGCACGGAGAGAGTGGAACTGAGCATAGTATCCCTGGATAATGGCCCATTTGACATCTCCCTCCTCCAGGGAGCGGCGGGCACTTCCAAGAACTCATCTGGAGAAAGGAGGATGAGAGAGAACTCCCTGCTCTGGAGGGCGTCGACTGCCCGGACCAGCCTTTCCACACCATCGCGGTCATCTGACTCGACACATAGATCGATATCGCTCTCATCTGTGTTCTCCCCGGTTGCGCAACTCCCGAAGAGGACGACGCGGGTGGCAACCGCCCGCAGTGCCATGACAAGCGAGTTCAGTTCGACAAGAGTGGCACAGACCTTGATCTCCCGCAGGAGAGGACTGGTCATATCGGCCCTGTAAAGGACGAGGCGCCCCTTCTTCTCCCGCGTCACGAGTCCGGCCTCATGGAGTTCCCGGAGATCTTCGCTCGCCGATCCCGCACTCACCCCGATGGTGCGGGCCATCTCCCTCACATAGAACTCCTCCCTGTATCGCCTCCCCAGAAAGACAAGAAGATCAATCGTATTTTTTGAACATATGTTCGGAATTATGAACATTTGTTCATAATTGTGAATTCATATATCACCGTATCGGTGCCGTCACGAGAGAGCAGGTGAAAACCTCCAGAACCTATTTTTCAGGGGTTTCGCGCGTGACGATCCCCCTCCACCACGCCGTACTCGAGCACGTCCTCGAACTTCCCCCTGTGGTAGATGTGCCCCGGCCGGCACCCCTCGAAACACAGACCGGCCTTTTCGAGCACCCGCGCCGAGGCCGGGTTCCGCCGCAGGCAGGAGGCATGGACACGGTGGAGGCCGAGGACCCCGAAGGCGAAGGCGACCGCCGCCACCGCCGCCTCAGTCGCATAGCCCCGCCCCCACTCGTCGGTCCGTATCCAGTACCCGAGTTCGGCGTTCCTGTTCTCGGAGTCGATGGTCAGGCTGACCGCACCGAGGAAGACGCCGTGCCTGCCCCGCACCACCTTCCAGACGGCACACCGGTCGTTCGCCCACCCGACAATGCTCGCTGCGATCCAGGCCTTCGCCATCCCCTGCGGGTACGGGTAGGGCATCCGCACCGCCGTATCCGCGACCGCAGGGTCACTGGCAAGGCGTGCGGCCTCCGGAGCATCGGAGAGGCTTGGCGGCACGAGACGGAGACGCACCGTATGGAGAGTCGGTTGGGCAGACATCGTCCTGATCAGGCCACCCCGAGGATCCGCGCCGCCAGGTGGGCGGCGTTCTCTCCGCCGTCGACCGCGACGCACGCAACAGGCACGCCCTTCGGCATCTGGACGACCGAGAGGAGGGCGTCGAGACCGCCGAGGAGTTTCCCGGAGACGGGCACGCCGATCACCGGTTTCTTCGTCTTCGAGGCGACGACACCCGGCAAGGCCGCCGACATCCCGGCGATGCAGATGAAGACCTTCGCGTCCGATCCCTTCACGTACCCGTCCAGGCGGTCGGGGTCACGGTGGGCTGAGATCACCTGGAGGTCGTACGCGATCCCGTACTCGTCGAGCACTTTCACGGCCTTCTCGGCAATGGCGCTGTCCGAGGCAGACCCTGTAATAATAGCAACATCAGGCATGATATCTCTCCAATTTTCAGAGCATATTTTGCGTTCAGGAACGGTTATCCTTTGTCCCGCACCGGCCGCGGGGGTAACCTACATTTCCCCGGAGCGTGCACCAGTATATACTGATCTCTTATGGAAAACGAAAGACTCCTGATGCTGCCGGGACCGGTGCCGGTGCCGGAACGGGTACGGCAGGCAATGATGCGGCAGGCAATCAACCACCGCGGCCCCGAGTTCGGCGCCGCCTACGCCGAGAGCGTTGACGTCCTCAAGGACTGCTTCGGGACCAGGAACGAAGTTTATATCATCAGTGGTTCCGGAACCGCCGGCATGGAGGCGGCGATCGCCAACTTCGGGCAGGGCAAGAAGATCGCCTCCCTCGTCAACGGCAAATTCGGCGATCGCCTCTGGAAGATCGGGCAGCGCTACGGCGAAGCGACGGCCATCAACTCCGAGTGGGGCACGCCCGTCGACCTCGACGCCCTTGCCGCGGCCCTCGAGAACGGTGCCGAAATGGTGACGATGGTCCACAACGAGACCTCCGCAGGCATCCTCAACCCCGCAAAAGAAGTCGGGAAACTCGCCCGCAAGCACGACGCCCTCTTCGTGATGGACGGCGTCACCTCTGTCGGCGGCGACGACGTCCGCATGGACGAGTGGGGCGTTGACGTCGCGATCGTCGGGTCGCAGAAGTGCCTGGCCGCACCGGCAGGCCTTGCGGCCGTCGCCGTCTCGGACCGCGCCTGGGAGAGGATCGCCGAGAAGAGGCCCTTCTACCTCGACCTTGCCGCTTACCGGAAGAACGGCCAGAAGACCCCCATGGAGACCCCGTACACCCCGGCCGTCCCCCTCTTCCTCGCCCTCACCGAGGCCCTGAAGATGATCAGGGAAGAAGGCATGCAGGCCCGCGTCGCCCGGCACCACAGGATGTCGGCCTCGGTCCGCGCCGCGGTCGCCGCCTGGGGCCTTGAGATGTTCCCGACCCTCGACGCCGTCTCCGCCTACTCGAACACCGTCACCGCAGCGAAGATGCCTGCGGGCGTCACCGACTCAGCCCTCCGCGGCACCGTGAAGAAGATGGGCATCGAGATCGCCGGCGGCCAGGACCACCTCAAGGGCAAGATCTTCAGGATCGGCTCGATGGGTGCGGTCAGCGCCCCCGAGATCCTCGCCACCCTCGCCACCGTCCAGCACGCACTTCGCAAGGCAGGAGTTGCCGGCGTGGGCGACGGTGTCGAGGCCGCGGCAGAGGTGCTCGACCCATGAAGGTCGGCGTCGCTGACACCACATTCGCACGCGTCGACATGGGCGCGATCGCCATCGACGAACTCCGCAAATACGCGAGCGTCGGGATCGAGCGCTACACAGTCCCGGGTTTCAAGGACCTCCCTGTCGCCTGCAAGAAACTCATCGAGGAGCGGGGATGCGACATCGTCATCGCCCTCGGTATGCCGGGCGGCAAGGAGAAGGACAGGATGTGCGCACATGAGGCCTCCCAGGGCCTCATGCTCGCCCAGCTCATGACCAACCACCACATCATCGAGGTCTTCGTCCACGAGGACGAGGCCGAGAACGACGGAGAACTTGCCTGGCTTGCAGAACAGCGGACGAGGGAGCACGCCGTCAATGCCGTGAACCTCATCCTCAGGCCGCAGGTCCTCACCAGAATGGCCGGCACCGGCCAGAGACAGGGCTTCGAGGACGCAGGTCCTGCGAGGCAGTGAACCGGCAGAATAAATAGAACATACAGACAGGATCGATCGAGGAGAAGACTATGACAATCAAGCTTGGTTTTGTGGTTTCGGAGTTCAACCGCGACATCACCTATATGATGGAGATCGAGGGGCGGGAGCACGCAAAGTTCCTCGGCGCAGAGGTCACCGAGTGCTTCTATGTGCCCGGCGCCTACGACATGCCCCTTGCGATCAAGAAACTCCTCTCCGAGGGGAAGGTCGACGCCGTCGTCACCATCGGCTGCGTCATCGAGGGTGCGACCCAGCACGACGAGATCGTCGTCCAGCACGCCGCCCGGAAGATCATCGACCTCTCCCTCGAGTACAACAAACCGGTCACCCTCGGCATCTCCGGGCCCGGCATGACCCGCCTGGAGGCAAACGAGAGGATCGACTACGCAAAGCGCGCTGTTGAATCTGCCGTCAAGATGGTTCAGAGATTAGGATGAAAGCCCTCTCCGAGAAGATCGGCGCCGTCGCCCCCTCGGCGACGATCGAGATCACCGACGCCGCAAAAAGGATGAAGAGAGAGGGGATCGACGTGATCAGCCTCTCCATCGGCGAACCCGACTTCGCCACGCCCGAGCATATCGTGCAGGCCTGCTCCGACGCCCTTGCGCGCGGCGAGACCCACTATGCCCCCTCGGCCGGCATCCCCGAACTCCTCCACGCGGTGGCGGCGAAGTGCCGGACGGAGAACGGGATCCCCTGCGGCCCGGAGAATGTCATCGCCACCTGCGGGGCCAAGGACGCCATCTACGAGGCCATGCAGGCATGCCTCAACCCGGGCGACGAGGTGATCCTCCCCGACCCGTCCTGGGTCAGTTACGAGCCCTGCGTCCAGATGGCCGGGGGGAAAGTCGTCCACCTTCCCCTGAAGGAACCGTCCTTCCAGATCGACGATGCCATCCTGGAGAGGGTCGGGCAGAAGACGAAGATGATCATCGTCAACACCCCCTCGAACCCGACGGGCACGGTGCTCTCGAAGGCCTCCCTGAAACTCGTCGCCGACCTCTGCGAGGACTACGACCTCCTCGCCCTCTCCGACGAGATCTACGAGAAACTCATCTACGGCAAGGAGCACATATCCCTCGCGGCCCTGGGGGACATGGCCGAGCGGACGGTCACCATCAACGGCTTCTCCAAGGCCTATGCCATGACCGGGTGGCGCCTCGGTTATGCCGTCGCACCCCTGCCCGTGCTGCGGCAGATGCTGAAGGTCCAGCAGCACTCGATCTCCTCCCCGACGACCTTTGTCATGTGGGGCGGCGTCGCGGCCCTGCAGGGCGACCAGTCCTGCGTCGAGACGATGCGGAGGGAGTTCGAGGCGCGGAGGATGTACATGCTCGACGAGTTCGGGTCTATGGGCTACACGGTCGCACCGCCCGACGGCGCCTTCTACGCCTTCGTGAAGGTGGAGGGCGACGACATGGCGATCGCCCATTCCTGGCTGAACGATGCTCACGTTGCCGCAACGCCGGGTACAGCATTCAATGCCCCGGGCTGGATACGCGTCTCCTATGCTGCCTCCATACCCACGTTGAAAGAGGCGATGAGGCGGATACGTGCCTGGAAAAATACACAGTAACAACCACAGACTGCACACGGCATGAGCGCCTCAGGACGCTGCGGGGACGGATCGCCCCCGCTGATACCTCTCGCCATCTTTTTTTGCCTGATACTCCTGCTGCCGACCGCCTCTCTCGCCACATCCCCTGAAAAAAACGTCCTTCTTCTTCATTCCTATCACGAAGGCCTCTCCTGGACCGACAGCGTCACCGAGGGGGTATCTTCCGCCCTTGACCAGAGCACCAGCGACATCAACCTCTATATCGAGTACATGGACACGCCGCGGATCCCGAGTTCCCGGTACTCCGCGGAGATCGTCGAGATGTACAGGTTCAAGTACGCCGACATCAAGCTCGACGCCATCATCTGTTCGGACGAATACGCCTTTCATTTCCTCCGCGAGTACCATGACGCCCTGTTTCCGGGGGTACCGGTCATCTTCTGCGGGGTGAACTATTTTGAGGACGACTATCTCGAGGGGTGGGAGAACTGCACCGGGATCGTCGAGACAGTCGATGTTAAGGGGACGATCGACGCTGCTCTCTCCCTCGATCCCGGCGTCAGGGACGTCTATGTCGTCAACGACAACACGCTGACCGGCATTGCCGACAGAAAGGTGGTCGACGAGGTCGCAAAGCGCTATGAGGGCCGCCTCACCTTCACTATTCCCGAGAACCAGACTCTTGATGAAATAAAAGAGGACGTCGACCGTCTCCCGCCGGACACGGTCGTCCTCCTCATGACCCTCACCAGGGACGCAAGAGGCACGTATTACGAATATGACGAGGTCGTCAGGGAGGTCTCCCGCGCCTCCCGCGTCCCGGTCTACAGTGTCTGGGAGGTCTATATGGGGGACGGACTGACCGGGGGAAGACTCCTCTCCGCACAGGACCAGGGGTGGGAAGCGGGCATGATGACCCGGAGAGTTCTCAACGGCGAGGCGGCCTCGTCGATCCCGGTGAAAAAAGAACCACGGGGGGAGTATGTCTTCGACTATATTCAACTCAAAAGGTTTGGACTTGAAAACGCCACCCTGCCAGCAGGGAGCACGGTGATCAACAGTCCCCCACCATCGATCGAGATCGACAGGACCGTGGCTGAGGCAGCTGTCTTCGCCATCATCACCCTCGGTATCGCCGTTCTCTTCCTGGGATACACGGTCAGGATCAGGAGGCGGTCGGAGAGCGCCCTCAGGGAGAGCGAGGAGAAGTTCCGGGCCCTTGCCGAGCGGAGTTTCGACCTGATCTTCACCACCGACGCCCAGGGCAGGTTCACCTATGTCTCGCCAGCGATCCGCCGTATCACGGGGTACGAGACCGGTGAGTTCCAGGGCAAAAGTTTTGTGTTCGAACAGGGAGACGCCGATCTCTCGAAGTTTGAATCCTTCTTTGCGGACCTCCGGGAGGGGAAGGCGATCGAGGGACTGGCGATCCGGATCCGCGCCAGGGACGGGTCGACACGGTACCTCGAGATCAATGCCGCCCCGATCCTGAACGGCGGCATGATGGTCGGCGCCCAGGGGGTGGCGCGGGACGTCACCGAGAGGATGGAGATGGAGAGAGTGCGGGCCGAGGCCTACGCACAGATCGAGCAGAACATCGAGCAGTTCGCCACCCTCGGCGACGAGATCAGGAATCCTCTCGCCGTTATCGTCGGCATCGCCGACCTCCACTGCGAGGAGCGCCATGCCCGGCAGATCCTGGAGCAGGCAGAGATCATCGACGGTATCATCACGGCGCTGGACCGCGGCTGGATTGAGTCGGAGAAGGTGCGGGAGTATCTCAGGAAACGCTGAGGTTTTTATGGGGAGGGGACGATCCTGTTCATCCATGATCCTGTCGAATGGGGGGACCCCGGAGTGAGGGAAAGGTTCGTCGTCCTCTGGAGGCGCCGGTCCGGCGCCGAATGCCCGTACAGGACGGCGGATACGGGGCTGAGCCTTGCCGAACTCCTCCGCGAACTCGTCCCGGTGCTGGAGGAGAATGGCGTCGCCGTCGAGGTGCGGGGCGAGGAGACGGACGGGGAGGGGATGGTCTATTTCAACGGCGTCCCCCTCGACGACCTCCTTGCAGAGGCGGCAGGGGCCGAGCGCTACTGCGCGGGGCCCTCGCGGATGGAGGAACTCGGTAATCCGGCCCTCGCCTTCGACCCTGACGCCCCTGTCGGGCGGGTGCTCCCGGAGATCTTCTTCAGGAAGGCGGTGCTCCTCGCCCTGGAGGAGTGAGCCCCTATCCTTAAATCGATCGGGGTACACCTCTCCCTATGAGCCACTGGATTCTTGATGTCCTTGTGAACCCTGACGGGTTCTTCAGGGAGAGGGCGGAGAGAGCCCCGGCCCTGATGGTGCCCTTCATCCTCGTGCTGATCACCGGGATCGTCGGCGCCGTCACCGCGTATCTCTCCATGACCGCAATGCTCCCCATTCTCCCCCCGGAGGCGCAGGGGCTGACAGAGTTGATCGGAGTTGCCGTGGCAGTCGGCACCGTGATCGGCGCCCTGATCGTCTGGGCACTCCAGGCTCTCCTCTTCTATGCCCTCTCCTCCTTCTACAACGGTTCCGGCGACCTGAAAAAGAGCATCGAAGCGGTGGGGTACGGCTACGTCCCTCTCATCGTCTCCAGCCTGATCGGACTTGTCCTGACGTACTCCTTCCTCTCCACCTTCACCTTCCCCTCGATCAACGTTGCCGACCCGGCGGCCGCAGGGGCCCTCAATGAGATGATCACGAATTCCCCGCTGATCCAGGCGGGCCAGATCCTCGGCATCATCTTCCTTGTCTGGGCGGCGAACATCTGGATCTACGGCATGAAGTACGCACGCACCCTCACCATCAGGGACGCCGCGGTCGTCGTCGGCGTGCCGGTGTTCTTATATATCGGCCTGATCATCATCCTCGCTGTGCTGTAGATGAGAGAGGTTGTCTTCACCGGTGCGTTCTTCCTTCTCCTCCTCCTTTTCGGGGCGGCGACCGCAGCGACGCCTGAGGAAGACGCCGCACAGGTGATGGTCACCGGTGCGGTGATCGACCCGGCGGTCCTGATGCCCGGCGATGTGGCGACGGTCACGGTCACGGTGAAGAACACGGCACAGGTGAGCGTGCCCGTCAGGAGCGCGAAGATGTACACCGAGGGGAACATCCTCGTCCTGGACAACCCTTACCAGACCTACGGGGCAATCGGGGCTGGGAACGACGCCACTTTCACTTTTACGGTGCAGGCGACCGGGAGTTCGGGGACCTACTATCCCTACTTTGTCCTCGACTTCACGAATGCCGGGTCATTGCGCTACGCTGTGCCGGTGAAGGTCGAGGCGGTGGAACCGCGGGTCTCTGTCGCCGACCTCCCCGACGCCTTCACCGCGGGGAAGAAGGAACTGGTGCGGGTGACGGTGAGCAACCCGCGCTCGGGGGAGATTAACGGTGTCTCGGTGATGCCGTCGGGAGAGGGTATCGTGAGCGTCCCGACGAGCACCTTCATCGGCGCCCTTCCTCCCGACGGGGTCGCAGAGGCCACCTTCAATATCACGCCAGACCGTGAGACCACCCTCACCATGACTGTGGCATACAGGAACGGGAGGAACCAGCGGACGACCGAAGCATCGATACCGATCGTCTTCTCCGAGGACAAGAAGGGCGCACGGATCGTCGTCTCCGGGGTGGAGGTGACCCGTGAGAATAGTTCGTACCAGGTCAAGGGCGACGTGACCAATGCTGGACTTGAGGTGGCAAAGGCGGTCGTGGTCACCGTGGGCTACCCGGGCGTCCCCGTCGACCCGAACCGCGTCTACCCGGTCGCATCGCTGGAACCGGACGACCTCTCGAACTTCGAACTGACCTTCAGGGCCGAGAACGTCACCGAGGTCCCGCTCGTCATCGAATACAGGGACACAAACGGGAACCTCTATACGACGAGGACGAACATCTCTGTCGAAGGGACGGCCCTGACCGGCGAGGGGGAGGGAGGCGCACCCCTCCCGATGGCGGCCGTTCTTCTCATCGTCGCCGCCGCGGTGGTCGTGGGGGCGGCGGTCTACCTCTCCTGGAGGAAGGCGAAGCGGGGATAGTTGGGCGCACACCCACACCATTGCCGGTCAGGACTCTTACAGCAGACCCCCCTTCTTTTCAGTCGTTTACAGCAGTTCGCGGAAGGCGCTGAAATTCAACAGACAAATTTGTGAGCCTTGATATCGATTATCTCCGCGACAGGGCGATATCATGAGATCGTTTACAGCATCGCGGAAATCACACACCCGCACCCACCCGGAGGGGGGG
>NZ_CALFSA010000206.1 GCF_937919355.1 uncultured Methanofollis sp. | reverse complement strand
AAAAACGGACCCAGCGGGAATCGAACCCGCGTCCCTGGGTTCGAAGCCCAGAAGGATGTCCTCTACCCCATGGGTCCAGGGCAACCGGAGTCCCTGCGGCGTCACATCCCCTGCCGCAAAACTCCTGATTTAGAAGGAAATGAATGAATTGTACAGTGGTATATATCATATCACAAGTTATTAAGCATTTTCGAGAACCACCATTACTGATATGATCCTCTCTTCCGCTGAGATCCGGTCCCGCCTCGGGGCGGACACTCCAGAGAAGCGGCTTGTCATCACCCCCTTCGGAGACGCCTCCCTCCAGCCCGCCTCGTACGACCTGCGGGCCGGCGCCGACATCTCCCTCCCCCCGGGAAAGTGCACACTCGTCCCGAGCATGGAACACGTGGAGATCCCGGCGGACGTCGCCGCCACCCTGCGGTGCCGGTCCAGCTACGCCCGCCGCGGCCTCCTCCTCGGCGGCGGCTTCGTCGACCCCGGCTTCAGGGGACAACTCACCCTCTGCCTCACGAACATGGGCGAGGCCCCCGTCCGCCTTGCGGCCGGCGACCGCGTCGTCCAGATGATCCTCCATGAGGTCAGCGACGGCTCACGCACCTACAACGGACGGTACCAGGACAGCACCGGGGTGGTCAGGGCGCGATGAACGGCATCAGGACAGAGAGGAAGTGCATCGAGATCCTCAGGCTCCTCAAGGAGCACCCCGAACCCATGGGGGCGAAACGCCTCTCCGAACTCATGGCCGAGCACGGCTTTGTCCTCTCCGACCGTGCCGTCCAGTACTACCTCCGCTCCCTCGACGAGATGGGCTTTACCGAGAAGATCGGGAACAGGGGCCGCGTCCTCACCCCGGGCGGCGTTGCGGAGATTGAAAACGCCCTAGTCGGCGAACGTATAGGCTTCGTCATCTCCAAACTCGAACGCCTCGCCGTCAGGACGACCTTCGACCCCCTGAGCGGCACCGGCGACGTCGCCTACAACCTCTCCATCGTCCCCGACACCGAGGTCGACCGCGTCAGGAAGGCCTTCGACGCCGTCATCACCGCAGGGTGCGGGTTCTTCGACGCCTACGGCATCGCCGACAACGACCCCCGCATACCCCCCGGCCACACCGGCTTCATCACCGTCTGCTCCGTCACCATGGACGGCGTCTTCCAGAGACAGGGCATCCCTGTCGAGATGAAATACGGTGGCAGGATCGCGATCAAAAAGCACGAACAGCCGCGCTTCCTCGACCTCATCGCCTATCGCGGCACAAGCATCGACCCCCTCCAGCTCTTCATCGCCGCCGGCCTCACCGCGGTCCATGCCTATGTCACGACTGGCGACGGGGTCACCCTCGCCAATATCAGGCAGGTCCCCCTCCCCGCCGAGGACAAAGTCAGGGAGATCGTTCAGGCCATGCGGTCGGTCGGCTTCGTCTTCCCGCTTGCGACCGGAGAAAAGATCTTCAACCTCCTGAGAGACCCGCACCGCCTCTCCATCGCCTCCTATTCGGGCATGAACCTCATCGCCCACGCCGCAGAGGAAGGGTGCACGATCAAAACCGAGATCGGGGCCGGGAACATCCCCTTCTCCCGGGTCACATGATCCAGTCGATACTGTCCTGACTTTCTTCTTCCTCGTCCTTTTTTCTGGTTTCAGGACCGGGGATCTTCCCGTGGCCGGGCTCGATCTCCTTCGGCGCCTGCTTCGGGGCAATGTGCATCCCGCCCCGCAGGACATCGTCGATCGGCCGCGTGCCAGGATCATTCAGGAGCACCGTATTGGTCTTCAGGAGGTCGTCCTTCGCCTTCTTCACGACCCCCTTCAGGCTGACCTTCTCCCCGGAGAGGACATCGTCCTTTGCCGCAGGGATCGCCTCGACATGAAGGCCTGTCTCCTCGATCTCCTTTGGTTTTTTGACTGCCGAAAACTGACCGCCTATGCTGAGGGAGGAGTCTTTCGGCGCCTGGGGGAGATCGACATTCGTCATCCTGGTCATGTCCCGCGGCGTCTGCTTCTTTGCACCGGGCACCACCAGGGCCCCGTCATCGTCCCCGGTTTTTTTGAGATGGTCGCTGGAGAGGTGGATCTGGAGTTTTCCCTCGTCCCTCTCTTTCCGCTTCTTCGGTCCTGTGATTGCGATCATTTCATCCTTTTCTTCGGGCATCTCCTTCCTCCTCCCTGCCGGTGCAAGAGGATCTCTTCCGGTGTATCCCGTGAAAAAGGCTGCCTCGGCTTCGGCCGCCTCTTCGACGTTATCCGGTCCCCTGGCCTCGATTATCGCCTGCCTGGCCGCCTCTTCCTCCAGTTCCCGCCTGTACTCTTCCCTGTGGACCTTCAATTCATCGATCCTGGGCACATTCTGCACCCCGGAGAGCACGACGATGATCCCGACAAAGCGGGTGTTCTTGATGGGATAGTCGCCAGACCGCATCTCAAGACCGGCAATGCTCCTGTCGATCCACTTCCTGACCGTGACAAATCCCCTGATGCTCAACTCTTTGTCGGGCCCGGCGATGAGGACCAGCGCCTTTTCGGCACTCGTCAGGTCGCACGGCACGGATATCTCCTCGTATACCGCCTTCTTTGCGAGAGAGACGATCCGTGCCGCTCTCTTCTTCGACCCCTCCATGTAGTTGCGGGCCGAGTTCCAGCGCGTGAGGAACTCAAGGGGACCGGGCGGGAGACGTTCTGTGGCATACCCGACGGCCACGATCCCCATGCCCGTGAGGGTGTTGAGCACCTCCCCGGCGTCGAGGACAAGTTCGCCCACGTCAAGGCCGGTCTCGTTGAACTCCCCTGCACGGAGGAGGAGACCTATCCGCCGGGCGACCTCCTCGTTCAGCAGGGAATACATCAGGCGGGGGTTCATGAATGGCCCTCTCTTCCCCGCGATCTTCGCCGACAACCCGAGACGGTGGGTTTCGTTCCCCGACCTGACCCTTTCGGCCCAGGTCTCGTTATCAAAGACGATCGTGCCGTCCACGAGACCGGTGATCATCTCCAGGTCGTCCGCGGCCTTTGCGGCCCGCTTCAACCCCTCTTCCCTGCACGGCAGGGTGACGACGGCAAATATCGGTTCGACGAAGGACTGGCGCAACTGCGGGACGATCTGGGGGATGGTATCGAGCATCGTCCCGCCAAGACCCGTGATCACCAGGATGGCATCTATCTCGACGGTGTCCACCCTCTGGATGCAGGTCATCACCTCTTCGATATCGATGACCGTCTCGACATCGAAGGTGAAGGACGGATCGATCGGCGGGAAGAATAACTTGGACTCTTCGGGAAGGTGCTCAAGCTGGATAAGCGTATTGGAGTCGTAGTCGATCACGAGTGCGTTCATGCAGAGCACCTTGCTCCTCCGGTCGTGATCGTAGAGTCTGTCCACGATCCTGCTGCCTGCACCCCCCAATCCAATTGCCAAGACCCGCATGTATTCTCTCTCCACCCCTTTCAAGGCGGGCGGCACCCTTCGTCAGTCAACCGAACGGTCTCCCCTCCACCTGCCCCGCATGCCGGGACCACGTTCTTTCACCTCTACCCTGTAATAACCTTTCAGGAAGAGAATGAATGCCTGGATGCGTGCCCTGTGAATATTCACTGGTGGCGGCCGGGTTCCGGTTACGTACTCTCTTGGGTATTTGTGCTGATGATCATAAATACTTCTCTTTTGGAGTTTTGCCCGCTCTGCTGCGATAGGGTAACAGTTAAGGCGCACTGTCCATTTGATCCCTCGATCTCAGGGGAGATGCGGTTATTTCTCGCCCTTCACAGGGCAAATGATAATACTTTTATCTTTGTGCGATAACTACTCTGTTTGAGGTGAAATGCCTTGAGTTATGGAATTGAATTTGTGCCAGGCAACATTAGCGTCAAGCAGGTCGTGAAATACGTCAAGCTTGCCGAGTCCAAGGACATCGACTACGCGTGGATCACCAACCACTATAACAACCGCCACTGCTACCCGACCCTCGCCATGATCGCAGCGAACACCGATACGATCAAGATGGGCCCGGGTATCATGAACACCTTCACCGACACCCCGGCGGCCATTGCGTCCTTCATGTGCACGCTGGACGAGATCTCCGACGGCCGTGCGGTCCTCGGTATCGGCCCCGGCGACCTCTCGACCCTTCCGAAGCTCGCGATTGCGGGTGGGAAGCCCGTCGCTCGCCTGAGGGAAGGTATCACCCAGATCCGCCGCCTCTGCGCCGGTGAAGAGATCAAGAAGACCGGCGACATGGAGTTCTTCGACTACGACGGTGCGAAGCTCACCGGTGTCCAGCTCCCCGGCAAGAAGGGTATCCCCGTCTACGTCGGTGCCCAGGGCCCGAAGATGCTCGAGCTCGCCGGTGAGATCGGTGAAGGCTCCCTGATCAACGCGTCCAACCCGAAGGACTTCGAGATCGCCATCCCGATCATCAAGAAGGCTCAGGAAGCTGCAGGCCGGAAGAAGCACGATGTTGGTGCGTACACCGCCATGTCCATCGACCAGAACGAGAAGAAGGCCCGCAACGCCGCAAAGATCGTTGCCGCCTTCATCGCCGCGGGTTCCCCGCCGGCACTCCTCCAGCGCCACGGACTCGACCTGAACAACGTCGCCAAGATCAAGGACGCCCTCGGGCGCTTTGACTTCAAGGCCGTTGGCGGCCTCGTCGGCGACGCCGAGATCGACGCCTTCACCATCGCAGGCACCCCTGACATGGTCAGGCAGAAGTGCGAAGACCTCAAGGCGGCCGGTGTCACCCAGATCATCTTCGGCTCCCCGCTCGGGCCCGACATGACCAACTCGATCCGCCTTCTCGGCAAGTACGTTGTCTGAACCTGACTGCAGGTTTCCTGCAGCAATATTTTTTGGGGGATATCCCTATCCTCCATTTTCCATCCGCCTCAAAGAGGTGCTTTTATCAGATCCCTCCCCCCAGTGAAGGGTGGAGGCATGTTTTCGGTCGACACGTATGCGGGCGGCAGGGTCCAGGTCCGCAGGGAAGCCCTGACGGGAATCGCGTCGCGCATCTCACCTGAGCGCCTCCGCCGGAACCTCAGCATGCCCTATCCCGGTTCACCTCCTGGAGACTGCCCCTTCTGCCCGGGGCGGGTGGAGCGCGAGACCCCGACCTTTGCCGACGGCGCCAGGATCCACCTCGGGGAGAGCGTCACTTTCCCGAACCTCTATCCCTATGCCGACTGGCACCTCGTGACCGTCATCACCCGTGCCCATGCAGTCGAGCGTTTTACTGTCGATCAGGTGGCCGACGCTCTCGCGGGCCTTCTGGAGGGAGTGAAACGTCGTGGCGGTTATGTCTCGCTGAACTGGAACTACCTCCCCTCTGCAGGGGCAAGCATCCCCCACCCCCATCTCCAGGGGATCGCCGACCCCCGCCCGACAACCCTCCAGGGCCGGTACCTCACGGGGAGCCGGGCGTACTACCGGGAACACGGCCACTCGTACTGGGCCGACTTCGTCGAGGAGGAGACCGCCACCGACCGGTTCCTCTTCGAAGACGTGATACCCTGGTTTGCAAGTGCGGTGCCGGTCGGCGAGCGCGAGGTGCGGGGTGTCCTGCCGGCCACCTCGCCCGCCGGTATCGGACCCTGCATCCGCCCCCTGGCGCGGGGGATACTCCGGGTGATCGAGTGCTACCGCACCCTCGGGACCCGTGCCTTCAATATGGCCCTGTACTGCGGGACGACCGACGATGCCAGTTCCTTCTCCGCCATCTGTTCGATCATTGCGCGGCTCAACCCGAACCCTGCCTCCATGACAGACTCGGCCTTCATGGAACGTCTCCACTTTGAACCGGTCGTGATGACCCTCCCCGAGGAGTTCGGCCGGTACTTCAGGGAGAGCGGGTGCTGATCCTCTGCCTTCCCTGCAATCGAGACCGGCGGGGGGTTGCCGCCCCCCTGACCCCCTGCCATTAGGATAGGCAGGGGTACGGCAATCACCCTTTTCAGGAATCTCAACTCTCTTCCCGGATCCTATCCTAAGTCGAGAAGACCATCGGGTGTTCGCTGTGCGACCGAAGGGACTTCGCCGAAAATCAAAGATATTCTCAAACTCGCTATCGCTCGTTCAGCGAAGGTCTTCAACCTTCTTGACCTCACTTCGTTCGGTCCTCGAAGACATGCAAGATCTCTCTGATATCACGTGTCGGCCCTCGTTCTCGATAGCGAGAAATGTCTCACCCCCTGAATCTGCGCGCCCGCCCTCCGGTCGCCCATTCAGATATAAAAAAAGGAGAAAAAAGATTTTTTGAGTATTTACTCGGGCTTGGAGATGAGCGTGGTCTTGGCGACGATGACGCCGTCCTTCTTGTGCGGCTTCCTGATGACCGCGTCGCCGGCCTTCTCGATCTCACGAGCCTCGTCGCAGAGCACTGCGGCCTGGCGCATCATTTCGTGGGCAGAGCAGACGATCGGGACATAGTTCTCGAAGCCCTTCGTCATGAAGCAACCCTTGACGTTGACGCCGGCGACAGCCTGCGCGATCTCATACGCAGCGCGTGCCTTTGCGAGGGCGTACGGGTTCGAGAACTCGCCTTCGACAGCCTTGTCGGAGTTCAGGACGACCTTCGGGAGAACGAGGTCTGCACCCTTCTTGCCTTCCTTGACCTGGTCGATGACCTTGTCGAGCTCGGTCTGGAGCTTGCGGAACGCGCCGGTGAGGGCGAGGACCTTGATCAGGTTGCCGTTGTAGTCGGCCATCTCGATCGGGTCGAGGAACTCGCGGCGGGCACCGATCATGGAGTCGGCCTTCATGATGATGTAGCCGAAGGTGCTCTCCTTGAGAGCCGCGAAGTCGTCCTTCTTGGTGGTGATGTCGTCGGTGATGACAATGCACGGGATGCCTGCCTTTGCAAGTTCCTCACGGGCACCTTTCGGGCCGGGGAGGACACCGTTCGGGGAAACGACAATGCAGAAGTCAGGGACCCACGCCTTCATGGTGCTGACGACACGGTCGATGTCCTCGGGCTGAAGCTTGGTGCCGGAGGTGGCCATAAAGGTCTGCATGTCCTCACGGTCCGCACGCTCGTCAAGGAGCAGTTCCGCCATGACGCCGCTGGCAATGTTGCCCAGTTTGGCAATTCCTACTTTAACTACCATCTATACACCTCTCAAATTAGAGAACAGACATAGTATCGGCAAAATCTCATATAAAGATTGTGAATGCCGTCTGATCCTGTTGTGCAATGTTAAAGAGAAGTGTTTAAGGTGTAGTGTGTTAAGTTATATTCAATGAAACAGGGCCTCCTCACAGATAGACAGAAGGAAGTACTCCGCTACCGCAAGACCGGCCTCACCCAGCAACAGGTCGCCGACATCATCCAGACCTCGAAGGCAAACGTCTGCACCATCGAAAAAGCGGCGTACGAAAATATTGAAAGAGCAAAAGAGACGCTTGAGTTCCTTTACACCCTCGACTCCGAGCACCTCTGCACCATCAAGTCCGGCACCGACCTCATCGACGCCGCCACCCTGATCTTCCAGGACGCAGAAAAACTCGGGATCAAAGTGAAGTACAACACCCTCGAACTGATCAACAGGATCCACGACTCGAACCCGAGCAGGTTCAGGGCCAGGTACGTCCGTGAGGACGTCGAGGTCTACATCAACAGAGAAGGCGACCTCTTCTTCGGCTGACCCCACTCACGCTCCGGGGAATACGGGAAGATTTATATTCGTTTCAGGGGTATAATTAGAGAACCGGAGACGATGGTATCCTGCGCAACCGGGCACAGAATAATGGCTATATGGTGGTAGAATGGCCATTCTGTAACCGTTTGGCGGATAATACTGCCGGTCCCCCCGACTGGGGACGGGCATGATGCCCCGGCTGCCCCGATAGGGGGCATAACCGAGAAGGACTAGAGCAGTCCCAAGGAGCAGACAGACGCTGGATCTGATCCGTGCGCCGGGCCTCCGTCAGTGCAGACGAGCCCTGCCGGCATAGTATGCCGGCGTGCACAAAGATCAGGATCTCTTCGCGAGACGAGGTATTCTGGAGCACACCAGAATGATCTCCACACTGGAGACCACACGCGGCACATCACTCCCGACACCACCACAGCAGGAGCAATACCTGTTGTGCGGAGAGCGTGCCTGATCGTCATCCCCCCGGGGATGCGAGCGTTGTGGTCCCGTTCGCAAGTGTTTGTGCAATCCTGGCGGAAACCTGGGAATCTCGGAGAGAACCAAACGCAGAGGATTGATTAGAACATGCCGAACGTACACAGACCACGCAGGGGTTCGCTCGCCTACAGCCCACGCAAGCGGGCAAAGAGCCAGGTCCCGAAGTATCAGTCCTGGCCCAGACACGACGGCGAACCCATGCTGCAGGGTATTGCAGGGTATAAAGTAGGTATGACGCACGTCATCATGGTGGATGACCACAAGAGCAGCCCGACCGAGGGACGGGAGATCATGGTCCCCGTCACCATCGTCGAGGTTCCGAAGGTGAAGGTCGCCGCCGTGCGCGCATACGCTACCGACAGTTATGGACGGCACCCGCTGACAGAGGTCTGGGCCGAAGAACTCGACCCCGCTCTTGCAAAGCGGATCACAATGCCGAAGGAACACGACCGTGAGGCCGTACTCAAGGCGATCCAGGACGGCGTCGCCGCAGGCAAGGTCACCGAGATCTTCGCCCTTGTGTACACACAGCCCGCAGCGGTCACCGGTATCCCCTCAAAGGTCCCCGAACTCATGGAGACCAGGATCGACGGTGGCTCCATGGCCGACCGCCTCACCCTCGCCATCTCTCTCCTCGGCAAGGACGTCGACCCCTTCACGCTCGTCGCAGAAGGGCAGTACGTCGACGTCACCGCCGTCACCAAGGGCAAGGGCACTGAAGGCCCGGTCAAGCGCTGGGGCGTCCAGGTCAGGAAGAGAAAGCACTCCCGCGGCGGCAAGAAGCGCCACATCGGCAACCTCGGTCCCTGGCACCCGCACCACGTCAGGTGGCAGGTCCCGCAGCTGGGCCAGATGGGCTACCAGCAGAGGACCGAGTTCAACAAGCGGATCATCAAAGTCGGCACCGACGGTTCTGAAGTCATGCCCATTGGCGGCTTCCTCCACTACGGCCTTGTCAGGAACCCGTACATCATGATCAAGGGTTCGATCCCTGGCCCGGTCCGGCGTCTTGTGCGCATCCGCCCGGCAATCAGACAGGGCGAACACGCTGTCAGGGTACCGTCTGTGAACTTTGTCAGCCTTGAGAGCAAGCAGGGGTGAAGAACGGATGAAAGCAAATGTCAGATCAATCGACGGTTCAGTCGTCCGTGAAATCGAACTCCCGTCCGTCTTCGACGAATATTACCGGCCTGACCTCATCAAGAGGGCCGTGCTCTCTATCCAGAGCAAGCGGCTCCAGCCTCATGGCACCGACCCGTTTGCCGGCATCAGGAGTTCTGCGGTTGGCTGGGGTTCAGGGCGCGGCGTATCACATGTGCCCCGTCTCACGAACGGTTCGAGAGCAGCAAAGGTCCCGCAGGCCAAGGGTGGCCGTGAAGCACACCCACCAGTCGTTGCAAAGATCCTTGAGCTGAAGATCAACAAGCAGGAGAAGTGGATGGCCCTGCGGTCGGCAATCGCCGCAACCGCGATCACCGACCTCGTCGAACTGCGCGGCCACATCTTTGACGGTGAAGCCCCGTTCGTCGTTGACGAGAGTTTCGAGGCTATCAAGAAGACCTCCGACATCATCAAGGCCCTCTCCGCGCTTGGAGTCTATGCCGACGTCGAGCGTGCGAAGGAGAGCAAGAAGGTCCGTGCAGGCCGGGGCAAGACCCGTGGCCGCCGGTACAAGAGCCGCAAGAGCGTCCTGATCGTCACCGGTGACGAACCCCTGCGGGCAGCGCAGAACCTCGCCGGTGTCGACGCCGTCAGCATCTACGACCTTGACGTCGAAGTGCTCGCGCCAGGCACGCACGCCGGTCGCCTGACCATCTGGTCCGAGAGCGCCCTCAAGAGAATGGAGGACTGAACATGGTGCTCAGAAATCCGTATGTTACCGAAAAGGCGATGATGATGCTCGAGAACGAGAACAAGGTCCAGGTTCTCGTGCACAACGACGCCTCCAAGGACGATATCAAGCGCGCCGTCGAGAAGGCCTTCGACCAGAAGGTTGCTTCTGTGCGGACCATCATGACGATGAAGGGCCAGAAGAAGGCCATCGTCGGATTTGAGAATGAAAAGGCCGCCGAGGAGATCCTCAGCCGGCTCGGCGTAATGTAAGGTGGTGGAGATGGGACATAGAATTATCCAGCAGAACCGCGGCCGCGGAGGCCCGACCTACCGGGCGCCGTCTCACAAGTACAAGGCCGAGCTGAAGCACGCGTGCGGGTGCACCGAGAACGTGATCGGGCAGATCATCGATATCGAGCACGACCCGGCACGCCACGCCCCGATCGCCCTTGTCAGACTCGCTGAGGGAAAGAAGACGTACATGCTCGTTCCAGAGGGCATGGGTATCGGCGACGAGGTTGCATGGGGCGCCGAAGCGAAGATCCAGAACGGCAACACCCTTTCCCTGAGAGACATCCCGATCGGTGCCTTCGTCTGTAATATCGAGGCGCGGCCGAGCGACGGCGGCAAGTTCGTCCGTTCGAGCGGCGTCCAGGCAATGATCGCGGCAAAGTCCGGTGGCAGGGTCGCCGTGCAGATGCCGAGCGGCAAACAGAAGTGGTTCAACGAACTGTGCATGGCCACCATCGGCATTGTTGCAGGCGGCGGACGCAGCGAGAAGCCCTTCGTCAAGGCCGGCAACAAATATCACAAACTGAAGTCGCAGGCCCAGAAGTGGCCCAGGTCGTCCGGCCTGAAGATGAACGTCATCGACCACCCATTCGGTGGCGGTGGCCACCAGCACTGTGGCAGACCCAAGACCGTCTCTCGCGGCACATCTCCGGGACGGAAGGTCGGAAGCATTGCTGCTCGCAGGACTGGCAGGACGAAGAAGTGAGGGGATTGAATGGCAAAGAAAACGCAGAAGCGGCTGCCAAGACGGCGTGAGGAATTCACCTACCGGGGCTACACGATCGAGCAGCTCCAGCAGATGGGAACAAGCGAACTTGTCCCCCTCATGCCGGCCAGGGCACGCCGGAAGTTCAACCGCGGGCTTGCACGGGAGCATGAAGGTCTCCTTGCAAAGGTGCGGGCAGGCGATGAGGGTATCCGCACCCACCTGCGCGACATGATCATCATGCCCGAGATGATTGGAAAGACGATTGAGATCTACAACGGCAAGGACTTTGTCACCGTCGAACTCCAGCCGGAGGCGGTCTTCCACTACCTCGGCGAGTTTGCGCTGACCAGAAGGAAGGTCTCCCACGGCACGGCCGGTATCGGTGCAACCAGGTCCTCCAAGTATGTACCCCTGAAGTGATGGCAATGGCACGAACCGGATATTCACTGCAGATCGAGGGTGAAAACCTCGCCCGCGCCAAGGCGAACGAGGTTTCCGTCTCTCCGAAGCACTGCATGGAAATTGCCCGCTTTATCAGGGGCATGAAGGCAGATGCGGCCCTCGAGTACCTCGAGGCCGTCGTGGCGAAGAAGAAGGCGGTCCCGTTCAAGCACTTCAACATGGACGTGGCGCACAAGAAGGGTCTTGTGGGCTGGGATGCCGGCCGCTACCCGGTCAAGGCCTCCGGCGAGTTCATCACCCTGATCAAGGCGGCTCAGAAGAACGGCGAGTATGCCGGGCTTGATACCGCGAAACTCGTCATCGCCCATGTGCAGGCGAACCGCGGCCGCAGCATGCGCTCGGTCTTCCCCCGTGCAATGGGCAGGGCGACACCGAAAGTGCGCGAGACCGTCAACCTTGAACTGATCCTCCGGGAGGTGGAGTAAGATGGCAATAGAGCGGAAATTCGTCAGTGAAGGTGTCACCAGGGCCCGTATCGATCAGTTCCTCTCCCGCGAACTGAAGCGCGCCGGTTACGGCGGTATGGACATCGTCCGCACCCCTCTCGGCACGCAGATCACCATCTTCGCCGAGAAGCCGGGGATCGTCATCGGCAAGGGCGGCAAGCTTGTCAGGCAACTCACCCAGGACCTTGCCACCAATTTCAATCTCGAGTCCCCACAGGTCGAAGTCCAGCAGGTGGCAAACCCGAACATGAACGCCCAGATCATGGCCGAGCGCCTTGCCACTGCCCTTGAGCGGGGCTGGTACTTCAGGAAGGCCGGGCAGAGCACCATCCGCCGGATCATGGAGTCCGGTGCACTTGGCTGCGAGATCATCCTCGCCGGCAAGCTGACAGGTGCCCGGTCCCGTGTCCAGAAGTTCATCGAGGGCTACATCAAGCACTGCGGCGAACCCTCCGAGACAATCGTCGAGAAGGGCTACGCCATTGCCATCAAGAAGCTTGGTATCATCGGTGTCCGGGTCATGATCGTCCCGGGCGATGCCAAACTCCCCGACAGCTTCGAAGTCCTTGAGCCGAAGGCCGTCCCGAAGGCGGCAACCGAAGAGGTCGAAGCGGTTACCGACATCGGCGAAGATGTCGATGCAGAACTTGAAGAGTTTCCTGAAACCCCTGAGACCAAATATCAGGAGGAACAGTAATGGCGATCTTCCGGGCACATGAGGTCCGCCAGCTCTCCGACGTGGAACTGGCCGAGCAGCTCTCGAAGCTGCAACTCGATCTGATGCAGGGCCGCGGTAAGGTCAGCGCGGGCGGCGCCCCGGAAAACCCCGGGCACATCCGCGAGGTGCGGCGGACCATCGCCCGCATCATGACCGAGCAGAACGCACGGAGGGCCGGTAAACAGGCATGATCACACCGCAGACCCTCCTGTGGCACGAACTGATCGGGCTTGCAGTCTCTGTGGTGAAGGCCGGGAACCCCGCATATGTCGGGATCTCCGGCCGGATTGTGGATGAGACTCGCAATATGCTGGTGATCCTCACCCCGTCGGGAACTAAAATGGTGGAAAAGAAAGGCTGTGTCTTTCTCTTCACCCTCCCCGGGGGAGTTCGCGCCGAAGTGGACGGGTCTGCCCTTGTGGCACGACCTGAAAAACGGATCAGCATGCGCAACAAGAGATAGAGGATAGAGAATGGCGAGAGATATTGGCTTAAACGTCCCTGTTCCTGAGAAGGAATGCAGCGACGTAAATTGTCCGTTTCACGGCACCCTGCCGGTGCACGGCCAGGTGATCACCGGCAAGGTCGTGAGCGACCGTATGAACGGGACCGTGGTCGTCGGACGCGAGTACCTCCATTACGTGCGGAAGTACAACCGTTACGAGAAGAGGTCCTCCAAGTACCACGCCCACCTGCCCCCGTGCCTCACCCTTGCGGTGGGGGATACGGTAAAGATCGCCGAGTGCAGGCCCCTGTCGAAGACAACCAACTTCGTTGTGATCGAGGTGATCTGAAATGAAGGCAAAGTTGTCCAAGATCCCGCGGTCAGTCGCGACCGGAACCAGACTCGTCTGCGCCGATAACACCGGTGCCAGGCTTGTCGAGATCGTCTCGGTCGACGGCTACCACGGTGTCCGGAGGAGACAGCCGAAGCTCGGTATTGGTGACATTGCGACCGTTTCTGTCAAGAAGGGCACGCCCGACATGCGGCGCAAGCTCCTCAAGGCGGTCGTCATCAGGCAGAGGAAGGAGATGCGCCGGCCAAGCGGCCTGCGTGTCGGGTTTGACGACAATGCTGTCGTGATCGTCGACGAACGCGGCGAACCGAAGGGCACCGACATCAAGGGTCCGGTTGCCCGTGAGGTCGCCGAGCGTTTCCCGAAGATCGGGTCGACTGCAACCATCATCGTGTGAGGTGTTGTGCATGGTACGGATTGCAAGCAAGCAGCCCCGGAAGCAGCGCAAGGTGCGCTACAACGCACCCTCACACCAGATGAGCATGTTCCTCTCGGCCCCCCTTGCGAAGGAACTGCGTGAGGTGTACAAGAGACGCACCGTCCGCGTCGTCACCGGCGACACGGTGAAGGTGCTCCGCGGCGATCATGCGGGGACCGAAGGCGTCGTCGACAGTGTGTACGCAAAGACCGGAACCCTCCGGGTCCATGGCGTGACGGTCACGAAGACCGACGGGACCGAAGTCCCGCGGCCGGTGAACGCCTCAAACGTCATGGTGACGAAGCTGAACACCAAAGACCCGCGCCGGGTGGCGAAGCTGGAGGAGAGGAAGTAAATGTCATATCACGTGAAGAGACTGACTGCGCCGACGTCCTGGCAGATCGCGAAGAAAGAAGAGACTTTCATCACCAAGACCTGCCCGGGCCCGCACAGCGCCAGTGCGCTCCCGATCGCCGTCTGGCTCCGTGACAAGATGGGGCTTGCCGGCAACATGAAGGAAGTCAAGAGGATCCTCGGCCAGCGCCAGGTCATCGTCAACGGAAAGGCAGTCACCAACCCGAAGATCGGCCTCGGTATCTTTGATATCGTGTCCATGCCGAAGATGAACAGGTACTACCGGATCCTGATGAACAAGACCGGCCGCCTGGTCTCGATCGAGATCGACGCCGAGGCCGCAAAGACCCGGCTCTGCAAGATCGCAAACAAGACCACTGTCAAGGGTGGGAAGGTCCAGTTGAACCTCCTGTACGGTGCGAATGTCCTTGCCGACAACACCTACAAGCCGAAGGACTCGGTCGTCCTCACCCTCGAAGGCGACGAGCGCTTCAAGATCGTCGACCACTACCCCTTCGCCGTCGGCAACATGGCGATGGTCATCGGCGGTCAGCACTCCGGCAGGATCGGCAAGATCACCGAGATTAAACCCTCCACATGCAGCACGCCGAACCGTGTTGTCCTTGAAGACGAAAACGCGGTCGCATTCGAGACCGTCGAAGAGAACGTCTTCATGATCGGCCGGGAAGCGTCTGTGGTCAAAGACTGGGGGATTGAGGCCTGATGACGAACCCGATGCAGGAACTTCACATCGCAAAGGTCGTCGTCCACATGGGCGTCGGCGAGAGCGGTGACCGTCTCGTCAAAGGCGAGAACATCCTCAAGGAGATCACCGGTGGGAGCCCGATCCGCTCCATTGCAAAGATGACCCAGCCCGCTTTTGGTGTCAGGAAGGGCGCACCGACCGGTGCGAAAGTGACCCTGAGAGGCAAGAAGGCCGCTACGTTCATCGATACCGCCTTTGCGATCGTCGAGAAGAAGATCTCGGCCCGTGCCTTCGACAGGGAGGGCAACTTCTCCTTCGGTATCGAAGAGCACACCGATTTCCCGGGCCAGTCCTACGACCCGCAGATCGGCATCTATGGCATGGACGTCAACGTTGTCCTTGAGAAACCCGGTGTCCGGATCGCCCGCAGGCGCATCGCACCGCGTAAGCTCCCGTCGGCTCAGCGTGTCTCCCGCGAAGAGGCGATGGCCTTTGTGCAGGAGCACTACGGAATGGAGGTGCAGTGATGGCAGACGAGGTAAGTAAGAAGAAATTCGGACGCGGCGCAAACAAGTGCCAGATCTGTGGCCGGAAGCAGGGCCTTGTCAGCAGGTACAACATCATGTTCTGCCGGCAGTGCTTCCGTGAGTGGGCGTCGAAGATGGGCTTTAAGAAGATGAACTGAGGTGGAAAAATGGCACGATTGAATTTGATAGCAGATGCGATGAGCGCCATCAAGAACGCCAGCGACGGCGGCAGATCCTCAGTCATTGTCGAGCCCGCAAGCAAACTCCTCGGTGCCATGCTCGGGATCATGCAGGAGTCCGGCTACATCGGTGAGTTCGAGTACGTCGAGGACGGCCGCGGCGGTCAGTTCAGGATTGGCCTTGTCGGCAGGATCAACCGGTGCGGTGCGATCACCCCCCGCTTCTCCACGACCCTCGAAGAGATGGAAGCGTGGGAGAGCCAGTACCTCCCGGCAAAGGGCTTCGGCATCCTGATCATGTCGACCTCCCAGGGCGTCATGTCACACGAGCAGGCCCGTAGCGCCGGTATCGGCGGTGAACTTCTGGGATTCGTGTACTGAGGGATAGGCGATGGTTGTTGAGAGAAGAGTAACAATCCCGGACGGGGTTACGGCAACGCTTGACGGGACCGTCTTCACCGTGAAGGGTGCGAAGGGCGCACTTGTGCGCGACTTCCGCTACCCCGGTGTCAACGTCGTCATCGAGAACGGCGAGGTCGTCGTCACCACCGAATCGACCCGGAAGCAGATCATTGCAATGGTCGGGACCCACACCGCGCATATCAAGAATATGTTCGGCGGAGTCATCAGCGGCTATGAGTACAGGATGAAAGTGGTCTACTCCCACTTCCCGATCCAGATCAAGCTCAAGGGCGATATCGTCGAGGTCAACAACTTCCTCGGTGAGAAGAAGGCGAGATATGCAAAGATCCTCCCGGGTGTGTCTGTTAAGGTCGGAAACGACGAACTGACCCTCACCGGGATAGACAAGGACGTCGTCGGATCGACTGCAGCGATGATCGAGCGGGCGACCAGGGTCCGCGACCGTGACTCGCGGGTCTTCCAGGACGGAATATACATTGTGCAGAAGGCGTGATGGAGATGGTGGACGAAAAGATTCGGCTAATCCGCGTTCGCTCCCAGAAGACGGGATGCAAATTCCAGCGCCAGTGCCTTCACGCTAAAGCAAAGCTGAAGGACACCTGGAGAAGACCTCGCGGCCTCACCAGCAAGCAGCGGAGGCAGTATAGGGCGAAGGGCGCACAGCCCCAGGCGGGTTACAATGCACCGGTCGCTGTGCGGTATATGCACCCGAGCGGCTTCTATGAAGTGCTCGCCTACACTCCTGCCGACCTCGAAGGTGTCGACCCCGCGGTCGAAGCCGTGAGGATCGCTGGCAGTGTTGGCATGAAGAAGCGTGCAGAGATCCAGCAGAAAGCCATGGAAGCCGGTATCAAGGTCCTCAACGCAAAGGACCTGACCCCGGCACCGGCAGAAGAACCTGCACCTGAAGAAGAGGAGGCGAAGGCAGAATGAGCGACCTTTCAGCGCAGAAGCGGATCGCCGCCGCTGTCCTGAAATGCGGCCTTAACCGTGTCTGGTTTGACCCCGCCCGCCTCTCCGACATCGAGGGCGCGATCTCCCGTGAGGAGATGCGGAAACTCGTTGAAGAAGGCGCTGTCAGGGCCGCCGCCGTCAAAGGCAACAGCCGCGGCCGGGTCCGTGCACGGGCGGCAAACCGCTCGTACGGCCA
Organism: uncultured Methanofollis sp.; assembly: GCF_937919355.1. Taxonomy (GTDB): domain Archaea; phylum Halobacteriota; class Methanomicrobia; order Methanomicrobiales; family Methanofollaceae; genus Methanofollis. The sequence continues at coordinate 5,602 of NZ_CALFSA010000206.1, read as the reverse complement.
CCAGAAAGGCTACGGCAACAGGAAGGGCACGGCAAACGCACGCACCCCCTCCAAGAGACAGTGGATCCAGAGAATTCGGGCGATCAGGGCATCGCTCCGCGAGATGCGGGAAAACGGCACCGTTGACCGTCGCACCTACCGGAAACTGTACCGGCGGGCAGCAGGCGGTCAGTTCAGGAGCCGGGCGCACCTGAAGACCCATGTTGAGATGATGAAAGGGAGGACAGAATAAAATGGCGACCGGAGCACGGTACTTTGTTCCGTTCCGCAGGAGGAAGGAGGGCCGGACCGACTACTACGCGCGGCTGAAGCTCCTCCTCTCCGACACCCCCCGTATGGTCGTCCGCAAGACCAACCGCCAGATCATCATTCAGCTCGTCGTTCCCGAGGTTGAGGGTGACCGGACTCTTGTGTCGGCCTACTCGAAGGAACTTGTCGAGCTGGGCTACCAGGGCTCGACCTCAAGCACTCCGGCGGCGTACCTGACCGGGATGCTCTTTGCGAGGAAGGCTCTTGCAGCCGGATACGATGAGGCGATCCTGGACATCGGGCTTGCACGGGCACAGAAGGGGGCCCGCGTCTTTGCCGCCCTGAAGGGTGCGGTCGAGGCCGGATTTGATGTTCCGCACGGTGAAGAGATTCTCCCTGACGACGAGCGGACCAGCGGTGCGGTTATCGCAGAATACGCCCCTGAAAAGGCCGGGAATCTTGTTGAGAATGTTGAAGAAGTGGCGAAGGCCATCATGAAGGAGCTGGAGTGACATGGCGTACGAAGAGGCACCCTGGGTTCCGTTGACCGGCCTCGGTCGGGCGGTCGCCGCCGGCGAGATCGCAAGCATCGACGAGGTGCTTGAGACTGGCAAGCCTATCCGCGAGCACCAGATCGTGGACGCGTTCCTGCCCGATCTTGAGGACGAGGTCATCGACATCTCCATGGTTCAGAGGATGACTGACTCCGGGCGGCGTGTCAAGTTCAGGGCCGTGGTCATCGTCGGGAACCACAACGGATACATCGGCTTCGGGCAGGCAAAGGACGCCCAGGTCGGCAATGCAATCCGGAAGGCAATTGACAACGCAAAGACCAATATCATCAAGGTCCGCCGCGGCTGCGGGAGCTGGGAGTGCGGCTGCAACACCGCTCACTCCATCCCGATGGAGGTCAGGGGCAAAGCGGGCAGTGTCCGCGTCACCCTGATGCCGGCGCCGCAGGGTATCGGCCTTGTGACCGGTGAAATTGGCAAGAAGGTTCTTGACCTTGCAGGCGTGAAGGATGTCTGGGCGTTCTCGAGCGGCAGCACCCGGACGACCATCAACTATGCAAAGGCGACCTTCAACGCCCTGAAAGCCACCACGATGATCAGGACTGGAGGGTCGGAGTAATGTTTGCGGTCGTGCAGGTTCGCGGCGTGGTCAACACCCGCTGCGACATCAAGGACACCCTGAAGATGCTCCGCCTCCACCACATCAACCACTGCGTCTTCGTCCCTGACACCCCGGCATACCTCGGTATGATCCGGAAAGTCAAGGACTATGTCGCATATGGCGAGGTGGACGGGAAGACCGTTGCAACGGTCCTCTCGACCCGCGGACGCCTGACCGGGAACGTGAAGCTCACCGACGAGTATGTCAGGGAGCACTCGACGTTTGCCAGCATCGAGGAGTTTGCGGCTGCCCTCTGCAAGGGCGAGGCGACGGTGCAGGACATCCCGGAGTTGAAGCCGGTCCTCCGTCTCCACCCCCCCAGAAAGGGTTTCAAGACGATCAAGCGCACCTTCCCGCAGGGCGGTGCGCTCGGGAACTACGGTGAGGAGATCAATGACCTCCTCTACAGGATGAGGTGAATGCGATGCCCACGAACACGCGCTCAAAGTTCCGCGGGTCCAGGACCTGCGGCGGCGGCACGCACAAGAACCGTCGTGGCGCAGGTAACCGCGGCGGCAGGGGCCGGGCAGGACACAGGGACCACCGCTGGAGCCACTTCCTCCTTGCTGGTCAGGTTCACAACGGCAAGAACGGCTTTGCGAACCAGATACGGGAGGAGGTTGAGGTTCTGGACGTCGGGGAGGTCGACCAGGTGGCCGAGTTCCTCGTCCAGGCCGGCCTTGCCGAGCAGGAAGGCGATCTTATCGCGATCGACCTCTGTGACCTCGGTGTCGAGAAGGTGCTCGGCGGCGGACAGGTTACCCATGCCCTGAAACTGACGGCACTGGCGTTTTCCGCACAGGCAAAAGAAAAGATTGAGGCGGCTGGCGGTCAGGCTCTGACCGAGTGAGCCCCTCATTTTTTGGTGTAACCATGGGGAATCTGCTGGATAGAATGGAGCCTTTGCTTGCAGCAATGCCTGCGGTGAAGTCTCCAGAGGGTCATGTCCACTTCAAGAACAAGATGTTGTGGACAGTTGCGATCTTGCTGCTGTACTTTTTCCTGACAAACATACCTGTCTTCGGCCTCGACCCCTCTTCGCAGGATGCGTTCCTGTATTTCCGTGCCCTTCTTGCCGGTGAAAGCGGGTCGATTGTGCACCTTGGTATCGGGCCAATCGTCACGGCGTCCATCGTGCTCCAGTTGCTCAGGGGTGCCGACCTTATCAAGATCGATACCTCTGAAGCACGTGGACAGGTCATGTACATGGGGCTCCAGAAGCTGCTCATCTTTGTCATGATCATCCTCGAAGCTGCGCCGAACCTCTTTGGCGGGTTTATGCGCCCGGATCCTGAAATAGCGCAGGCGCTCTTCGGGGGGAACATGTTTGCGGTTTCGTTCCTGATATTCCTCCAGATCTGTCTCGGTGGTGTCCTGGTCTTCCTCATGGACGAGGTGGTCACGAAGTGGGGCCTTGGTTCTGGTGTCGGTCTCTTCATCGTCGCCGGGATCTCGCAGAGCCTGATCAATGGCTTCCTCAACTGGGAAGCGGTATCTGACCCCTATCCGGTAGGTTTCTTCCCGCGGCTCTTTGCCATCGGTCTTTCCGGCGGGAACTATCTCCAGTACTTCGGGACTGACATGCTCGCCTTCCTGACGACGATCGGTATCTTCCTCATCGTTGTCTATGTGGAGTCGACACGGATCGAGATCCCGCTCGCCCATGCCCGTGTCAGGGGTGCCCGTGCTCGTTTCCCGGTGAAACTCATCTACGCTAGTGTCCTGCCGATGATCCTGGTCCGTGTGCTTCAGGCGAACGTCCAGATGTTCGGCATGTTCCTCTCCAATATCGGGATCACAATCCTCGGGACGTTTGATGGCCAGACCCCGGCAAGTGGGCTGATGTACTTCCTCGCCCCGGTGAACGGTCCGCAGGACTGGATGTGGTGGGTGGAGTCGTATGGTATCACTCATGCTCCCTGGGAGGTGCTCCTCCGTCTCGGGATCGATACGACGGTCATGATCATCGGCGGTGCGATCTTCGCCCTGTTCTGGGTCAAGACGGCCGGTCTCGATTCGAGTCATGTGGCGCGCCAGATCCAGATGTCGGGGATGCAGATCCCGGGATACCGCCGGAACACCCAGGTGCTGGAGCGCTACCTCGACCGCTATATCCCGCGTGTAACGGTCATTGGTGGTGTGATGGTCGGCCTCCTGAGTGTATTTGCAAACCTCTTTGGTGTGATCGGCGCAGTGAGTGGTACGGGACTGCTGCTGACGGTGAGCATCACCTACCGCCTCTACGAACAGGTCGCAAGCGAACAGATCATGGAGATGTATCCGTTCATGCGCCAGTTCTTCGGGAGAGAGTAAATGTCTGGAAAGAGAGTTGTGATTACCGGGGTTCCCGGCGTCGGGAAGACCACGGTTATTGATGCTTCAATGAAGCGCCTTGTAGAGGAGAATATCCCCTACAAGGCTGTTAATTTTGGCACCTGCATGTTTGAGACGGCGAAGTCCGAGGGTTTTGTCGAGGACCGCGACCAGATGCGGACCCTTGACAAGGATATCCAGAAGAAACTGCAGAAACTTGCCGCGCAACGTATCGGCACGATGGAAGGGAATATTATCATCGATACCCACGCCTCGGTGAAGACTCCGGCCGGATATCTTCCGGGCCTGCCCGAGTGGGTGCTCACCGAACTTCATCCCAACACTATCGTGCTTGTCGAGACTGACGAGGACCAGATCCTCCTGCGGAGGATGGGCGACGAGAGCCGCAAGCGTGATGCGGAGGGTAGCCGTTCCATCGCCGAGCACCAGCAGATGAACCGGGCGTTCGCCGCGGCCTATGCGATGATGACGGGGTGCACGGTCCAGATCGTGAGGAACGAGAACTTCCTCCTTGACCACGCCATCGACGCGATGGTTGCTGTCCTGAGGTGACAATGGCGCTCAAGGATCATGGCGGCACGATTGCGATTGTGTTCACTCTCCTGCTGATGTTCTCCTATGGCATCCCGGAGGTGCGGGACGGCGTGGGCGGGGCGATGGACCTGATATTCGGGCCTCTTGTGGAAGCGATCCCGTTCTTTGTGCTGATTATGATCCTCTCCGCGATCACTGCCCTGTATTCGTCGCTGATCCAGAAGTATACGATCGACTACGAAAAGATGCAGCGTGTCCAGGAGACGATGCGGGAGTTCCAGAAGGAGTTCCGGGAGGCGCAACTGGGCGGGGACGAGAAAAAACTGAAGAAACTGGAGGCGAAGAGGGATCGCATGATGCAGGATCAGATGGAGATCTCGAAGCAGCAGTTCACGCCGATGGCCTATATTCTCCTCCTGTCGGTGCCGATCTTCTTCTGGCTCCTGTACCGTATCCCCCATATCTCCCAGACGATGGTCCTTCCCTTTGTCGGGATGCTCACCTTCCAGGACATTCTTCTCTGGTTCATCCCTCTCTGGATGCTGTGGTACATGATCTGTTCCCTGACAATCAGTCAGGTGATCAGGAAAGCGCTCAATATTGGAGGGCTCTAAATGCGCATTACTATCAGCGGGCCGCCGGGGAGTGGCACGACGTCCCTTGCAAAATATCTTGCAGAGCATCACGGTTTGAGGATAATTTCGGCCGGGGAGATGTTCCGTTCCCTCGCGAAGGAGCGGGGGATGTCTATTGCCGATTTCGGAAAACTTGCAGAGTCTGACGCTGCCGTAGACAAACTCATCGATGCACGCCAGAAGGAGACCGCAGAGGGCGAGGACAACATCATCGCGGAGGGGAGGTTGTCCGGGTGGATGGTCTCGAATGCGGATCTCCGTATCTGGCTGAGCGCCTCGCTGGAATGCCGGACGACGAGGATAGCGTCGCGGGACGGCGAGGACGAGACACATGCCCGTGCGCATACTGAGGAAAGGCAGGAATGCGAACGGAAACGGTATCTGGGCTATTATAATATAGACATCAACGATCTGTCGGTATATGATATCGTGCTCAGTTCTGAGCGCTGGAATGTCGAGGACCTCGGTGCGATCGTTGATGCGGCGATCGCCACCCTCCATTCCTGAACTTTTTTCCTTCTGTCCGGGAAGGGCAGGAAGGTTTGTGCGCAGAAATTCTGGGTCGTGCCCTTTTCTCCTGTCTCGCTCCTCGATATCGAAATATCCCGAAAGAATCCTGAGGGGGTGGCGAGCGCCAGTGAACTGGAGAATATAAGACGTCAAAGATCCCCTGAGAG
>NZ_CALFSA010000205.1 GCF_937919355.1 uncultured Methanofollis sp. | reverse complement strand
GGTCGATGGGCAACCACCGCCGCCGCACGATGTCGGCGTCCGAGGTGGTCGCGTCGCTCCGCGAAAGCCGCATCTTCACCCTGTTCGCCCGCCGGGCGAGGAGGGCCGGGTCCACCGCGTTCAGGGTGACGTAGATCCCGCGGACCTCCGGGTCGGTGTCGAGGGCCTCGGCGGCGTCGGCGAGTTTCGCGAAGTCGTCGAAGTAGCCGGAGTGCGTCGCATAGTCCGCGAGAGCACGCACCTCGACGACACCGCCGGAGAACAGGACGGCGAGGGCCTGAGCCGGCGTGTCTCCGGTCGATGGCATTGCGGCGGTCTTCCTCGGTCCGGTGTTGGCGCGCGGGGAATCATGAAGGCTGCCGTGTATTTTTTTCGTGCTGTGCATGCCTCTCCGTCGGCGACGGGGGTCTTAAGCCTGACTTAACCGGGGGAGAGAGTCGGGGATGACGGTCTTTGCGATGTGGTTGGAGTTCATCTTTCTAAGTGCTGGGGGTGTGAAGACGGTTCACTCATGCCGGTCTCTGAATGTTTTCAAGACTCCGGATCCTCAATGTGACTTGGGCACTGTTTTCCCTCTTCTGGCAGGGCTCCGGGAAAACTCACCACATCATTGATCCGTGCTGCCCACCGATCATTTCCCTTACTTCTTCTATTGTGAAGGGCTCTCTCTTACTGTGAATTATAAGATGGCAATTCGGACACACCGAACGCAAATCTCGTATAGGGTCGACTTCGTAATTTTGCTGGATTTTAGATAGTGGTATGAGATGGTGGATGTGAACTTTGTTTTTTCCTATCGGTCCATACACTTTCTCAAAATCGAAACCACAGACGGCACACCGGCTACCATAGTGATCAATGCATATCTTTCGTGCACGTCTGTTTCTTTCATAGCGGTTTACAAAAACCTGGCTCACTGTGCCTTCGCGGAGAAGAGGAATATCTTCGACGGTAATCTCTCCGGAATCCACAAGATCTAATTCCTCTGAATCGAAAAGGTTCTCAAATGCGATAACCAATTCAGGCCGCATTATCCAGGGAAAACTTCCACCATTATCATATCCTAAGAAGGGAACATGCCACCATCGAGGTTTCCCGTTTCTTCTCAGGGGTGGTTGAACTCCTGTTTTCGCAATGACACGTTTACTAAATCGGCTTATTTGTGCATTGAGCGGTGCATAGTGAGAGAGATTTAACTTTGATGCGATCTCAGATGCTCGTATCTCATAGTTTTTGCTCTCATACACGGTCTTTAAAACCGTGAGGTCTTGTTCTGTCGTTACTTTTCTTTTCGTAAGCAGTTCTGTCCATTCCTCGGCACTCAATTCTAACGGGTCGTTATAGAACATCGCCTTCCTCTCACCACCGTGCTTGCCATCTTCTTCTCAATACAATCGATACTATTGTTGATGGCGAAGAATACGCTCACCTGATTATAAACACGTCGGTTTTTTTTCTCTTGCTATGATTCTGGGCACCCTTTTCGGATTTTCCACAGGGGGGTATGAGCGGGCCGGAAGATCCCTTACCTACCATGGGTGAGGGCTTACCTACCCTGCCCGGTTCGTTACCTACCATGCCGGACTGCTTACCTGCCGATCTTCTGGAAAAAAATACAATCTCAGTCAGAGGGGCTATCCTGCTTATGTCAGGGATCTTATTTCCGCGTGCGGGGGGTTTGACGGCGGAGGAGTGATCATTTCGGGTCGTCGAGGTCTTCCTTTTTGATCCCTGCCTGTCGGAGGATTTCAAGAAGAGTTCCTGTGGGCAGGTCCTTTGCATGGAACGGGACGATCACGCGCCGTCCCGTTTCGGGGTGACGATAGAGGTGGTGGCTGCCTCGGCTTCGTACAAGGACGAACCCCCTGGTCTCAAGAATTTTGATGACTTTTTGCGGGGAGAGGACGGGGGTCTTAGGCATATGCTTCGACGGTCAGGGTATATTCGAGCGTATCCTCCTCGGTCGGGATCTCTTCTCCTCTCTCCGTCAGGTCTTCCAGGTACAGCTCGATCGCCTCCTTCGCCATTGCGATCGCCTCCTCGATCGTGCCGCCGAAGGTGACGCAGCCGGGGAGTGTCGGCACAGTGACGGTATAGCCCCCTTCCGGCTCTTTCCGCAGAAGTATGCGGTAACTGATGCGGTGCATGTCCCTTTTCTCCCGTTGGATCGATCTGTTGTGGGAGTTTTATGGCTGAAATAGGTTTGTATGATGGAGATACACGGCCCGGAGTCTCTGGATGTCCCCTGCTCTTTATTGGTGTGCATCCCTGACGGTATAGAGGTCCGGCTCAGACATAGGCCGTCTCGCGTGCGATCCTCTCCTTCATCATCGGCTTGATGGCGGCGGGCGTCACCAGGTCGACAGGTGCGCCGAACCGGTCGGAGAGGAACGCCTCCAGCTCCATGAAGGTGAAAAAGCCGACCGGCCGGGAGAACTCAGACCTTGGATGTCGATGTCGCTCTCCGGCGTCTGCTCGTCGCGCGAGACTGACCCGAAGACGCCGATCTTCGCGACGTGGAAGCGGGTCGCGAGCTCGTCCTTGAGGTCTGCAAGGGTGGCGAGGACGTTCGACCGGGACTGCATGAGGGGTGATCGGTGGGGGAGCGGGATAAAGGTTGTGGGGTGGGGCGGCGGGTCTCTCCCTCATGGGGATGTCCCGTTCGTTTTCCGAATCGCAATGAAACGAAGTTTCAAGCGGTTCTTTGAAAATCACCCCGGTGGTTTTCATGGGAAACCCTTATGTCCCGCTGCCGGCGATCACCCTCTTCGATGACTGCCACGGCACAGATCACCATCTCGGAGGAGACGCTGGACCTGCTGAGGAAGATGGGGCACGAGGGCGAGAGCGACGACGAGATCATCAGGCGGTTGATCAGGGAGAGGTCGGTCGTCTCCCCGGACGAGCACGGGAATCAGGTCCTGGAGGACGACGAGTTCCTCCCGCTGGAAGAACTCTGATGTAGAGGGTTCTTTTCTCCCGGATATTCATGAAGCAGTTTCACAGACTCCCGATCGAGACGCAGGAGAGGATACGCCTCTCTCGCGGGACTGGGTAACGATCCTTATCGTAGCCGTCCGGGTGCCGACATCAAACTTCTTCGCCACGCAACGCCGCAGAAATTTCGCCTCAGAGTCGGGGTTTATCGTGTCATCTATACTGTTGAGGGCGACACAGTCCATATCATCGAGGTGATGACGCGGGGGAGGGAGTATTCGGGGGTTCGAGAAGATGCTGTCTTGATTCTCTCTCTCTGTGATCTGTCCCCGGTATGTGTTCAGGTACTTTATCGTTGGGAATGTTGTGGAGGCCTCTGAAGTCCTTAGAATAGTAATCTCATTTTTTGGATGGTGAAAGGCCCGTCGATTATTCAAGGAGAAGTTCTAAAATTCCGATCGCTAATTTTAAGGAAATTCGATACCCGGAGTTATACTATCCATGAAGCCCCGTATAAATCACACTGAGATTGCGATGCGAAACATATCTCATGTTGTGTATTCTATCCGGGATGATCCTGCGAGATGGTACAAAGTCAACTGGATAATTGTCAGTACATCTCATGCAATGTACAAAACACATGGGGTGCGTGGGCATACAGTGCGACAGAATATTCGCCATCAGTTATGGAGTAAAGCACAGAAAAAATATCCTGTTCTCAATAGATATTCAATTCCATATGAAATCTCTGGCAATAGTAAATGCAAAATAAAGTGGTATTACCGGATCCTTGATTTCTTCTCTTTTTTTATATAGGTCGGTGAGGGATCTTTTGTGCCTCAAACGGGACATTGCATTGCGTAGAGAAAAATGATGAAGGGATCGACTCCACTTTCCACGGTCACAGGATCGAAATTTAAAATAATTCCCCTTCAATTCTGAAGATATTCTTTGAGGGATTTATCTCGAAAAAAAGATTATTCCCCGATCTCCGCCCGCACCGTCAGAAACACCGGCCCGCGGAGGTCGACC
>NZ_CALFSA010000204.1 GCF_937919355.1 uncultured Methanofollis sp. | reverse complement strand
CGGTGCCCTGGTTCGTCACCCAGACCTGCTCGCGTTCTGTCTCTTCGGCCCTGATCAGGGACCGCGCCCGCGTCACCCATTCGGGGCTCTCCCCCCGTATCCCGAAGAGGACCGGGTCTGGGGTGTGGGGGACACAGACGACGACATGGTTCTCCCGGTCCACCGAGTCCCAGGTATGCGGCCAGGTCGCCGCCTCGGCCGCAAAGACCGACGCCTTTTCGACAAAACGCGGCGTCCCCCAGACCGCCGTGCGGCGGTACGCAAGGAGTTCCCATGTTCTGTCGGGAAGAACGCTTGCGACTGCCGCGGTTGCCCCGATGAGGCCACGCCCGTTCTTCCAGCCGTGATACAGCGCACCCTCCCTGTCGAGGACTCCCTTTGCTTCCTCGATGGTGCAGAAGTCCTGCACAGCCTTCCAGTAGAAGGCCGGGTCGGGGCGGCGCTCTGCCACGACAAGGCCGGGGTTGGTGTTTTCGCAGGAGAAGTCGGCAAGTTCCTCGACTAGCCCCGACGCAAGGGAGAACGCCTCTTCCCTGTCACCTCCGGCCTCGATACAGACTGCCGCGTTTCCCCGCGTCTTGAAGGGCGCGTTCGGGTTGAGCCTGACCAATCTCACCTCGAAGACTTCCATTCCTGCCGCCCGGAGCGCCGCGGCGAGGCGCGCCCCGAGATAGGTCGTGCACATGCCTGCAGGAGAGTCGGTATCGTCGATCCCTATGAACATGAAGCGATTATTTATTAGGGTGTCGTACTATATCCACTTTTAACGGGTGCCTATGTCACAGGAACGTCTCCTTGATATGGTCGTCAGTGTCATGCTGACGGCGGGCTATGAGGTTTCGGAGAGGTGTAGCCTCCGCCCCCGCTCCTTCGATCTTATCGCAGGAAAAGGAGACGTCCTTCTCGTCATCAAGGTCGTATCCCACATCGATTCTGTTTCCGAGGAGATCTCCCGTGACCTTGACGCCATTGCCCGGCACCTCGGTGCGTCGCCCCTGATCATCGGTGAGAGAGCACGGGACGCCGACCTCGAACGCGGCACCGTCTATGTGCGCTATGGGATCTACGCGATCAGCCCGGCCACCCTGTACGACTTCCTCGTAGAGCGCGTGCCCCCTCTCATCTATGCCCAGCCCGGCGGGCTGTACGTGAACATCAATGGAGAGATGCTCAAAGACCTCAGGGAGAAACGCCAGCTCTCTCTTGGCGACCTCGCCCGCCATCTCGGTGTTTCCCGCCGGACGATCAGCAAGTACGAAGACGGGATGTCCACGACCCTGGATGTTGCGATCCAGCTTGAGGAACTCTTCGACGAGGCGGTGGTCGAGGCGATCGACCTTCTCTCCTATATAGATCGGAAG
>NZ_CALFSA010000203.1 GCF_937919355.1 uncultured Methanofollis sp. | reverse complement strand
TGCTTGCGCTGCTGGTGGTCTAGAGAGAAGGCTCATACGACAGACGATCGACGAGGCAGTCGCGATTGGTCTGAAGTCTCTTGCGATCCTCCTGGAAAAGGGGGAGGAGATCTCGTGCGGGAGGGATTGATGGAGTCTGCTTCACCGGTGGACTGCAGGAACGTGCTTTATCGTAGAAGGTCAAAAAGGTCTTGCGATACAATTCCACTGTGACACTTTGGTGACAATATCGTCCAGTGTGCCTTTTGCGATCTCGTCATGGAGGGGGATTCGTGATCCGGTGTTCTCCGGAAGATGTATTCTTGCTCAACTGAACATGGCTGCCACGCTGCCGCAGGATGGTATAACCAGGCGAGCTGAGCACTTTCACCAGAAGAAAGCCACTAACAACCGGAGATTTTGGCAATTGAACCAACCTGAAGTTCGGTCAGGGATATTATCGTGATTTGCTCTCCGGCATCGATATTCTCTTCGAAGTGCAGTTCGACGGCGTCTTTGATATTGTTCATGAGTTCGTCAAGCGTTGCACCCTGCGTGAAGATGTCCACTCCCATGCCGCGGGCACACCAGAACTCACCATCATAGTATATGTCGAATTTTACCAGCATGTACGATCCCTCCTGATAGCGCATGGGTGGTGCACAATCATAAAAATATGACCGGGGGTGCGGGCGGCACTGTACCCGGCATGCACCCCTCGATATGATCCTCTCAGGTACTCTGTCTTAGAGAGTGAGATTGTGACGCCTCCAGTTCTGTCTCTCCTCTCAGATGAGCGGCAGTCTCCCCAAACCCCGAAAAAAAGTGGTGCTCTATTCAGTACCTGTACCACCGGCCCTTCTCGTCGTACTCGCCCACGACCTCCTCCTCGGCCTCCCTGATGTGCCGGGCATAGAAGGCGGCCTTGAACGCGAGGGCGAAGGGGACGAAGACGGCGACGAAGAGGGCGTAGACGAGGGCGATCGCCCATATGCCGTCGGGTCCCAGGATGGCGGCAAACTCGGCCTGGGCCGCGGTAGCATTGGCGGCGTCGAAGGCGAGGGTCTCTCCGCTCTCGACGATGGGGGCGAGTTTGTCGTAGAGGAAGGCCGTGAGGAGGATGAGCGCGGCGAAGCCGAGACCGATGAATGCCGCGATGTTCGCCGCATAGAAGAGGAGCACATTCCAGAGGTCGGTGAGGACGAGGGCGGCGCTCCGCTGGAGGGAGGCGAAGACGCCGAGTTCCTCGGTCACCGCCGCGGCGTCGTAGAAGTACGCGAAGAAAGCGAAGGAAAGTGCCACCCCGAGGACCGCCGAACCGACCGCCCCGACCGCTCCACTCCCGGTGAGGACGGCGACTGGTATGGCGAGGAGAATGAGGGTCACGGCTGCCGCAAAGATGAGGACGATCGCCGGGAGGAGGACCCTGAAGTAGCCCTTCTTCCCCTCTTCCAGGAATGCGGCGAGGCTCCCGTCCTGTCTGTGCATCGCCCCGAGTGACCCCGCAACAAAGAAGGGGAGGACGAGGAGGCCGAAGAGGAGAATCTTTCCGGCGAAGAACATCTCGCCGGAGAGTTCGAGCATGAAGTCGAGACCGAGGGCCGCGCCCATGATGATCCCGGTCGTCCAGACGAGAGGGATTCTGGTAAGGAGGTTGAAGGCCTCCTGCAATGACCCGAACACCTGATCACCGGTTCCTGGGCATGGCGACGATCTCCCTCACCTGCAGGTCGAAGAAGGCTGCGGTGTGGGCGGGCCTGATCACGCAGACAGTGTCTGCGCCCGTTGCTGTCCCGCCGACGGCCACGACCTCCTCGTCCACCCTGACAGCGCCCTGGTCCGCGGCGATGAGGCAGCACTCGACGGCCACCTTCAGGCCGACGGCGATTGTGCGGCGGAGGGACTCGGCGATCGCCTCGGTCCGCGACGCACCCCCGAGCTTCGGCGACCGTGAGATGGCGCGTTCAAGGCCGGAGAGGACATGCGTCCCGGTGACGATCACGGCCCCTGCCGCCCGCAGGGTCTCCGCGGCCGCCCGGTCGAACTCCCAGACGCCGGGTGCGGAGAAACCGACGGCATGGGTCACCACCACCAGGCGGAGACCTGTCCCCTCCATCACCCGGAGGAAGGTGAGGGCCGTCTTCCCGGTGCAGCTTGCGACGACGACTGTGCCGATCCCCTCCTCGCGTGCGCGTTCAACCGCGAAGCGAGCGGCGTCCTCCGTGTTCGCCGCGCCGGGTGCGTCGAAATAATATGTCTTCCTCGTGCTGTATCCCATGGTACCAGATTATTAAGAGTGCAAACGTAAAAGAGAATTGTTATGATTACCCTAGCATTAGCCGGAAAACCAAACTGCGGCAAATCCACTTTTTTTAAGGCCGCAACCATGGCGCAGGTCGAGATCGCCAACTACCCCTTCACCACCATCGACGCGAACCACGGCGTCGCCTATGTGCGCACCACCTGCCCGTGCAAGGAACTCGGTATCAAGGGTTGCACCCAGTGTCATGACGGCGTCCGCTTCGTGCCTGTCGGCTTCGTCGACGTCGCCGGACTCGTTCCCGACGCCCACAAAGGGAGGGGCCTCGGCAACCAGTTCCTGGACAACCTCAGGGAGGCCGACGCCATCCTCCATGTCGTGGACGCAAGCGGCGGGACTGACGCCGAGGGCAACCCTGTAGATCCCGGCAGCCACGACCCGAGGGAGGACGTCACCTTCCTCTCCTTCGAGATGACGATGTGGGTCCACGGCATCCTGGCCAAACACTGGGCCCGTCTCCAGAGACAGGCGCAGCAGAAGACCTTCGATGCCTACGAGGCTGTCGCCGGTGTGCTTGCAGGCCTCGGCGTCACCTACGAGGACGTGAAGGAGGTCGCCGCCGGGCTCGACCTCGACCTCCGCAGGGCGAGCGAGGAGGACCTTGTCCCCCTCTGCGAGCGCCTGCTTGCACGGACAAAGCCCGTCGTCTTTATCGCGAACAAGATGGACATGGCCCCTGACGTCCTCATCGACGAGATGAAGGAGATGGGCGGTGTCCCGACGAGTTCCGCGGCCGAACTCGCCCTCAGGATGGCGGCCGACGGAGGCTTCATCACCTACCTGCCCGGCGACGCCTCCTTCACCATCAAGCCCGACGCGAAGCTGAGCCCCCAGCAGAGGGCGGCCCTTGAAAAATTGCAGGCCCTCGTCGTAAAATACGGCGGCACCGGCGTCCAGCAGGCGATCAACAGGACCGTCTTCGAGAGTCTCGACCAGATCGTCGTCTACCCGGTGGAGGACGAGCACCGCTTCACCGACAAGCAGGGCCGCGTCCTCCCCGACGCCTTCCTGATGAAGAAGGGCTCGACCCCGAAGGATCTTGCCTTCCGCGTCCACACCGATATCGGCGAGGGCTTCCTGTACGCCGTCGACGCACGGACAGGCATGCGGATCAAGGAGAGCACCGAACTGAAGGAAGGTGACATCATCAAGATCGTGAGTGTCAGGAAGTGAGAACAAAAAGATACCTTTTTTTATACCGGGATGTGATCTTCACCTATGGGCGGCGAGGTCTACCAGGCGCAGGTGTTGCGGAACTTTTTCGACACCATCACCGGACCTGACCGGAACCTCACCCGGATATTCATGTGTGTCGTCTCCCTGGCGAAGCTGCGGATGGAACCGCCGGAGACGATGGCGCGCCTCATGGACCAGTTGAGGAAGAGCCAGCAGCACCGCGAACTCTCGGTGGACGTCCTCGACTACATGTGCTCGTGCGCGAGCGAGATCGACCTTGTCTCTGTCCAGACGGCCTTCGGCGTGAAGGAGGTCAGGGAGATCGCTGAGTCCTTCGACGGCATCTCGATCGACTCGTTCTGAG
>NZ_CALFSA010000202.1 GCF_937919355.1 uncultured Methanofollis sp. | reverse complement strand
GATCCGCGGCTGGGACAAGCACGGCGTGCCGAAGAAGGAAAAACTCGCAGAGCTGGGGCTTTCAGGCCTCGCCTGAACTTTTTTTGGTATCTTCGCCGGCCACGCCAGTACTCATGATGGTCGCAGGTCCTGCTGCCTTTTTTCGCTGTCGCAACCGCACCGCCTGGACAAGGACGAACCCCGAGATGATCATTCCTATGAGGAAAGCTGTCGAAAATCCGCTGTACGACTGCTTTGACCCGGCAAGAGCAAGCCCGGCAACAAGGGGACCGACGGCGCCGCCGAGGTTCTGGAAGGTGTGGACCAGGGAACTGGCCGTGGCCATCCGGTCCGGGCGTGCCGAGGCAACGACAGCGATGCTGTCGACGGTGATGAGGATCGACATCCCCGAGGAGACGGCAATCCAGACGATGACAAGCAGGGGTGCCGAGAGGGGGAGGATGAGCAGCAGCATGCAGGCGATGGCGAGTTCCAGGGCGCCGATAAGATAGGGGATCCTGATACCCTTCATCCCGGCGAATCTGCCGGCGGCGACGCCTGAGATCATGTCGGCCACCGTGCCGGGCACCATGATGAGGCCGACGGCGATGGCCGAGAGGCCGAGACCGGCCGGGCTTTCGATGACATAAGGCATCACCTGGAGGAGGAGGAAGTAGAGGAGCATCACCATGCCTGCGTTGATGCATACGGTCGGCATGGGGTGCCTCCGGACAAAGCGGAGGTCGAATAGTGGGGATTTTGTCTTCCGCTCCCAGAAAAGGAAGCCCGTGAGGGTGCAGACAGAGATAACGCCGAGGGTGATGTTGAGAAAGGAGAGGGCGAGGAGACCGCTGAAGAGGGCGATGGAGAGGAGGGCAATCCCCGGGACGTCGATCCGGCGGGTCGACCTGACCGGTGAGGGCCGCACAAGTACCCATGCCGCGATGAGGATCAGGAGAGCGACCGGTGCTGCAATATGATAGCACGTCCTCCAGCCCGCCCACTCAACAATGCACGATCCTGCGAGAACACCAACGACGGTCCCGGCACCGTCTGTGGCCGAAAGAAGGCCGAGGGCTCCTGGCACGCGTGGACGGGGGAGCTGTTCGGCGATGAGAGCACATGCTATGGGTGCGATCCCGAGCCCGATCCCCTGCAGAAACCGGCACAGGAGGAGTGAGACGATGTCGCCGGCAAAACCGCCGAATATGACCCCGGTGGCATAGACCGCAAGGCAGATGATGAGCATGGTCTTTTTGCCGTGGATATCTCCGAGAGATCCGAGGGCTGGCATCATCACAACGCCGACGAGCATCATCGCCGGCAGGATCCAGGCAGTGGCGATGGACGAGATCCCGAACTCGGCCTCGATACGAGGGAAGGCGGCGACGAGCATCGCCTCGCCGGCCATCACTGCCATAACAGCGGCACAGAGGAGGACAAGGAGCAGACGGGGATAATGGGATGATGTATGGATAGGCGTATGAAAGAGCATGATATCTGAGGTTATGAAGGACGGGACAATTTCACGTATAATAATGGTCGTGTAACCTCATAGTGCTTACGCAGCCAGAAATGTCTTTTTTTGTTGAAAATATGGGCTGGAGACATCTTTAGCGGGACTGGAGGTGCCGGGATACATCCGGGTTCTCGCACTTTCCCCCGCTTATTTCTACGTGATATCCCGGGTCAGGGGTTTTGAGAGGTGGCGCCGCGCCGTGGGCGGCACTTCGAACCAGCCAGTCCGTATAGCCCGTGATCTTGTGACGACCTCCGGTTCCTTCGACCTCGCTCCACATGTCCGGCACTTGTAGCCCTTCTCCTTCCCGGCGGAGGTCATCCGCGTGCCGCATGCCGGGCAGAGAGGCGGCCTGACCGCCCGGTCGTCTGCAAGAGCGTCGATGCGGATCTTTTCGAGGTTGAGTGTCCCGTGCTTGTAACTCCCGCAGGCGAGGACGGTGTCGCCGGGGATAAGTCCCCGCACAACATCCCTGAAGCCCTTCGTCGGTTCAAAGGCCATGCAGGTGAGGTGCCGGTCCCCGTCTCCCAGGACAAGACAGACATGCCCGCCCTCGCCGGTCGTCGGCCTTTCCGCCACCCTGCCGGGGACGCGGTACGACCTTCCCTCCAGCAGGGACCCGATAGTCCGGGCGATGAGGTGAACGTCGGTGCCCTGGTTCGTCACCCAGACCTGCTCGCGTTCTGTCTCTTCGGCCCTGATGAAGGACCGCGCCCGCGTCACCCATGCAGGACTCTCGCCGCGGATACCGAAGAGGACCGGGTCGGGGGTGTGAGGGACGCAGACGACAACATTGTTCTCCCTGTCCACCGAGTCCCAGGTATGCGGCCAGGTCTCAGCCTCGGCCGCAAAGATCGACGCTCTTTCGACGCGCCGCGGCGTCCCCCAGAGCGCTCTCCGGCGGTACGCAAGAAGTTCCCATGTCCTGTCGGGAAGGACGCTCGCGACTGCGGCGGTCGCCCCGATGAGTCCCCTCCCATTCTTCCAGCCGCGGTATTGCGCGCCCTCCCTGTCGAGGACGGCACGTGCCTCCTCGATGGTGCAGAAGTCCTGCACCGCCTTCCAGTAGAAGGCCGGGTCGGGACGACGTTCTGCCACGACAAGGCCTGGGTTGGTGTTTGCGCAGGAAAATTCTGCAAGTTCCTCGACGAGTCCCGATGCAAGGGAGAATGCAACTTCACTGTCTCCTCCGGCCTCTATGCAGACCGCCGCGTTCCCCCGTGTCTTGAAGGGCGCGTTCGGGTTGAGCCTGACCAGTCTCACCTCGAAGACCTCCAGACCTGCATCCCGGAGCGCCTCGACGAGGCGTGCCCCGAGGTAGGTCGTGCACATGCCTGCAGGAGAGTCGGTGTCGTCGATCCCTATGAACATGAAGCGATTATTTATTAGGGTGTCGTACTATATCCACTTTTAACGGGTGCCTATGTCACAGGAACGTCTCCTTGATATGGTCGTCAGTGTCATGCTGACGGCGGGCTATGAGGTTTCGGAGAGGTGTAGCCTCCGCCCCCGCTCCTTCGATCTTATCGCAGGAAAAGGAGACGTCCTTCTCGTCATCAAGGTCGTATCCCACATCGATTCTGTTTCCGAGGAGATCTCCCGTGACCTTGACGCCATTGCCCGGCACCTCGGTGCGTCGCCCCTGATCATCGGTGAGAGAGCACGGGACGCCGACCTCGAACGCGGCACCGTCTATGTGCGCTACGGGATCTACGCGATCGGTCCGGCCACGCTGTACGACTTCCTGGTTGAGCGTGTCCCCCCCCTCATCTATGCGCAGCCCGGCGGGCTGTACGTGAACATCAACGGCGAGATCCTCAAAGACCTCAGGGAGAAACGTCAACTCTCTCTTGGCGACCTCGCCCGTCATCTCGGTGTCTCCCGCCGGACGATCAGCAAGTACGAAGACGGGATGTCCACGACCCTGGACATTGCGATCCAGCTCGAGGAACTCTTCGATGAAGCGGTGGTCGAGGCGATCGACCTCCTCTCCTATGTCCCGACGACTCCTGCGGCCGCCGAGGCACCTCCATCAGGCCCCCTTGTCGACTTCGAGCGGATGGGCGTTGAGGTCCACCAGATGCGCCGCGCCCCCTTCCAGGCCCTCGCCGTCGTCCAGGAAGAGCGGATTCTCACATGTTTCGGGACGGCGCAGAAGACGGTCAGGCGCGCTGCCCTCATCGGCAATATCTCCCAGATCGCAAAGACCCATGCGATATGCGTCCTTTCCGACTATAAAAAGCAGAAGAGGATCGGCAGGACGCTTGTTATCGGGGAGGAACATCTCCGGACTCTCGAAGATGGTTCCGATCTCATAGATATGATCAACCAGTGACAACTAATATATAGAACTACAAACCAACTATTCTAGCGCTACAATAAACGGTGATTCTTATGTCGCAGCAGATGGGAGGACAACCGATCCTTATTCTTAAAGAAGGCAGCTCCCGCACCCGCGGGAGAGACGCACAGAGCATCAACATCGCCGCAGCCAAGGCCGTAGCGGGCGCCGTCAGGACGACCCTCGGCCCGAAAGGCATGGACAAGATGCTCGTCGACACTATCGGCGACGTCGTCATCACGAACGACGGCGTGACCATCCTCAAGGAGATGGATATCGAACACCCGGCCGCCAAGATGATGGTCGAGGTCGCGAAGACCCAGGACGACGAGGTCGGCGACGGCACCACCACGGCGGTCGTCGTGGCTGGCGAACTCCTCAAGCGCGCCGAGGAACTCCTCGAACAGGACGTCCACCCGACGGTCATCGCCCACGGCTACCGGATGGCGGCCGAGAAGGCGATCGAGATCGTCAAGGACCTTGCCATCGACGTCAAGCCCGGCGACTCCGAGATCCTGATGAAGATCGCGGGCACCGCCATGACAGGCAAGGGCGCCGAGGCCGCAAAGGACAAGCTCTGTGACCTTGTCGTCAGGGCTGTCACCATGGTCGCCGACGAAGACGGCACCATCGACACCGACTATGTGAAGATCGAGAAGAAGGTCGGCGGGTCCATCGAGGACTCCGAGATCGTCGAGGGCATGCTCATCGACAAGGAGCGCGTCCACCCGGCGATGCCGAAGAAGGTCGAGAACGCCAAGATCCTCCTTCTCAACGCCGCGGTCGAGTTCAAGAAGACCGAGGTCGACGCCGAGATCAACATCACGAGCCCCGACCAGCTCCAGATGTTCCTTGACGAAGAAGAGCGGATGATCCGGACCATCGTTGACAAGATCGTCGCCTCCGGTGCAAACGTCCTCTTCTGCCAGAAGGGTATCGACGACATCGCCCAGCACTACCTTGCAAAGGCTGGTGTCTTTGCCACCCGCCGCGTGAAGAAGTCCGACATGGAGAAGCTCGCCCGTGCGACCGGCGCGAACCTTGTCTCCTCCATCGACGCCATCTCCCCTGAAGAACTCGGCTTTGCCGGCCTTGTCGAGGAGAGAAAGGTCTCCGGCGAAGACATGACCTTCGTCGAGAAGTGCAAGAACCCGAAGGCGGTCTCGATCATCATCAAGGGCGGCACCGAGCACGTCGTCGACGAACTCGACCGCGCCATGGAAGACGCCCTCCGTGTCGTCGAAGTCGCTCTCCGCGACAAGAAGTTCGTCGCCGGCGGCGGCTCCCCCGAGGTCGAACTCTCCCTCCGGCTCCGCGAGTACGCCGCAACCGTCGGCGGCCGGGCCCAGCTTGCAATCGAGTCCTTTGCGACCGCCCTTGAGATCATCCCGAGGACCCTCGCCGAGAACGCTGGCCTCGACCCGATCGACACCCTTGTCGAACTCCGTGCGGCCCACGAGAAGGGCCTGAAGACAGCAGGTCTGGACGTCTACTCCGGCAAGGCCGGCGACATGCTCGAGAAGGGCGTTGTCGAACCCCTGCGCGTGAAGACCCAGGCACTCAGCTCGGCTGCCGAGGCTGCCGTCATGATCCTCAGGATCGACGACGTCATCGCCTCTGCCAAGTCTGCAGGCCCCTCCCCGGAGGAAGCTGCAGCCATGGGCGGCGGCATGGGTGGCATGGGCGGCATGGGCGGCATGCCCCCGATGTAAACCTGAAAAAGACTGCAGATGCCCGACCCCGGGCACCATTTTTTTGTGTCCTATCCTCAATTCCGATCTCTTCTGAAGACATTGTGATCTTACCGGAATCTCGCTCCTGTCCTTGCCCCTACCATGAGGCGTGTGGATCGGGTATGAAGCGAAGGTTACGCTTCAGGCAAAGAGAAAATCCAATATCTAGTTGAAGGTAGATATTGAGGTCATCCCAAAACTGATCATACCCCTGTCCAGTCGACGGAATGATCGGTATGTGGTTCTGAAAAAGTCCTGATCTCGTGTCTGTTCCGGGGGTTTTCGGTGAAGACCGATGGTCTTCTTGAATTGCTGACGCTCGTCACTCGAAAATCAGAGATTTTCTCATGCTCGCTAACGCTCCCTCCCCCCGGAATCGAAAACCTATGATTTTCTCATGCTCGCTAACGCTCGCACCCCCCACCATTATGATAGGGAGTGGATATCAATTTTCTTCGATATGCAGGATTTATCCTTCTTCCGTCCTATCCTATTTTCGAGGGTCTGGTGGATGCGAACGAAGTGAGCTAGAGAAGACGAAGTCTTCGAGGTGCGACCGAAGTGAGCATGAGAATACAGGATATCGGGGATATCCTGTTCGGGCAGATCTCCGATCTGCCACGGGTCGAAGACCTTCGAGATGCGAACGAAGTGAGCTAGAGAAGACGAAGTCTTCGAGCACTCCCCTGGCAGAGAGTTGTGGGAAGGCGGTGGCTTCGCACGATTCTTCATGGAATTTGGGAAGACCTCGATCCGATCATGAAATTCTCTCCCGAGCCTCCCATGTAGAGATTGGGGGAATGAACGAGAGTTTTGGGATATGCTCACTCTGAAGATCAGGGGCTCTCCAGAACGAGACCCGAAAAAAAGAGATGTGGTCCTGCCTGACTCTGTTCCCGGATGAAAGTCAGGCCCCCCGTCCGTTTATCTGTTCGAGCACCTTTGCCATATCGACCCAGATGATCAGGTTCTTGACGTCCTGGTCCTCTGCCGCCCTATCTTTCACCTTGATGATACCCTTCACGTAGGCATCGCGTGCAAGGGAGTCGTCCATCTTCTCGACCTCGGTCTCGGTGACCTGCATCACCGCGAGGACGTCGTCGACGATGATCCCGGCATTCGATCCTCCGGCGGCCTCGGGGACGAGGATGATGATCTTCTGGTGCTCGTGCCTCTCTGCCTCGGGGATGCCGAGAATGGTGGAGAGGTTCAGGACGGTCGTGATCTCCCCTCTCAGGTTGATGATCCCGGCAATGTGGGGGGGTGCCCGCGGCACCGGGGTGATCGGCACCATCTCGACGATCTCACGGGCGAGCGCGATATCAAGGGCATAGCGCTCCCCGGCAAACTCGAATTCCACGACATCAACATTTACCACGCTTTTTCACCTTATGCCAGTTTGAAGTGATCGAGGGTGCCCTTCATCTCCGCCGCCATGGCGGCGACCTCCTGGGCGCCGCTACCGACCTCCTCGGCAGATGCCGAGACTTCCTCGGCGAGGGCGGCCATGTCCTCGATCCGGGACATCGTCTCCTTGGTCATGGTGGTCGTCTTGTCCATCCTTTCCATCACCTTGTTCGTCGAGGTTGCCTGGTCCTCGGTCGCCTTGGCGATCTCGGAGACACTCCCGTGTGCCTCCTTGGAGGCGGTGACGATGCGGTTCAGCGCCCCGATTGTCCTGTCCACGCTCTCGATCCCGGCCTGGATCTCGTCGAAGGCGGCCTGAAGGTCCTTTGCGGTCTTCTCACTCTTTGCCTGGATGGAGGTGATGAGGTCTTCGATATGGTTGGTGGCGTTCTTCGACTCGCCCGCGAGGTTCCTCACCTCACCTGCGACAACGGCGAAGCCGCGGCCGTGCTCGCCCGCCCGTGCCGCCTCGATCGCGGCGTTGAGGGCGAGGAGGTTCGTCTGGTTCGAGATGTCGTTGATGAGTTTCACGATCTTGGAGATCTCGTGCATCTCCTCGTTCAGCCGCGAGAACTCTTCGACCCCTTTCTTCGTGATCTTTTCGACTGCCTGCATCTTGCCGGTCGCCTCGCGGCCGAGGCCCTCTGCCTCGTCGCCGACTTCCACGGCAGACTCGGTTGTTGAGAGCACTTCCTGTGCGGTGCTTGCGATCTCCTCGATAGATGCGGAGAGGTCTGACATTGACCTGGCGACTTCTTCGAGGTTTTCAAGCTGGGATTTCGCACCCTCTGAGGTCTGCTGACTCTTGGAGGCCACCTGCTCGATCGCCCGTGCGATCTCCTCGGCGCTCCTGCTCGTCTCCTCGGTGTTGGCCGTGACCTTCTCGCCGATGCCGGAGATCTGCTGGAGGACAGACTTGATACCCTCGCGGGAGTGCCGGTAGTTGAGTTTGAGGTCGCGGATCGGGTCGTTATCCTCGATCGAGACGTGAGCGGTGAGGTCACCCTTCGCCATCTCGTTCATCGCGTTCTTCAGTTCCTCCGCGCTCCCGGCAAGGAGACGTGCCTTCTCCTTGGTCTCCAGTTCCTTGTTGATGAGCTGGGTGTTGTCCTGGTAGATGTAGTAGTTGACGTCGATCTCGCCGTTTTCGTCGAGGATGGGTACCTGGAAGAGGCGGAGGTACGATTTCGTATTGTCCTCCCAGGTGACTTCCATGTCCGAGACCGCGAGTTTCTTCGTCT
>NZ_CALFSA010000201.1 GCF_937919355.1 uncultured Methanofollis sp. | reverse complement strand
TCGGGAAGACCGCGGCAAACCCTGTCCTCTCGACGATGCACTGGTTCCCCGAGGAGTATGAAGAACACGAGAAGGAGGGGTTCTGCCGTGCCGGGGTCTGCACCGACCTGTATGCCCTCACGGTCGACCCGGAGTTCTGCACGGGCTGTACACTCTGTGCAAAGGTCTGCCCTGTCAATGCGGCCACCGGTGAGAGGAAACAGACCCACCACATCGATATGGGGACCTGCATCACCTGCGGTTCATGCCTGGACGCGTGCCGCTTCAGGGCGATCAAGGTCGTGAGGAGGGAGAAAACATGATTGACGTCACGATCGACGGGAGGAAGACCGCGGTCGAAGAGGGGACGACCGCTCTCGAAGCGGCGAAGGCCCTCGGGATCGAGGTGCCGACCCTCTGCTACCACGAGGGCCTGCCGCCTGATGGCAACTGCCGCCTCTGCCAGGTCGAGGTCGTCGAACGCGGGAGGAAAAACCTCGTCATCTCGTGCATGTACCCCATCAGGGGACCCGTCGAGATCTTCACCGATACGGAGGACGTGAGGAGGGCGAGGAACTTCGTCATCCAACTCCTCCTCGCCCGCTCACCGCAGTCCCCCGTCCTCCAGAAACTTGCGGAGGCGTATGGGGTCGAACCTCTTGACGAGCGCTTCGTGCAGAAGGGGGAGGTCGACCTCTGCATCAGGTGCGGCCGTTGCGTCCGGGCCTGTGCCGAACTCGGCACCGACTGCATCGACTTCGTCTCCCGCGGCTGGGGGAAGGAGGTGGACACCCCCTTCAGGGAACCCTCGATGGACTGCACTGGATGTGGCGCCTGTGCCGAGGTCTGCCCGACCGGTGCGATCCTGATGACCGAAGAGGAGGGGACACGCACGATCTGGGGGAGGACCTTCGAACTCGTCGCCTGTGAGATGTGCGGGGAACGCTTCGCGACGAAGGAACAGATTGCGGCAGGAAAGCCGGAGTTCAAGCTGAAAGAGGGGAGGACACTCTGCCCGCGGTGCCGGAGGATCGCGGAGGCGAAGGAGGCCGGAACAGGCCTCGGGACGAAGAAAAAAGATTGATGGGGCTTTACCCAGATCTCCGCAATTTTTCAGGCGTCCAGAGATTGGCCTGCAAAATGCGGAGGTCTGACGTGAAAATTCTTAAACCAGAATTGCATACACATCCCGATCATAGGGGGGATATGATGGAAAAAACCGAGAACCTGTTGCTGATCACCCCGGAGCGGTGCATCGGCTGCGGAACATGCGAACTTGCCTGCTCAATCGGGCATGAGGGGGAGTTCAGGCCGGCGGTCTCGCGGATCACGGTCCACCGCTTCGAGGGCGGTGTGAACATTCCCATGGCCTGCCTGCAGTGCGATAAACCCGCCTGTGCGGCCGCCTGCACCACAGGCGCCCTCGAGAAGGACACGCAGACCGGACTCGTCAATGTCAATCCGGCAAAGTGCATCGGGTGCCGGATGTGCGTGATGGCCTGTCCCTTCGGCAACGTCCTGTACAGCATGGAAGAAAAGCAACCCCTGAAATGTGACCACTGCGGGGGTGCGCCAATGTGCGCCGAGTTCTGCCCGACGAACGCGATCGAGTACCTGCCTGCCGATACGGCGACGGTCCAGAGGAAGAAGGCCTTCTCGGCGAAGATCGCCGCGGGCATTGCGGAGGTGGAGATCTGATGCACGGATGGATGGGGACGGTGCTCAGGGTCAACCTGACTGCGGGCACCGTCAAGAAGGAGTCCCTGAAGAAGGACGCCGCCGAGAACTATATCGGTGGCCGTGGCCTTGGCGAGAAGTACTTCATGGACGAGGTCGACCCGAAGGTGGACGCCCTCTCTCCGGCGAACAAACTCATCTTTGCGACCGGACCCCTGACAGGGACGATGGGTATCTCGACAGGGCGCTACGACGTCGTGACCAAGGGGCCGCTGAACGACACCCTTGCCGCCTCGAACTCGGGCGGCTACTTCGGTGCCCAGTTGAAGTACGCCGGTTACGACATGGTCATCCTTGAGGGGAAGGCCGCGAAACCGGTCTATCTCTGGATCAACAATGACAAAGTCGAAATCCGCGACGCCTCCCACCTCTGGGGGAAGACGGTCTACGAGACCGACGACGCCGTGAAGGCTGCGACCGACCCCGAGGCAGAGGTCGCCTGCATCGGCCCGGCAGGTGAGAAACTCGTCAAGTTCGCCTGCATCATGAATGACAAACACCGTGCGGCAGGGCGGACCGGCGTCGGTGCGGTGATGGGTACAAAAAACCTGAAGGCGATTGCGGTCCGCGGCACCCGCGGCATCAGGGTCGCCGATAAGGATGGGTACCTCGGCATTATCAGGGCGGCCAGGAAGAAGATATCTGAAAACCCGGTCACTTCCGCGGGTCTCCCGACCTACGGGACAAATATCCTGGTCAACATCATCAACCAGACCGGTGCCTTCCCGACGCGGAACTGGCGCGAGGCCTACACCGAGGAGGCCGACAGGATCTCAGGCGAGACCCTCACCGGCGCTCACCTCCTCCACGGCAAGGGCTGTGGGAGTTGCGTCGTCGGCTGCGGCCGGGTCGCGAAGGCGAAGGGGAAGTACAACGAGGTCGGAGAGGGACCGGAGTACGAGACCGCCTGGGCCTTCGGGGCCGACTGCGGGATCTTCGACATGGACGCCGTGCTGAAGGCGAACTTCCTCTGCAACGAACTCGGTCTGGACACGATCACGATGGGCTCGACGGTCGCGTGCGCGATGGAACTCTACGAGATCGGGGCCGTCGACCAGAAGAAGGTTGGCTACGACCTGCACTTCGGGAACGCCGACGCCATGGTCGCGCTGACCCGCGCCACCGCCTACCGTGAGGGCTTCGGGAACGACCTTGCAGAGGGCTCGTACCGCCTTGCCACGAAGTACGGCCACCCCGAACTCTCGATGACCGTGAAGAAGCAGGAAATGCCGGCCTACGACCCGCGGGGGGTGCAGGGGATAGGTCTGGAATACGCCACCTCGAACCGCGGCGGGTGCCATGTGCGGGGTTACACCATCTCGCCCGAGGTGCTCGGTCTGCCCATGAAACTCGACCCCGCGGTCACCGAAGGGAAGCCCGAGATCCTCAAGGTCTTCCAGGACCTCACCGCCTCGATCTCTGCCTCGGGGACCTGCCTTTTCGCTTCCTTTGCGATCGGCGCCGACGAGATCGCGGCTGAACTGAAGGCGGCGACAGGCGTCGACTACACCCCGGAGAAGGTGATGCAGATCGGGGAGAGGATCTGGAACCTTGAACGGATGTTCATCATCAAAAACGGCTATTCAGAGAAGGACGACACCCTGCCGCCAAGGCTCCTCAACGACCCGATCCCGGCAGGACCGGCAAAGGGGAAGGTCAGCAGGCTTCCCGAGATGCTCCCGAAGTACTACGAGGTCCGCGGCTGGGACAAGCACGGTGTGCCGAAAAAGGAGAAACTCACCGAACTGGGGCTTGGCAACCTCGCCTCCTGATCTTTTTTTTGCGCGGCGAACCCCTGGGGGGTGGTTGAGGGGGGCCGGCAGTCACCGATCTCTGCATCCTGTGCTCAGCCTTTCCAGGGGTCAATCACGACCTCAGGGTCCCCTTTGTTTGTCCTCGCGCGGGGTAGACCCCGGGAAAACTGAAAATTTTGACTTTGATGAGTGCCTTCAATCCCTTTCAGAGCAGGAAAAGAGGGCCGGATTTTCCCGGGGGCTATTCTCAGGGCCAGGGGATCCCACAGTCGTTCCCTGGACAAGACCCGCCTGGACGAGGACGAGAACTGCGATGGCTCCACCGATGGCAAATATTGTAGCGAAAGCCGTCCCCGCAGGCGCACCCCCCTGCCCGGCAAGGGCGATGCCGGTGATCAGGGGTCCGAGGGTTCCGCCGACATTCTGGAGAGTGTGGATGAGGGCCGAGGCTGTCGTCAACTTGGCCGGGGGAGCGGCGGCGACGACGACGATATTGTCGACCGTCAGGAGTATTGACATCCCCGACGAGACGGCGGTCCATACCAGGGCGAGGACTGGCACCGAGAGGGGGAAGAGGATGAGAAAACCGCACCCGACGGCGATCTCGACGGCACCGATGATGAACGCGAACTGAAACCCCTTTTTCTGCACGATCCTGCCTGCAACTGCGCCGGAGATCATGTCGGCCACCGTCCCGGGGACCATGATGAGTCCGACCGAGAAGGCGGTGAGGCCGAGACCTGCCGGGCTCTCGATGATATAGGGCATCGACTGGAGGAGGAGGAAGAAGAGGAGCATCACGACCATGTCGTTGATGCAGACAGTCCTGACAGGTGATTTGAGGAAGAAACCGGCATTGAAGACGGGGTCTTCGGCATGTCCTTCCCTGTGCAGGAAGAGGACGAGCGCACCGAGAGCAAAGACGAAGAGTGCCGTCACAGTCGGTCCGGGGAGTCCGGAGGGGTTCCAGAGAGAGATGGCGATCATCCCGCAGAGGATGGCGAGAGAGAAGAGGGCCGTACCTGCAAGGTCGACGCGGCCGCATCCCTCTCTCCGGGGGGAAGGCCGGACAATGATCGCGGCGGCGAGGACAAGGAGGACGGCAACCGGCACCATCCCGTGGTAGCAGGTCTGCCAGCCATAATGCTCGACGACATAGGACCCTGTGAGCACACCCGCGAAGGTCCCGGCTCCGTCTGTTGCGGCGACAAGCCCGATCGCCGACGGGACCAGGCGTTCGGGGACCTGTTCAGCGATGAGGGCACAGGCGATAGGGCCGACTGCAAGTCCGGCACCCTGCAACGCCCTGCAACAGAGGAGAGAGAGCATGTCCGACGCAAAGCCACCAAAGATCACCC
Organism: uncultured Methanofollis sp.; assembly: GCF_937919355.1. Lineage (GTDB taxonomy): Archaea > Halobacteriota > Methanomicrobia > Methanomicrobiales > Methanofollaceae > Methanofollis. The sequence goes on along the minus strand of NZ_CALFSA010000201.1, from coordinate 878 downwards.
CTGCGGTGTAGATCGAGAGGCATATGAGAAGCAGGCGCTTTTTTCCGTACCTGTCGCCGAGGACACCGATGGCCGGGATTGTCATCGCCCCGACAATCATCATGGCCGGGAGGATCCAGGCGGTGAAAACGGAAGACACGCCGAATTCGGCTTCAATGACGGGGAATGCGGCGACAAGCATTGCTTCGCCCGCCATGACCACCATGGCGGCGGTACAGAGGAGGGCGAGGAGCATCCATGAGTAATGTGATATAGTGTTGCTTTTATAATCCAATCGCATGGTTTAGGAATTTGTGGTGTTCAACAGTCCCTTTATACTGGGGACTGAAACCACATAGTGCTTCCCCGGCCCACCTATGCCTGCGTACTCCCGCGCGCGAGCGGTCGGGAGAGGTGACGCCGCGCCGTCGGCGGCACTTCAAACCAGCCTGTTGCCAGGGTCCGGGACCGGGCAATGACCTCTGGCTCCTGTGCCCGTGCCCCGCATTTCCGGCACTTGTATCCCTTATCCTTCCCGGCAGAGGTCATCCGGGCGCCACAGGCCGGGCAGAGCGGCGGCCTGATCACGAGATCATCTGCAAGGGTGTCGATGCGGATTTTTTCGAGGTTGAGCGTCCCGTGCTTGTAGCTCCCGCAGGCGAGGACGGTATCGCCGGGGACAAGTCCCCGCACGATATCCCTGAACCCTTTCGTCGGTTCAAAGGCCATGCAGGTAAGGCGCCGGTCTCCCTCCTCCAGGACGAGACCGACATGCCCGCCCTCACCGGTCGACGCCCTTTCCGCCACCCTCCCGGGGACGCGGTACGACCTCCCCTCAAGCAGGGACCCGATCGTCCCGGCGACGAGGTAGATCGGAAGAGCGTCGTGTAGGGAAAGAG
>NZ_CALFSA010000200.1 GCF_937919355.1 uncultured Methanofollis sp. | reverse complement strand
GGCTATCTGTTCACAAATCTTCATGTATGGACAGTTAAACTATTCTCTTATGATTACGTTCCTTTCCGGCGGGACCGGGACGCCGAAACTCCTGCGGGGGATGCGCAACCTGGTCAACGACGACCAGATCGCTGTCATCGTCAACACCGCGGAGGACATGTGGATCTCGGGCAACCACATGTCCCCCGACATCGACACCGTGCTCTACCTCTTCGCCGGTCTCCTGAACACCGACACCTGGTGGGGGATCAGGGGCGACACCTTCTCGACGCACAGGTTCCTCGAACAGTTCACCGGCGAGGAGTTCATCGCGGTCGGCGACAAGGACAGGGCCGTCCACATTGCGCGGGCACGTCTCCTCTGGAACGGGGCGACTCTCACCGAGGCGACTCTCTCCCTGGCACGGGCCCTCGGCGTCCGCGCCCGCGTCCTTCCCATGACCGACGCCGAGGTGACGACCTATGTCGAGACTGACGCCGGGCCGATGCACTTCCAGGAGTACTGGGTCGGCTACCGCGGCGAGGTGGCGATCCGCGGGGTCGTGCGGAAGGGAGAGGAGAACAGGAAGGCGACGCCCGAGGTGATCGCCGCGATCAGGGAGGCCGACGCCGTCATCATCGGGCCCTCGAACCCGGTGACGAGCATCTCCCCGATACTGGAGTGCGAGGGGGTGCGGGAGGCCCTCAAAGAGAAGTTCGTCATCGCGGTCTCCCCCTTCATCGGCGACAGGCCGGTCTCCGGCCCCGCGGCCGCCCTGATGGAGGCGTGGGGGATGGAGGCGTCGTCGGCAGGGACGTACGCCCTCTACCGGGACTTCGTCGACGTCTTTGTCCAGGACGTGCGGGACAGCGCCGAGGTGCCGGGCGCCCTCCGCCTCGACACTCTCATGAGCGACGAGAGGCGTGCCGAGGCCCTTGCCTGGGAACTGATGTCCATCGTCAGGAGCGCGACCCGAAAGAGAGCCTGAGGCCGGCGCCTGTCGGCCCGACCTTCGCCACGCCGGCGATGGCGGCGGCGGCCCGAAAGCCCGTGCAGTGGCAGGGGTGGAGGTGTGCGGCGCCGAGGTCGCGGAAATACCGGCAGGTCGCCTCGACCTGCTCTGCCGGGGCGTCGCCGAGGTGGAAACCGCCGAGGACGCCGGCGACCTTCTCCTCCCCGAGAACATCTTTTGCATGCTCGACCACGGAGCAGATGCCCGAATGGGCGCACCCCGTGACGACGACGATCCCCTCGTCCGTGCGGCAGGCGAGGGCGGTGTCGTCAGGGACGAGGTCGGGTCTCCCGCCCGACGTCCCGACCGCTGTCCTCCCCTCGAAGGGGAAGATGCGGGGGACCTCGCCGAGGAAGACGAGGTCGTCGGTGATCCTGACCGGGTCGCGGGAGAGGCGCACCTCGCCGTGGCGGGCGAGTGTCTCCTTGGAGAGGATCATGCCGATCTCGGGTTCGCCGTCGGCCTCGACATGCCTGAAGACCGCGGGGTGGGCGAGGAAGGTCGGGTGCGGCCGCGGCCGCCCCTCCCGCCCGGCGGCGTTGACCGCCCGCAGGTAGGCGACGAGGCCCCAGGTGTGGTCGAGGTGGCAGTGGGAGAGGACGACGTGACCGGCCTCAAGGGGGTCGATGCCGAGGGCGGCGGCGTTCTGGAGGGCGATGCCCGACTGCCCGGTGTCGAAGAGGACCGAGACGGGGCCGTCCCTGACGTACGCCGAGAAACCGTGCTCCCCGAGGAGGCCGCGGCCGGGGAGGACGGTGTTGTCGACGAGAACGGTGATCTCCATGCCCGATCCTTCGCGGTGGGGGGGCATAACCCTGCCGGGGGCAGGTTCATCTCCTCTGCGGGGGAGGGGGGCCCATGGCACACCGTCACGGCGATGACCGGTCTGCCCTGAAGGTGGCGGTCTTCCTGACCGCGGGCTATCTCGTCGTCGAGGTGGCCGGCGGGGTCGTCACCGGGTCTCTCGCTCTCATCGGCGACGCCGGTCACATGCTCGGCGACGTCGTCGCCCTTCTCCTCGCCCTCGGCGCCCTCGTCATCGCGGAGCGCCTGCCGACGAAAGGGAAGACCTTCGGCTACCACAGGGTCGAGGTCTTCGTCGCCTTCATCAACGGCATCGCACTCGTCCTCCTCTCCGCCGGGATCCTGTGGGAGGCGGCGGCCAGGGTGCTCTCCCCGGTGCCAGTCGGGGGGGCGGCGATGGGGGTGGTCGGCGCCGTCGGGCTTGCGGTGAACCTCTATGTCACCTGGACCCTCTCGGGGAGCGAGAACCTGACGGTGCGGAGCGCCTTCCTCCATGTCCTCGCTGACACTCTCACCTCGGTCGCGGTCATCGCCGCCGCCGTCTGGATCGCCCTCACCGGCCAGACCCTGGTCGACCCCCTCCTCTCCGGGGCGATCGCCCTCCTGATACTGGCGAACGCCGTCTTCCTCCTGCGGGAGACGGCAATCATCCTCCTCCAGTACGCCCCGCCCGGCATCGACCTGGACGAGGTGGTGCGGGCGATGGAGACGGTGGAGGGCGTGGAGAGTGTCCACAACGTCCACCTCTGGACCCTCTGCTCCCACATCAATATCCTTGATGCGCACGTCGTCACCTGCGTCCCCGACCTCGCCGGGGTGGCGTCGGTAAAAGAGGAGATCAGTGTGAGGCTTGCACGCTTCGAGGTCGGCTACAGCACGCTGGAGTTCGAGACCGAACCCTGCGCCGGGGCGGGCGTGGTTGCAAGGATTGAGGTGTAGGGGCAGAGAAATCCTTGATAGCGCTCCTCACGACGTGGCAGAGGAACACACGCCCTCGCCGCCCCCCGTTTATCTTCATTGCGGGGGGTCCGGGGGTCTCCCCCGGCGTGCGAGAGCAGAATAGAATCTTTGTCTTTTTGTTGGGGCGGCCCTTCTGAACATTTGCCTTCTCAAATCCTCATGCCGGGGGTCACTCGAAAACCTTCGATTTTCTTGAACTCGCTGACGCTCGTTCCCCGCTCAGGATAGGGACGGGATGTTTACCTTCCTCCTCAGGGTTTCCTGTTCTTTCTTCCCAGGGCCAATCCTGAGGGGGTCTGGGGGGCGAACGGGGTGAGTTGAGAAAATTTGATTTTCGAGCGATAGCCCCCGGCTAGATCGTGACGAAGGCAGTGGATCTATGTACCTCTTCATAGGATCAGGGCTACATCGGCCACAGTATGAGGGTTTCTCCAGAGTCTAATGTTCCGACCCCGGAGTCCCGAACCTCATATCTATCCACCGGCATATCTCGTCCCTCACCCTGCGGAAGCCGTCGAGGACCTCGTCCTCGGGCCCGCCGAGGGCGCGGGGGTCGTCGAAGACCTCGTGGATGGTCGT
>NZ_CALFSA010000199.1 GCF_937919355.1 uncultured Methanofollis sp. | reverse complement strand
CCGGGATGGGGAGACGGTAATAGACCCCTGAGATGGCGTACCAGAGAGCGAAGAAGAGGAAGATGTAGGCGAGGTTCACGTTGCAGACGAGGGCGACACCGAGCACGATCGGGAGGATGGTCCCGAAGTCGCCGACAGACCCTGCGGCCTCGCTGAGGGTGAACCGTAGGTCTGGCTCTTTTTGTGCTCCTTCCACTTGTCCGGTCACCACATTCCTCTCCTGATCATTGCTGACATCTGAACCCTTTTATTGGTTATTCAATAATCATCCTCTCATGTGCGGCAGGGAACAGCGGCTGTCGGGATGATGATATGACCGACACCAATGTCAATGACACAGACCTCCATGACCTGACGATCCTGTACAGGCCCATCGGTGTCATCAGGTCAGGTTTCACCGAGCCAAAAGATACCCCGATCCAGACTGTTTTTTCCGGGTCAGATGGTTGTGTGGAGATATTTCCTGAGTATGCAGACGGTCTGCTCGATCTTGATGCTTTCTCCCACCTCATCCTCCTCTACCATTTTAATCGTGCCAACAAGGTCGAGCTCAGGCGAAAGCCTTTTCTTGATGGTTCACGGGAGAGGGGGATCTTTGCGATCCGCCACTTCAACCGCCCGAACCCGATCGGCCTGTCCATCGTGGGACTGAAGTCTGTGCGCGGGAACGTCCTTGAGATCTCCGGTGTGGACATCCTGGACGGCACTCCCCTCCTCGATATCAAGCCATATATCTACCAGTTCGACCACTGGGAAAATGTCCGTTCCGGGTGGATGGATCTGCAGACCGAAGATCGCATGCATGGTGGGTGCACGCCTGCAGAACTATCGAAGGATGGTGATATCAGTCGAGGGCCCTTGCCCTGATCGCCCTGAGAAGGTCAGGCCCCAGGATCTGCTCGGTCTCCCGGGGATAATCCGTGAGGATCCTTGAAAAGAGGACTGAGGTCCCCCGGGCGGTGGTCGAGACGCCGACCCGCTCGGTGCGGGTGACCAGTCCGTCCTCCTCCATGGCGGCGATGAAGGGAATGACATAATAGTGCGGGACGGAGAGATATTCGGCGAGGCGTCTGGTCTTCGGGAACCTGATTCTGATCTCGTCCTCTGTGCAGAGAAAAGTGATGGCACGATCCTCGCAGATGAGAATCCGTGCAATGGCCGAGAGTATCTCGCCTGATGTCAGTGCGGGCATACCCCAGATATCTGTGTTACTCGTCTTTCTTTTTATGCCGCTCTTCCTCTGGCATCGCTTCAAGCCAGACTATCTCGGCACCTAGGTCGGTGGCGATGAGTTCTATTTCATTTTTTCTGAAGTGTTTTGCCTCAACCCAGAGTCTCTTTGAGTTGTTCTCGCCGGTTACAGCAACGATGCGGAACTTCGGCTGCTGGACCCCGCTGCCGACCTTCTTTCTTTCGCGGACATAGATCTTCATCGGTTTCACTCCATATCAGTTGATATACCAACTGGTATGCCCCTTGTTATATCTCTGTTCCTATAAACATTATCGTATTGGTGATACTATCACGGCACAACGCTTTGAAATCAATTCAGGTCTCCGCGGTGAGACCATGGTGCGAAAAGGCCTCATGAAGCGGATCGATGATATTCCACAGATCCGCATCATGCCCGATCTTGATTACATTGAGATCGGGCATGATGCGGATCT
>NZ_CALFSA010000198.1 GCF_937919355.1 uncultured Methanofollis sp. | reverse complement strand
GTCTACTCCAACGGCATATGGGCGGCGTACAGGGCCCTCGCCGAGATCGCCGACGTGACGGTCGTCGCCCCGGCAACCCAGCAGAGCGCGGTCGGACGTTCCATCTCGATCTTCGAACCGATACGGGCGACGGAGATCATGGTGGACGGTGTCCGCGCCTATTCTGTCGGCGGCAAACCGACTGATGCGGTGATCATCGGGCTCTTCGCCCTCAAACTCCGGCCCGACCTGGTGGTGAGCGGCGTCAATATCGGCGAGAACCTCTCGTACGAGTCGATCATGACCTCCGGGACAGTGGGGGCGGCGATGGAGGCGTCGAACCAGGGTGTGCCCTCGATCGCCTTCTCCCTCCAGGTCTCCGACCAGGGGGACAAGTTCGACGACCCCCGCCATGTCGGGAACAGTTTCGACGACGCCGAACGGGTCGTCAGGGACGTCTGCGAGAAGATCCTCGCCCTCGGTTTCCCGGCGAGGACGGACGTCATCAACGTGAACATCCCCTCTCGCGTGACGGGTGGTTACGAGGTGACGCACCTGGCGCGCAAACTCTTCCACACCGGGGTGGAGAAACGCCTCGACCCGAGGGGGAGGCCGTACTTCTGGATCAACGGTCCCCTCGTGGAGGACGCGGAGGAAGGGACGGATGTCCACGCGATCAGGAAGGGAAACGTCTCCATCACACCGATCACCCTCGACTGCACGGCGGCGACCGGAAGCGGAGTCCGCGACCTCTTTGTGTAGAGGGCGGCCGGGACTCCCGTTCTTTTTTCCGGAGATTATCCCAGAACTGATCCAATCCCTCAGTCCCGTCAATGAAAATACTCGCATCTGGTTCTGAGAATCCTGTTCTTGTGCCTGTTCCGGGGTGAACCTGGCATGAATCCCCGGGGACTCAAGCATACACGATGAAGATTGTTCTGTGTGGTCTGCTGGTCAACGTGCCTTCCCACACGCTCGCGCCGGGGGCGCTGCCCCCGGACCCCGCACATTGCGATAGGGTCGGGAAGGCAGAGGGCGGACCGTTCACACGATGTCTCTCTCCCTTTCCTGAGAGGAGATGCGGACCCACCGCCTTCTCCCACCTCTCTACCAGGGGACTGACACCCCTGGAACTCGAAACCTTCGGTTTCTCGAGCTCGCTGACGCTCGCACAGCGAAGACTTCGTCTTCTCGACTCCCTTCGGTCGTCCCCCGAAATCGGGATTGTGCCGGGGAAGAGAGAACAGAGATCCTGATGAAGGAGATGGCCCTCGACCGAAGGGAGTCCGGGACACAGGAGATCGGAGATCTCCTGAGCAGGCACATCTTTGATGTGCCATGAGACGAAGTCTTCGAGGTGCGAACAAAGTGAGCATGAGAAGACGAAGTCTTCGAGGACCGAACAAAGTGAGCATGAGAAGACGAAGTCTTCGAGGACCGAACAAAGTGAGCAT
>NZ_CALFSA010000197.1 GCF_937919355.1 uncultured Methanofollis sp. | reverse complement strand
CATGCAGACGAAGATCCTCCTGGACGAGGACGCCATGCCGAAGGCCTGGTACAACATCCAGGCAGACCTGCCGACGCCTCTCGCCCCGCCCCTTCATCCGGGCACGGGAAAGCCGGTGACGCCCGACGATCTTGCGGCAATCTTCCCCCGCGAACTGATCCGGCAGGAGATGACGACCGAGCGCTCCGTCCCCATCCCTGACGAGGTGCGGGACATCCTCAGGCTCTGGAGGCCGAGCCCCCTGTACAGGGCGCGGCGCCTCGAAGAGTACCTGAAGACGCCGGCGAAGATCTACTACAAGTGGGAGGGCGTCAGCCCGCCGGGCAGCCACAAGCCGAACACGGCGGTGCCCCAGGCCTATTACAATATGAAAGAGGGGATCGAGCGCCTCTCCACCGAGACAGGGGCGGGGCAGTGGGGCTCGTCCCTCGCCTTCGCGACCGCCCTCTTCGGGATGGACTGCACCGTCTACATGGTCAGGTCGTCCTATGCCCAGAAACCGTACCGGAAGAGCATGATGCAGGTCTACGGGGCCGAGTGCATCCCGTCCCCGAGCGAGAAGACGGACGCGGGCAGAAAGGTCCTTGCCGACCACCCGGACACCCCGGGGAGCCTCGGCATCGCGATTTCCGAGGCGGTGGAGGACGCGGTGAAACACGCAAACACGAATTACGCCCTCGGTTCGGTCCTGAACCATGTCTGCCTCCACCAGACGGTCATCGGCCTCGAAGCGCGGGAGCAGCTCGCGATGGCCGACGCCTATCCCGACATGGTCATCGGCTGCGTCGGCGGCGGTTCGAACTTCGCCGGCCTCTCCTTCCCCTTTGCCGGGGACAAACTCCGCGGCAAACTCCCGGAGACCGATATCGTCGGCGTCGAACCGACTGCCTGCCCCACGCTGACGAAAGGGCTCTATGCCTATGACTACGGCGACATCGCGGGCCTCACGCCCCTCATGAAGATGTTCACCCTCGGCCACGACTTCGTGCCGCCGGCGATCCACGCGGGCGGTCTGCGGTACCACGGCGTCTCGCCCCTCGTCGCGCATCTCGCCGATGCCGGAGCGATGCGGGCCGCCGCCTACCACCAGAACGAGGTCTTCGAGGCGGCCGTCACCTTTGCGCGGACAGAGGGGATCATCGTCGCCCCGGAGGCGGCCCATGCCGTGAAGGCGACGATCGACGCTGCTCTCGAATGCCGGAAGACCGGCGAGGAGAAGGTGATCCTCTTCAACAACTCGGGCCACGGCAATTTCGATTTCTCGAGTTACGACTCCTATCTTGCCGGCGGCCTTCCCGACTACGAGTACCCGGCCGAGTTGATCCGGGACTCGCTCGCGCACCTGCCTGAGGTGAGGTGATGCCGGTGGAATGGCTACTGCCGTGACCGGCGAAACAGAGGTATTCAGGCCGGGCTACGAGGCGTTTCTTGCCGCTGCAGAGACGCGGCCCCGGCCCCTCATCATACCTCTCTGTCAGGAACTCCCTCTCCCGCCCGTAACGCCCCCCGAGGTCTATGCAGGGCTCTGCAAAGGCGTCGGTTTCCTCCTCGAATCGATGGAGGGCGGCGAGAAAAGCGCGCGCTACTCGGTGATCGGGGTCGATCCCGTGCTCAGGTTCTCCCTCGGAGAGACGACCGAGATCGCCGGCGCCGACCCCTTCGTCGGGATCGCCGCCTCTCCTGAGGGGACAAATCCGGTCGAGATGGTCAGGTCCGTCCTCGGCCGGTTTACCGTCGCCGATGTCGGTGCCCCGAGATATTTCGGCGGTTTCGTCGGCTACTTCGCGTACGACCTCGTCCACCGTCTCCACCCGAAGACCGGACCGGGCCGCCAGGACGGCCCTGGCACGCCCCTGGCGAGGCTCCTCCTTGCACAGGACTGCATCGTCTTCGACCATGTCGCCGGCAGGATGTACGTCTTCTCAAGCCCCCTGCTGACCGAAGAGACCGACCCCCGCAGGGCGTACGAAGAGAGCAGGGCGAGGATCGGGGCGCTGGTCGCGCAGATCGGGGCGCTCGCCCCTGAGGAGAAGAGGCCCCTTCCCTCCCCTGCGGCCGGAGACCTCCCCTGCCGTTCGACCTTCTCGAAGGAGGCCTTCGAGGCCGCCGTCCTGAAGATGAAGGAGCACATCGTGGCAGGCGACATCTTCCAGGGCGTCCTGTCCAGGCGGATCGACT
>NZ_CALFSA010000196.1 GCF_937919355.1 uncultured Methanofollis sp. | reverse complement strand
TCTGCGTCGTCGGCGCCGCGGGCGAGGGCGAGACGGCATGGGACGACCTCCTCCGTGCCGACCCCGTGGAGAGAGCAGTCGACTGCTCATTCGACGACCTCTGCCAGTTCCAGTACACCTCGGGGACGACAGGCCGCCCGAAAGGGGCGATGCTCACCCAGGGCAACTGGATGGCCGCCCTGGCGACCGAACACGACGCCCTTGAACTGCGCGAAGGGGACGTCTTCCTCGGCATCTACCCGATGGGCCATGTCGGCCTCTCCTGGGGACTCTCCGTCCTGAAGGCCGGGGGTACCTGGGTCTGTATGGACAGGTTCGACCCCGATGCGTACGTCCGACTCGCCGCAGAACACCGGGCGACGGTGCTCGCCGCGATGCCGCCGGTGATCCACACCCTCATCCGCGCGAAGCCCGGGACCGAGGAGGCGCTGAAGCAGGTCCGGTGCATCATCTCAGGCGGAGGCCCCCTCCTGCCGGTGATATGGGCCGAGTTCAACCGCCGGTTCGGCATCCCTGTCGTGAACGCCTACGGCCTCTCCGAGACGATCGTCGTCGGCTCGGCGACCGCCGTCGTCCCGGCCCACTACTCCCTCCACAAGGGCTACCTGAGCGTCGGGGCGCCTGTCGGCTATGCCGAGGTGCGGATCGTCGCCGCGGACGACGCAGGCCGCGACCTCCCCCCCGGCGAGGTGGGCGAGATCGCCCTCCGCGGGCCGTCGGTCGCGAAGGGGTACTGGGGGATGCCCGAGGCGACGGAACGGGTCTTCCTCCCTGACGGCTGGTTTTTGACCGGCGACCTCGGCTACCTGGACGAGGACGGCGTCCTCTTCGTCACCGACCGGAAGAAGGACATGATCATCATGTCCGGGTGGAAGATCTACCCGACAGAGGTGGAGAACGTCATCGTCGAGCACCCGAAGGTCGCCGACATCGCCATCTTCGCGAGGCCCGACGAGAGGCGTGGCGAGATCCCTGTTGCGGCCGTCGTCTTCAACCCTGGCGAGGAGATGACCCTCGACGAACTGACCACCTACTGCCGGGAGAGGCTTGCCGGCTACAAGGTGCCCCGCGAGATGCTCGTCCTCGACCACCTCCCCCGTGTGAGCGGATGGAAACTCCTCAGACGGACTCTCAGGGAAATGTACACCGCATCGCCGGGGAACTGACCCCCCGGACACCTTATTTTCGTCTCCATTATATCAAAGATGTTAATTTGAACCTTTGGGAAGGTTTATGTACGCATATGTCTATGTGATCTGCCGGAGAGTACATTGGACAGGGAGAAACAGCGTTCAACCGGTCTTGTCGGCCTCGACCTCGTCCTGAACGGGGGGATCCCGAA
>NZ_CALFSA010000195.1 GCF_937919355.1 uncultured Methanofollis sp. | reverse complement strand
CGTCGTTGCCCGGCCCCTGCCTGGGGAGGGTCTCGAAGAGGCGGCAGATGAGGGAAATGTCCATGGGGGGAGTGGACGCCCCTCGTTCAAACACTTTGCGATCAGACCAGAATGTCCAGGACGAACTGTTCCGAACCATCGGCCCCGTGGGCCGCGACGCAGCACCGACAGGTAGGTCTTCGCCGGTTTAATAGTCAGTGCGATAGGAATCCGGTGATGAAAAAAGATCAGGAGATTAGATCTGCTGAATGCCCTTCAGATCGACACGGCCGTCGACGCGGACGTAGTCCCCTTCCTTCAGGTGAAGGTGAGAATATTTTTTGTCGATCTCGATCAGGATCTTTCCGATGCCGAAGTCGACGACGGCATTCTGCCACTGTTCGGCCTCTTTCGGATCGTTGGGGATGATGATCTCGTCGATGCATCCGTTTACTTCCAAGGCGGGAACGGAAACATCTGGAAATGCGCTTGACTCCGGAAATATGCTCTGTTCTTTTGTTTCGTTCTTTTCGAGTGACGTGGACAGTAGGCCGAGCACGAACTTTCCGTTTTGCCCGATCATGGCGGGAGTGCAGAGCATATCGTCGTCGAAAATCGAGGCCCTCGTACCGTCTGCAAACTCAACAATCACCAGCTGGGTATAAGTTGTACCCATATATTCGGCATCCGGCCTTGTGCCCAGTATGCGGACAGAAACTTTTAGGGTCTCCTTGGCCACATCCTGCACGGCAAAGTCTGTGGAAGGATGCGCAGTCATGATGTACCCATTATCGGTAATAAAGAGACGTAACGTCTTACCGGAGGTCGGTTCAACGTAATGATAAACGTTCTTCCGGACCTCGATACCATCTCTTGCGCCTTCCATGATCAAATCCTTGATCTTTTCTTGTTTCTTGTATTGCCAGTTAAAGTAGAGATAAAACTGATTACCTGACGGGGTGTCTGAAGGGACATTGACATGGTTATGCACGATGTGACTCCAGCCACTTCCTCCCTCATCATAGAAATCCCACACGCCAACCAAACCGTTCCAACTGCTCTTGACTTGGATGTAATCCCCTATCTTGTAATCAGGAAATGAATCGATCTCTTGCTGGCAAAGAGCAACACCAATCGTACCTGCGCCTATGTCTATATAAATAATACGATGATTCTTGTCGATATCAATGATTTCGCCGGTAAAACCAGCTTCATCCTTGGCATAAATGCGTTCCTGCTCTGCAAGATCTTTCGATAGGTGATAGGTCGTTTCAACGCCTTTTTTCGGCAAGGATATTTTTTCAATATGAGCGAGATCTGCAAGTATGCCCATTGTCTTGACCATACCCACCATCTCGTTCCTGCTTTTTTCTTCAGCATCGTCCAGGAAAAACACCGTCCCGTCCTGCAGTTCCAGAACGACAGTTTGTTCATAAACCGATCCAGTATCTTCCAGGACACTCGGGATAAGTTTGAGGATCCTTCCTTTCACACGCGCTCGAAACATCTGCTTCACTTCGCTCTATAAACCAAATATAGTCTTGATATGACTTGGAATTTTATCCATGTTCGGTGGATATGCTGTCACAATATATCCATTGCTGCCTACCACAACCTTCAATAGACGATTGTTAACCTTTTTCCAATAAGTACCTGGATCCTCTGGATCTAAGAGTCCTGTCTTTGCGCAGTCCTGGATTAGATTTTTAATCAGATCCTGATCCTCATAAACACTACCGAATGCTTTGGCGAACTGGTTTTCACCATGGTAGTAGATGTGGTTATTCTGGATGTGGATCCACCCAGATCCACCGTAATCGTATACAGATCCCAGAATCTCACCTGTAGCCGATTTCAGCGTGCCCTCCTCCAGCCAGACAACCTTCCCGTCCTCACGTTTGGCCACTCTCAAAATCTCAGTCGGTGTGAGTTTTTTAGTGCTATCATCGACAAGATCAAGTACATCGTCGGCAGTAACACCGTCCCGAACCGTCCTTGTCCCGAGGCCAGGAGATCCCCCACGGCCAGGGAAGGCTCTGTCAAGATTGACTATCTTTTTCTCTTCTGTGGCGCTGATCTCCCGGATTGCCTTTACATCGCCTGTCCTTAGTTCAAATTCTCCAGATACCTTTGCAGCATCCTTTGCAGAGCGTTTTGAAAGTGACTTCCCAATATTCGCAATGTACTTCGCCCCGTCGCCACCGCCGGGGACCAGCCCGACAAGGCAGATCGCTGCCATCTGCCTGTCGCCCTGCGAGATGTACACTCCCGCATCGCGGATGTCGCCGACGAAGACGAGGCCGCTGAGCGACGAACCGATCAGGTAATAGGTGTTGTCGTGGTTCTCTTCGTCATACGCCCCCAGGGTGAACCCGAGGACCAGTTCGGCCGCCGCACGTTTGGGGCTGTATGCGTGGGTGCCGGCATCGAGCGGTTCGCCGTCTTTGCCATCGGCCCACCCGTCACCATCGGAATCAGGATTGGATGGATCGATCCCGTTCGCAAGTTCATAGGAGTCGGTCAGGCCGTCGTGGTCCGAGTCGCGCGTCAGAGGATCGGTACCGAACTCGGTCAACTCAAGCACGTCACTGATCCCATCCCCGTCCCCGTCGACGCTGTTCGGGTCGCTCACCAGGACGAAGTAGATCTTCCCGTCGACCGTGACCATCCGCCCGGCCTCCTCGCCGTCGGTCAGGCCGTCGTCGTCGGAATCGGCACGGGTCGGGTCGGTGAAGTGCAGGTTCCCGAAACCGTCATACCACCCCGCCTTCTCAAGCCAGTCAGGGATACCGTCGCCGTCGGTGTCGATGTCAGACGCGAATTCAAGAGTGTAGGTGAGATCACCGTAGTTGTCGCTCAGACTGCCGGAATCGTGATTCCACATCCCGATCCTGCCGCCGGTGTGGGTGATCTGGAGGACATTCGAGGTGACATGCACTTTGCTGACGGTCGTCGTATAGGCAGAACCGCTCTTGTTGTACCGGACACTCATGCCCAGGTTGCCGTAATCTCCCCATGCAGGCTTTGCTCCGATATGCCAGTCTATCCACGAGGACAACACGGCGTTGTTGTAGTTTCCGGAACAGTGGATCCTGTAGACTCCTGGCGGGAATTCCGCTCCTCCGTCGAACCAGTGGGTATTGAGCGTCTGGAGATTGGTGATCCTGATGGTCCAGGGGCCGTTCCCCGAGGCCGCCGTCATCATCGTCATCTTCTGCTTCGTGCGGGGGTCGACGAAGAGACTCTCCCAGAGTGTGGCGTTGAAGACTGCAACTGTCGAGGGAACTGTGATGGTGCCGGTGATCGTCTGCGCGTCGGCATCGATCACGGAGATGACCGGTTCATAGGTCCCGATAGTGCTGTTGAAGCGGTACAGCGAGAGGTCGGCCGTCGAGTTGATGCAACCGGGATTGAAGGGGAGTGTGACCGTCCCGTTGACGACCGAACCATTCTGGGTCTGGTCGCTGAAACTGAGGTTCACTACAGGACCGGCCAGTGCCGGGGTGCCCGTGTAGATCGGTGAGGTGACGTTGTAGATGAGCAGTGTCTTTGCCAGGTCGCCTGTCCCGCTGACAGAGACCATTACACTGAGGTTTTCGTCGATCTTCTGGGTGGTGTAGACTTCGTCCCCGTCAGCTACGCCATTGCCATTCGAATCGGCAGCATTGGGGTCGGTCCCGATCCTGAGTTCGCTGTCGTCGTCGAGACCGTCGTCGTCGATGACACCATTGCTGGCCTCACCGCCATTGGTCTTCGTGCAGTCGGTCAGACCAGAATGTCCAGGACGAACTGTTCCGAACCATCGGCCCCGTGGGCCGCG
>NZ_CALFSA010000194.1 GCF_937919355.1 uncultured Methanofollis sp. | reverse complement strand
GTCATTTCACCGAGGGATGCACCCTTTCCCCCGACGGACGGGATATCGTCCTTTGATATCTCTGAGAGCCACAAAATGTTGGGCATTTCGGTCATTATCGCACCACATATATGGTGGTCCTGACGAATCATATAGATTCTCCCCCTTCTCTATCTGTTCCCTGCGCGGGGCAGGGGAGGCGAAATGATGAGACCCTCCTTCAATAAGCCGAACGCCCCCGGCCACCTTCATCCCTGAGAGAAAAAGACATGAATACCATCAGGGCATCATATATACTGGGGTTTACATTGAAATTCAGAGTCCTTGTCAGCGACCCGCTGGCTGAAGAAGGCATTGAAATTTTAAAGGATACGTGCGACGTTGACGTCCGCACGAACCTGACCGAAGAGCAGTTGATCGAAGCCATCAAGGACTACGACGCCATCCTTGTGCGGAGCGGAACCGAGGTCACGGCAGCAGTGATCGAGGCCGGGACAAAACTGAAGTACATCGGGCGCGCAGGGGCCGGCGTCGACAATATCGATACCGAGGCGGCGACGCGCCGCGGCATCCCGGTGGCGAACGCTCCGATGGGCAACACCCTTGCGGCGACCGAGCACACGATGGCGATGATGCTCTCCCTTGCACGGAACATCCCGCAGGCGACCGCATCCCTGAAGAAGAAGGAGTGGAAGCGTTCGAAGTTCATGGGTGTCGAGCTGAACGAGAAGACTCTCGGCATCGTCGGCCTCGGCCGGATCGGCCGCGAGATCGCAAAGCGCGTCATCGCGATGGACATGAAGGTCGTCGGCTACGACCCCTTCATCACGAAGGAGAACGCGGCGCAGATGGGCGTCGAGCTGATGGGGATCGACGACCTGGTGAAGGTCGCGGACTTTATCACGGTGCACACGCCCCTGACGCCGGAGACGAAGCACCTGATCAATGCCGAGCGCATCGCCACGATGAAGGACGGCGTCAGGCTGATCAACTGCGCCCGCGGCGGCATCATCGACGAGAAAGCGATGTACGACGGCCTCGTATCCGGGAAGATCGCCGGGGCGGCCCTCGACGTCTTCGAGAACGAGCCTCCCTTCGAGTCGCCTCTCCTCACCCTCGACAGCGTGATCGTCACCCCGCACCTCGGGGCAAGCACGGTCGAGGCGCAGAAGAATGTGGCGATCTCGGTCGCGAAGCAGTGCCTTGCCGTCTTTGCCGGTGAACCTGCAAAGTATGCGGTGAACGTGCCGATGGTCCCCCCTGACCAGCAGGACTTCATGGAGCCCTTCGCCTACCTTGCCGAGAGGATGGGCAGGCTCGCCACCCAGCTCGTCGAGGGAAGGATAGGGGAGATCGAGATCACGTACGGCGGCGACCTCTCCCAGAACCGCTTCACCAGGTACATCACCCGCGCCACTCTCAAGGGGATCCTGGACCCGGTCCTCCGCGAACCGGTGAACTTCGTCAATGCCGAGTATGTGACGAAGGAGCGGGGCATCAAGGTGGCGGAGACGAAGACGGAGGCGTCCTCCGGCTTCAAGAACCTTATCACCCTGAGGGTGAAGACCGACATGGGCGAAGAGACGGTCTCCGGCACGGTCTTCTCGAAGGACAGGATCAGGATCACCTCCATCGGCGGTTACACGATGGACATGGTCCCCGAGGGCTCGGTCATCATCTCCCGTCACCTCGACAAGCCCGGTGTGATCGGCAGGGCCTCGACGATCCTCGGGGCGGCGGAGATCAACATCGCCGGCATGCAGGTGGGGCGGAAAAAGCCGGGCGAAGAGGCCATCATGGTCCTCAACGTCGATTCCGATGTCCCGGCGGCGGTCATGGACGAGATCCGCGCCAAGGTCGGGATCTTCTCCGCAAAGTTCGCAAAGCTCTGAAACGGGCAGAGGAGGGGAGTGCGCGGGGGCGTTTCACCCCCTCACTCCATCCTTCCAGAATGCACCGGCTTCAACAAAGTTTATATTAAACCACATTCAATCTATAGAGAGTCGGAGTATTCCGGCGCAGAAGGGCTCGTGGTCTAGCTGGCTATGACGTCGCCTTGACATGGCGGAGGTCCTGAGT
>NZ_CALFSA010000193.1 GCF_937919355.1 uncultured Methanofollis sp. | reverse complement strand
TATAGTGCTTGATGAATATGTCCGCGTCATCGGCAGGGATTTCTCCCCCCTACCCGATAGATCCATGATGAATGGCAGAGGATGGATGGAGGCGACGGCGGCGGTCCTTGCGGCGTGCGGCGATGCGATAGACACACCGAAAGTGCGGGAGGGTGTGAACGCCTACTTCGTCCGCTCGCCCGGCGGGACATGTCTCCAGTTCTCCGTCCCGATCCTTCTCCCCTTCAGACCTGACATCGATCCCCGCAGTGCAGATGGGGCGGTAGGGGCAGTGCTTGAGGCGGTAAAACGCACAGTCCCCGCGGACGCACGGCTCCACCCCCTCGGCGGGCTCGACACCGAGAGACCCGCGGCATATGCGGGGGGGATCGAACCGATCACCCTTGTCAGATCGGCATCACGGGCAGGCACCGGCCTCTGGAAACCTGATGAGGAGAACTATCTCGACGCCAGTGGTCTCCACGTCACTATCCACGGGGCCGTCCCGTACCCCGGGATGCCTGGTACTGCAATGGTCAGGGAGGTCGGGGGGGTGGTCGCAGACCTCGCCGACGCGATCGGGGAGACGGTGCAGAGGGTGCCCGCACCGGAGATTGCGACCGCGGCGACGCTCTCACTTGACCAGAAACTCCTCAGGCAGGATCTTCCTGCACTGGGGCTTGTCTGCTTCATCGGCGACGGCACCTGCCCGGCGCGGGCCTTCACACGCTTCAGGCAGCACCATCGTGTGGCCGGACCAAAAGAGGGGGTGCATATTCCCTTCGTCTGCCCGGAGGAACTCAAGCCAATCGAGGTCGAACTCCCGGCAAGCGGGAGGACTGTTACCGGCCTCGGTATCCGTGAAGGCGAGGCCCTTGCTATTGCAGGTTCAAACGCACAGGGAAAGACAACCCTCCTCCAGGCAATCCTGGCAGGCGAGGACGACCACGCCCGCGGCGACGGCCGGGAACTCGTCGTCTCCGTGCGAGGGATAAGAACTGCAGAAGCGGGAGGGCCCGACCTCCACGGCGCCGACGTGAGCCTCTTTTTCCATAGTCTTCCCCCCGGGATGACAGGAACACCGAAGGCCGCTTTCGGGAGGGGAAGCGGGTCGATGACGATGGCGGGGCAGGGCCAG
>NZ_CALFSA010000192.1 GCF_937919355.1 uncultured Methanofollis sp. | reverse complement strand
CACCGTGACAGAGAATGTGGACCAGAGGAAGAAGCTGAAGATGAGGAGGGCGGCGTAGGAGAGGGGACCCGTGGCGACGAGGAAGAGGACGAAGAAGGGGACGGAGGCGGCAAGGCCGAAGACGGTCCACTCCTTCCTCCCATAAGTGTCGGAGAGGACGCCGCCGACATACTGCCCGGCAACCCCGGCAACGAGCATCAGGGAGACGAGGGCGTTAGCGGTGACGAGGTCGGCGCCGAGGTGGACGTGGAAGTAGGTCGGCAGGTAGGCGATGGCCGCATAGATCACCCATGAGCGCAGCGCCCCCACGGCAACAATGAGAGCGATAGGCCGGCAGGAAACAGGCGCCTCGCACACCCCGGTCCTGCTCGCATGCCCGGTATCCTCCCTCCCCATATCCTCGCGGGGGAAGATCAGCGGGGAGAGGAGAGCGGTGACGACACCGATGACGGCGAGGACGAGGATACCGGGGAGGCCGAGGGCGCTCACCGCAAGTCCTGCAAGGACCGGGCCGAGGGCGAAGCCAATGTTGCCGCCGATGACGAAGATGGAGGTAAGCCTCCCGCGGTTCTCTTTTCGACTCACCCTGTTCACCGCCGAGAGTGCGAGGGGGTGGAAGGTTGCGGAACCGAAGGCGGCGAGGGCTGCACAGATGAGGAGGAGAGGATAGTTTCCGATAAGACCAAAGGCCCCGATGCAGAGGGAGGCGATGAGGAAGGGGACGGCAAAGGGAAGGGAAAAGCCCCGTCTGTCAGAGAGATAGCCGACGGCAGGCTGGAGGAGAGAGGACGTGATGTTGAAGGCGGCGATGAGGAGGCCGGCAAGGAAGTATGACCAGCCATGCGTCGCAATGAGGAGAGGGAGTATGGCCGGGATGACCGGCGAGTAGATGTCGATGACAAGGTGGCCATAGGAGAGGGAGAGGACTGACTTCAGTTCCTTGAGCACCTCAACACCTCTCAATCCGCAGGATCTCGACCGGGATGTCGAGACGGTCACGCCTGTGGAAGGCGAAGGTCCGCGGGATGGTAAAAGAACCCCCTACCGCCGCGGTGACACGGCCACGACCGGCGATATAGGTCTCGATAAAGGGGCGGGACCCCGCGTTGAAGATACCGTAGACGAGATCGGCGGAGGCGAGGGCGCAGTCGATGAAGGGGCGGTCGGCGTGTTTTTTCTGGGCACCGAAGGGGGGGTTCATGACGACGGTGTCAAAGATCCGCGATTTTATCGGGAAGGCGGGACCGATCTCCCCGCAGACAAGGTCGACCTCAGCATCGACAAGGGCGGCGTTCGCCTGCGCGGTCCGCAGGGCACCCCT
>NZ_CALFSA010000191.1 GCF_937919355.1 uncultured Methanofollis sp. | reverse complement strand
ATACAGGTGGACGCCTACGCCGGTGTTGAATATGCCGCCCACAGCGGATCAGATCGAGTACGTCGATGGTGCCTATGAGGGGACGATCACGAAGGACGACTTCAAGTACCGGCCGCAGACCTGGAAACCCGCCGGGGACAATCTACCCGGGGCATATCCCATATACTATGGCCAGGACGTCTCCGATGGCTCGAATCCCTTCCATACCGTCTATATCGATCTCAATACCGGTAATATTGGCAAGAACTCCCAGATCGATGGCCTGAAGGACCTGGGTGCCGTGAAGATCGAGTATGAGTTCGAGAACCTCGGAACCTTTGCGGCCTTCAATTCTTATGGCTGGTGCAACCAGTCCAATCAGGGCCAGGGCATTTCCTGGACCAATAGAATGGTCGGTGAAGGTTCGAGCGGTTACGCCGTCATCGGGACGGCGCCGCAGGGAGGGGACGTTGCGCCTGGCAGTGGTGAGAGTTCAGGTGCCGATGCCTCTTCCGGTTTATCGGGGTCTGAGTTCACCGAACAGGAGAGCGGGGAGGTGAACGGCCATGTGGCCCTCGTGCCGACCGGCGGCGCCCCTGTCCTCCTCGACGGGGGAGGGAGTGCGACACTGTCCCTCGCTCCTCCGGCAGGTACGGGAACCGTGAAAAAAGCGACCTTCTACATCTTCGTCAACGGATCGAAACAGGATGAGAGTGGGATTGACCCTGCCCTGACATTCGCCCTCGATGGGCGTGCGGTTTCTCCCGACCGCACGGCCACAGACCACGAAGGTGGGCGTGACGCACCTGTCGCCGCCACCTATGCCTTCGACATGGAGAGTCTGCCTGAAGGTGCACTCTCCATCGAGGTCAGGAATACGGGCACGCCGGGTGCTCTCTGCACTCTCGACGGCGGCGTCCTCCTTGTCGTGCGCGAGGACCCGGCCCTCCCCGAGGTCCTCTGGCAGGTCGCCGAAGGGTGCGACGCCGTCGCCATCGACGATGATGAAGGAGTCTATGAAGAGGACGCCGTGACGAGGACTGTCTTCGATGAGCGTCTCGACCTCGACTGCGTCGGGACGGCGAGGCTGTACGTCGTCGGCACCGGGCCGCAGGCATGGGCCAACGGCGGTGGCAGGGTCGGCCTCAACGACCGGGAATGGCCCGGTGCCTTCGGCCGGAATGGTTCTGTGTTCCTGGCAGACCTTGACGCCGCACGCGCCCTCCTCCCCCGCGAGAACACCGTCACCGTCGGGGCGCAGAAGAATGCCGACGACGGTGGTGTCCTGGTGAACCGCCTTGCCGTCCTTGTCACAACCCGCGGCACGCCTGTCAGCGCCGACGCCGGTGCAGAGTCCGGGTCGGTCACCATGATGAAGAAGGCCTTCATCATCGACAACCCGGTGGTCTCCTCTGTCTCGGTGACCATCCCAGAACAGCGGGCGCCCTTCCTGGCGGTGGTGGAGGACGCGGAGACTGCCGGAGGCGGCGCACCGCCCGAGGGCGAGGTCTACCGCTACCTGAAGGTCAGGCTTGAGGGTGCGAA
Source organism: uncultured Methanofollis sp. (assembly GCF_937919355.1). GTDB lineage: Archaea > Halobacteriota > Methanomicrobia > Methanomicrobiales > Methanofollaceae > Methanofollis. The sequence goes on along the minus strand of NZ_CALFSA010000191.1, from coordinate 15,137 downwards.
GGCCGAACCCGCGTCTCTTGCCCTCACCTTCCACGTCTCCTCTGCGTGGATCGCCGACCACGGCCTTGCGGCGGAGGACGTCGCGCTGATGTGCCGGGTCGGTGGAGAATGGCAGGCACTCCCGACTGTTGCCGGAGAGGAGAAGGACGGGGTGGTCGAGTTCACGGCACAGGCTGAGAGGCTCTCGCTCTTTGTGATCGGCGGGAAGGCTGGAAATGACGCACCTGTTTCGGAGACGACGGCAGCACCTGTAAAGACCGCGCCGCAGCAGTCGCCGGGTGGCTGGTTCCCCGCGGTGGCGTCTCTCTCCCTCCTCATGCTTCTCCGGCGTCACTGACGGGATACTCTTCAAACTCCTTTTTTCGTAGGGTTCTCTTCGGCCCTCCGCGTCGTGGTTAATTGCATGTGATTAACTCTTCTGGTAATTCAGAACATTAATATCGTTGTCTTGCAAAAAATAGCCCTGAATATCCACAAAATGTTAAAAAAGTTTGTTTAACTCTCCCGTTCCCCACGGGAATTCTGGAAATGAAAGTCTGAGGACTGAGGAACATGACAATATGTACGAATGATTTAGGCCGCATGCAGTGGAAATGGGGGTTGGTCCTCCTTCTCCTCCTGCTTTCGGCTTTCTGTATCGCCCCGGCGGTGGCTGAACCGCTGGAACAGACACGCCACATCTTCATCAATGTCTCCAATACGGATGGCGTGAAGTACGACCTCGATGGCGGCGTGTATGGAACAGGGAACAACGGCACCTACTACATCAAGGCCGATGGCGGTGGCCTGAACGAACTTCATATCACTGCAGATGCAGCATTGCCCTCCGGTCAGGTGACGACGAGCAAAGACCAGTCCGGCACCTTCTATGTCTCGAACACCGGCGGCCGCGGCTTTGACGATACCATCGTCCTTCTGCTTGCCGTGAATGGGACGATTCCCGATGACTTTGCCGTCCACATCAAGTCGAGCGGGTACACTTGGATCCCCTCTTCAGTCAAAAACCAAGCCCCCACTAACTACACCTATGTTGAAGGTGCGGTGGACGAAACCTTCACGAAGGAAGATTTCATCTACGGACCGCAGATGTGGAAGCCCGGCCCCGGCAAGGTAGAACCTTATCTGCCGCCTGGCCTCCCGCTGTACGAAGGTCAGGACATGGGCGACACCAACAACACCTTCAGTCTCATGTTCATTGATCTCAATGCCGGGAACCTGAAATCAGCGAATTTCGCCGGGCTTTCCGATGAAGGTCAAGGTGCGGTGAAGGTCGAGTATTCCTTCGAGAACCTTGAGACCTTCGCCGCCTTCAATGCCTACGGCTGGTGCCTTGCCGCCAACCAGGCACAGGGCATCTCCTGGACCAATAATGTGAATGCTGCCGGGGGAACCGCTCCAGGTACAAGTGCGTATTCTGTCGTTGGCATCCCCCCCGTGCTGACCTCGATCAATGTTACTCCCGCTGTCGCCGACCTGAAGGTGAACGAGAACCAGCAGTTCACCGCCGCCGCCCTCGACCAGAATGATCGGCCGATGACCGATGTCACCTTCGAGTGGTCGAGCAGCAATGAAACCGTCGGGACCGTGAACGAGACCGGCTACTTCACTGCACACGCCGCGGGCACGACGACTGTCACCGCAACAAACGGCACCGTCGAGGGTACCGCGGATGTGACGGTGACGGCAGCGCCTACAGGTGCGGATCTCCTCTATGATGGAGATGTTTTCCTCCCCAAAGGGGAAGCCACTGTGACTTCAAGCCAGGGTTCTTCCTATCAGATCCCGTACCGGACCCCACTTGGTGCCCTGCACACCATTGCAAAGGCTGAAGGCTTCACCTATGCAGTCACCGACAAGAAGTGGGTCGAATCTGGCATCCTGATGCTCGATGACGTTGACTCCTACCCATTCGTCAAGAGCCAGAAGAGCTGGTCCTGCTACGTGAATGGCGTTGCCCTCAATGATTATGGCAAGCCGACCACGGACGGCCTGAACAAACGTGTCCTCGTCGACGGCGACAGGGTGAACTTCTATTACGGCCCGAAAGATGGGACCACTCCGGAGAACACTGAAGCGGCAGTTCTTATCACGGCACGCCTCACGAATGCTGACATCATCTACAGCGGTGACGTCACGCTCGGTGAGGGTAATGTCACCGTAACTGCAAGCAGCGGTGCAGACTACAGCATCAAGAGTCTTACCCCTCTTGGCGCTCTCGACACCGTTGCAAAGGCTGAGAGTTTCATCTATAAAGTCACCGACAAGAAGTGGGTCGAATCTGGCATCCTGATGCTCAATGACGTCGACTCCTACCCCTTCATCAAGGGCCAGAAGAGCTGGGCCTGCTATGTGAACGGCGTTGCCCTCAATGATTATGGCAAGCCGACCACGGACGGCCTGAACAGGCGTCCCCTCGTCGACGGCGACAAGGTGAACTTCTATTACGGTCCGAAAGATGGGGCAACTCCGGAGAACGCTGAAGCCGCTGTGTTTATCTCCGTAAAGGCGGCGGCTGCACCCGGCGACTGGACTCTCTCCCTGAAGGGCAAGACGACACAGACCTTCACGAAGGCCGACTTCGAAAAGTCTCTCGCCTGCCAGTCCAGCCACAAAGCGACCTGGACCGACACAAAGACCGGTGACGTCTGGGCCGGCATGCCCCTCTGGATGCTCGTCGCCATGGTCGACGACGAGGAGACCGGTGGCCACTACACCTTCAACGACGCCCTTGCAACCAAAGGCTACTCGGTGAAGGTCACTTCGAAGGACGGCTACTCGATCAACATCCCGAGTACCGATATGGCCCGGAGCGATGGTTTCATCGTTGCGAACACCCTCAATGGTGAGGCCCTCCCCGAAACTATCGGTGATAAGAAGAAGCCCTGCTGGCCTCTCCAGATCAAGGGCTCCGAAGCCGACGCCGGACAACTTGTCGGTGCCATCGCCTCCATCGAACTTGTCGGCCTCCCAGAACCTGATCAGGGCTGGACCCTGAAAGTCTGCGGTGCCATCAACGACACCATCACCCAGGCCGAGTTCGAGGAGGCAGCGGCATGCCATAGCAGCGTGAAATACACCGACAACAACGGTGTCGTCTGGACCGGCGTACCTCTCTGGTATCTCGTCGGTGTCTCCGACAATATCGAGACTACCGATCACTGGACCTTCGACGACACCCGTGCGGCACAGAACTATACCATCAAAGTCATCGCATCTGATGGATGGTCGCAGACGTACGGCAGTGTGCAGGTTGCCCGGAGCCACGGGTACATCCTTGCAAACCTGATGAACGGCCAACCGATCCCGGAGACTGACAAATCATATCCGCTCAAACTCGTCGGCGACGGTGTGCCCAAGAGTGTGAAGGCCGTCGCCGAGATCGACCTCGTCGACCTCATCCCCGGCCCGGCGCCCGAAGGCTCCTGGAACCTCGACCTGAAGGGGAAGATCGACTACACCGCCACCGAGGAATTCTTCGAGCAGGCGGTCGCCTGTTCGCATCACACGGCTACCTGGACCAATCCGGAGACCGGTGAACGCTGGTCCGGCCTCCCGCTCTGGGACCTCTGCGGCTGGGTCGACGACCGTATCCCCCATGGATCGAACGGCTTCAACGACGGTGCGGCGACGGCCGGCTATAAGGTGATCGTCACAGCCGGGGACGGCTACTCCAAGGAGTTCTCCAGCAAGGACATCGCCCGGAACAACGGGTATATCATTGCAAACACTCTCAACGGCACCGCTCTCCCGAAGGACGGGGATAAAGCACCCTGGCCCCTGCGGCTTGTCGGTCCTGCCGTCTCCGGCAGCAACAGCGTCGGCAGTATCGCCAAGATCGAACTGACCGAGTTCCAGAAACCGACCCAGATCCCCGACCTCCATATCATCAAGTACGGCGCGGACGGCACGACCATCGTCGCCGAGAAGACCCTCAACTACACCTGGATGCAGGAGAACCTCAAGGTCTATGGCGACGGCGAGACTGTCTACCGCTTCCAGGGCCCGACCTTCGACCCGGCCGACCTCTGGAACCCCGAGCAGAACAAGAACGTCGACCCCGGCAAGGTCTACGGTGCCGTGAAGGGTACGTCTGTCAGGGACCTCTGCGACCTCGTCGGCGGTATGGAACCCGGCACCGAGATCACCCTTGAGGCGGGCGACGGCTACCAGACCAAGATGAACTACACCAACGTCTATGCCCCTCTTGACCGGCAGGGCACCGCAGTCCTTGCATGGTACATGAAGGGCGACGGCTATGTGCCTGACTATGGCGACGGCTACAGGCTGTTCTTCATCACCCCCGACAAAGTCTTCGGCAATGAGGACATGAGGGTCTCCTTTGCCCCGCAGTACCACCACTTCTACTATGATAGTGGCATAAAGTACCCATCTGCAGGCGGCCTATCTGCACGGAACGTCGCCACCATCAAGATCTACCAGACCGAGAAGGACTGGACCCTCTCCCTTGAAGGCACCATCTCCACCTCGATGAGCAAGCACTACTTCGAGGAAGGTGTCGCATGCGAAAAGACCCACCGTGCCGAGTATAAGGACGACAAGGGCCGTGTCTGGCAGGGCATGCCCCTCTGGCGTGTTGTCGGCTGGGTTGACGACGACAACGAGCACACCGGCCGGGCCTTCAACGACGAGATGGCGGCCGAGGGTTACACCATCCACATCGTCGCCTCAGACGGTTCCGAGACAACCATCGACTCGAAGGACCTGAGCCGGTCTGACGACACCAACTACATCCTCGCCAACTCCCTCGACGGCAGGCACATCCAGCCCGCAGACAAAAGCTGGCCGCTCAGACTTGTCGGAGACGCCGTCGGCGCATCGACGAAGGGCGTTGTCCGTATCGCCTTCATCCCGCCCGGCATGGGCGATGCCGTCCAGGAGATCGGCACCATCCCGGCAGGCACCAAGAAGAACTTTACCGTCGAAAACTGCGCCTTCTCGAACCTTACCCTGAAGGCGAAGAGCGACATCAACGGCGGTGAGTTTGCGGTCTCTGCAGTAGACACCCTCCCGCAGGACGTCCCGAAACCTGAGTATCAGGTCTACCAGCTCGTCCATGTCCTGTACCCCCAGTCCCAGGACGGCATCGACGAGGCCAGGATCACCTTCTCCGTCCCGCTCTCCTGGCTCTCTGAGCAGGGGATCGCGGCAAAGGACGTGAGACTCATGCGGTACCACGACGGTGCCTGGCAGCAACTCCCGACGACCTACCTTGAGAGCCGCGGCGGTTCCGCGTACTTCGCGGCGACGACGCCGGGCTTCTCGTACTTCGCGGTCGGCGGCACGAAACCGGAACCTGTATCTCCGTCGTACTCCCCCTCCTCCTCAGGTGGAGGTGCATCTGAAATCTCGGCCGTTTCAGGGTCCATCCCGGCAGGGGAGACGAAGTCCTTCTCCGTGAGCCGGACGGCGTTCTCGACAATCACGGTCCGCGCCTATGACCAGATCGACCACTTCCTCTTCACGGTGCGGGCGGCGAAACTCCCGAAGGACGTCCCGGCACCTGAGGGCGAGGTCTACGAGATCGAGGAGATCACCCTTTACAAGACCGACCCGTCGGCGATCGATGGGGTCACCATCGAGTTTGCCGTTGACGCCGACTGGCTGAAGGCTAGAGGCGTTTCAGCCGGCGACGTGACTCTCCTGCGGTACGCGAACGACCGGTGGAACAGTCTGGACACGACCTTCGTCGAGGAGAAGGACGGAAAGGCATATTATTCGGCCGAGTCCCCGGGCTTCTCCTTCTTTGCCATCACGGCGGAGAAAGGTGAGGCAGTGACCCCGGACGATGTGGAGGCGCCGGTGGGAGAGGTCACGACCCCGACACCGGCAGTCAATGAGACGACGGCGGCGACACCCACTCCCACGACCCCACAGAAGTCGCCGGTCTCCTGGGCCCTGCCCGTCATCGCCCTCGGCGCTCTTCTCCTCCTCAGGAGAAAATAAAATCCTCTCTTTTTTATGCCCGGAGAAAGGCAAGTCATCATGTGTGGTGGAAAATATGAATAGCCATAAAATTGTGCCGGTCGTCCTTATCGCCGTCTGCCTTCTTGTCCTGCCGGCGGCGGCAACGACCGAGGTCCATATCGTCAGGTATGCCCCTGACGGTGCGACCGCCCTCAACGAAACGACAGTGGACTACACCTGGATGGAGGCGAACCTCCCCGTCCTCGGCGACGGGGCGACGCACTACTACCACCAGGGCCCGACCTTCAACGAGTCAGACCTCTGGGACCCTGCAGAGTACCAGAATGTCGAGAGCAGGGACTATGGCGCCGTGAAGGGCACGGCCGTCAGGGACCTCTGCGGCCTTGTCGGGGGCATGGCGCCCGGCGACACCCTCCGGGTGAAGGCAGAAGACGGGTTCTACAAGAACTTCTCCCATGCAACCGTCTATGCCGGAGACCCGAAGAAAGCGACGATGGGCCTTGCCTGGTATGTCGGCGAGGACTCCGTAACCGGCGACCCGCAGGGGTCGGGCTATGTCCCTGATTACTATGACGGCATGCGCCTGATCTTCTTTGCCGACACCTCGACAAACCCGTGGGGCTGGCATGTCTTTGGTGACACCGACATGAAGGAGACCATGCCCGAGGATGAATGGCACTTCTTCAACGGGGAATGGCCGTCGACGAGCGGCCTCTCGGTCAAGCAGGTGAGCGACCTTGAGATCTATACGCATACCGGGACGACAGGAGAGGAAACTCCAGCGGCAACACAGGCACCCCTCGGGATTGCCGTGGTCCTCGCCGCCCTCGGCGCCGTCTGCGCCCTCAGGAGATGAGGCCCTGCCATGACTCCGACAGCATATGACATGGGAAAAAAGTCCCTCCTTCTCCTTGCCGTTCTCCTCTTCATGGTGACGTTGGCCGCAGTGCCGGTGTCGGCCGCAACGACCGAGATCACCGTCACAAAACTCGCCTCTGACGACACGACCGTCCTCGCCGAAAAAACGGTCACCTGGCAGTGGATGAAAGATAACCTCCCCGTGTGCGGGGACGGCGAGACTGTCTACTACAACCAGGGGCCGATCTTTGAAGGGGCATGGGAGAAAGTCCACCCCGGCGAGGATTATGATCCCTGGAACCCGACCGAGGACGTCAACCTCGAGTACAAGGACCACGGGGAGTTCATGGGCACCGACGTGAAGGACCTCTGCAACCTCGTCGGCGGTGCGGATGAAGGGGATATGGTGACGGTCAAGGCCTCGGACGGCATGAAAAAGACCTGGCCGGCAGAGTATATCCTCACCCCCAACCCCAGGCAGGGGCCGATGGTGATCGCCTGGTACCATGGCAAGGACACCGGGCCTGAAGGGGACACCGGATATGTCGACAAAGGATTCGACAAAGGCATGCGCCTCTACTTCCTTACCCCTGAAACGAATGAGCAGGGGGTGCATGTCTGGGGCAACTGGGACATGCACGAGTCGTGGGATGAAGAGTACTGGTACTACTACGATGGCCAGTACCCCTCTGCAAGCGGCAACTCGGTCCAGACGGTCAACCAGATCATCATCCACAGCCAGCTTTCCCCCTCCCAGGGCGGTTCAGGTGGTTCGGACGGTTCCGGCAGCAGCGTGAGCAGGCCCCACGGATTCAAGGGTTCTGACCTCACGGTCGCCGACAGCGGCACCGTGAACGGCACGGTGCGGGTCATCCCCTCTGACGGAGGTTCCTGCACCCTGGAGAGCGGTGATTCCTGCACTCTCTTCCTGAACACGACCGGCATCGGGAAGACCTCCGGTGTGCGCCTCTACCTCTTCGGGACAAACAACACGGGCAGTCCGTCTGAAGACGGTGCCGACCTTGAAGTCTCCCTGGGGAACACGGACCTCAGGGCCGATGCGTATTATGCCGACGATGCGGAGGGACGCAGTCCGGCAGTCGAGACCTGGTATTATCCCATTAAGACACTCCCGCCTTCGAACCATACTCTCCATGTCAGGAATGCAGGAGAGGATGAGAGTTCGCTCACCCTGTCTGGTGGCGTCCTCGTCGCCCCTGTCCCCGATACCTCGGGCAACCGCACCTCCTGGTGGATCACCGAGGGCGCCGACATCATCCAGGCCGACCCGGAGTGGGGGATCACCGAGGACGACGCCTGCACCGCCGCCGACTTCCCCGACCCTGTCGGGAGGGACGACCGGACAGTCGGCGGTCTCTGTATCGTCAGCACCGGTGCGGCCGGGAATGACACCTTCACCAACCGCGTCGTCCTCAATGACGGAGAGTGGACCAACCTCCTCTCCGGCGGTGAGGACGCCGTCAGCATCGGCCGTGTCGATGTAACCCCCTATCTCCGGGATGCGGGGAATACGGTCGAGATCGCCAGCATCCCGACCGGCGATCCCGGCGACTACATGGAGAACAGGATCGTCCTCCTTACAGCGACCAGAATGCCTGCTCCGGCCATACCGGTCACGACCGCGACAGTGCCGCCGACAGAGACGGTCACAACTCTTGAAGTCACCACCGTTCCCGTGACAGCAGAGACATCTGTGCAACCGACCGAGACAGAGACCTCTGAAGGTTTCTTCTCCGGGATATGGGCGATGATCACCGGGTGGTTCGGTATCGGAGGGGATGAAAAAACTCCGGCGCCTGCCGGGATAGAAGATATCTCGGACGTCCCGACCACGACACCCGCTCCTCAGATGACGCCTTCAGCGACTCACGCCACGGTCACCGTCATCACCCACCCCGCAGGTGCGCAGGTCTTCCTGGACGGTGACTACACCGGCCTGATCACCCCGGCATCTCTCCCTCTCGTCCCGGCAGGAGACCACACCCTCAGGATAGAACTGGAGAACTACCGCCCCCACGAGACCTCCTTCAACCTCAAAGAAGATACCGACGTTGCCGTCTCTCTCGAACCCCGCAACTCGAACCTCGATGTCGACCCCCTCTGCATCACCCTCGCCGCAGTCCAGGGTATGGACTCCCGCTCCGGCGGGATCTCTGTCGAGGCGAGCGACGACGGGGCAGACATCTATATCGACAACAAGATGATCGATGCAAAGACCCCCCAGGTGGTCAACGGCCTCAGAGAAGGTCTCCACCGCGTGAAGGTGAAGAAGGCGAAGGCCTCCTATGAAATCGACACGAAGGAGGTCTGGGTCTCTCCGGGCGTGGTCGTCCCCGTGCGCTTCGACCGGAACGAGCATGTGATGCAAAAGACCCTTACCGTCGAGGTCCCGGGCTACAAGGGCGAACCCTGTTCTGTCAACGGCTACTATACCGGGAAGAAGATGCCTGCGAAGATAAAATTCGGCGGGCTGAACTCATTCGTGTCATTCAGCAGGAACAGTTCCTATATCTCCCTCCCCATCTCGGACTTTGTCGAAGACGGGAGCACTCTGACGCTCCGGCCGGAGACCGGAGGACTGACCGCCCTCAGGGTGGACTCTACCCCGCAGGGCGCCGAGATTTTCGTGGACGGCTTTGACACCGGGCATGCGACCCCGTACGTCGTTGAGAAAGTCTCTCCCGGGCGCCACAGGGTCATGCTCGCTAAACCGGGCTACCTCCCGAAGGAGGATGTGGTCCTCGTCCCGAAGGGGAGCGATGAAGTGGACGTGAAGTTCATGCTTTCGTCCTATGCCGGCGGTTCGCTGTACGTGAACAGCACCATCGATGGAGCGAAGATCTATCTCTACGGCCAGAACACCGGGGAGGTGACGCCCCACCTCTTCACCGGCATGGACATCGGCAGGTACTCCGTCAAGGTCGTCGGCCGTTCCGACTCGCGGACAGTCGATGACGTGATGGTCAGACCTGACGAGGTGACAACGTGCGAGGTCAGGTTGAGGAAATGAGAGGTGCGGGACTCTCCCTCCTCTTCCTTCTCCTGATTATTCCCTCAACTGTTGCTGCCGGGAATGTCACCTTCCTCTGGGGGCCGTATGTCACCGGCACAGACGGGACGACGGCCGTCGTCTCCTGGAAGACCGCAGGGCCGTCCACCGGGAATGTCTCCTATGCAACGGCCGACGAGTTCGAGACGGCCGGGGAGTATGTGCACACCGTTGCCGAACCCTCGACTGCGGCCCTCCACCATGTGCGGCTGACAGACCTCACGCCCGGGACAACGTATCGCTATGCCGTCAGCACCGGCGATGTGACGAGTCCGGACTGCCGGTTCATGACCGCCGGTTCCGGGCCTTTCACCTTTGCGGTGTACAGCGACACGAGGGGGCAGGTCCCCCTCTTCTCCCAGAGGGAGAGGCACAGGCTCGTTGCCGACAGGATTGCGGAGGAAGAAAACCTCTCCTTTGTCATCCACTGCGGCGACTTCGTCACTTTCGGGAACGACCTCGCCGAATGGGACGAGTACTTCGCGGCGGCGAAGGGTATGCTCTCGAACACCACCCTGGTGCCCGCCCTCGGTAACCACGAGGGGAACAGGACGCCGTACTATGACGCCTTCGGCGTCCCGGAGTGGTACTACTTCGACTGGGGCGACGCCCATGTCGTCGTCCTGGACTCGAACGACTGGGCGAAGGGACGGATCGACACGGAGACCGCATGGTTGGAGGCCGACCTCGCCCGGTCGCCGGGCGGCCCGACCTTCGTCGCCTTCCACCACCCCGTCTACTCGTCCAATGAACGTCACTGGGGCGGCGACCGCGTCCTGCAGAGGGAGTGGGCGCCCCTCTTCGACCGCTACAACGTAACGGCGGTCTTCAACGGGCATGTCCATGCCTATGAACGATATGAAGTCAACGGGACGCAGTACTTCGTGGTCCCGTGCGGCGGCGAGGAACTCTTCCCTCTTGCCGAAAAAAAGGCGCCGGGTTTTGAAAATGGCCTTGACCACACCCTCGCGTACCTGCGGGTCAGGGTGGACGGAGAGAAGGTGACGGTCGTCACGGTGCCTGTCGCCAGGATCTCTGAGGATAACAGGGAGGTCGTGGCCCTCTATCCCCCGAACAGCACTTTCGAGACGGTTGAGATAGCCCCGGAGGCTGAAGGGAGGGACGCCGCACAGGCGCCTCTCTCTCCCTTCTGTGCATGTGCGGCGGCCGGCATGGCCGCCCTGTGGCTGAGAAAAGAAAGATGATCGTATGAAATCGATGAAATGCGTATTTCTGCTCCTGCTCCTCTGCATCTGTGTCTCAGGGGTGCAGGCCGCACCGACGACCTCGGTGCACCTTGTAAAGTTTGCAGACGACGGCACCACGGTGCTCAACGAGACGACCGTCGACTACGGGTGGATGGAGGCGAACCTCCCTGTCCTCGGCGACGGTGCGACCCACTATTACCACCAGGGCCCGGTCTTCTCCGAGGACAAGGAGGCCCAGTGGGACAGGAACGAGACCACGAACTTCAAGGACCGCGGGGCGGTGAAGGGCACGGCAGTCAGTGATCTCTGCGACCTTGTCGGTGGGGTGGGACCCGGCGACGAGGTGATGATCCACGCCTCTGACGGATACCATGTCGAGTTCGACTACGCGAATGTCTGCACGCCAGAACCCGGGCAGGGGCCGATGGGCCTCTGCTGGTACAACGGCGAGGAGGTCGCCGTCGGCGAGAGGCAGGGTGTCGGGTACCCGCCAGACTACTATATGGGCATGCGCCTGGTCTTCTTCGCCGACAACTCCACCAACCCCGAAGGGAAGCACGTCTTCGGCAACCAGAACATGCGCGAGTGTTTCCCGCCCGAAGCCATCCACCTCTTCAACGACCTCTACCCCTCGACCTCGGGCTACACGGTGAAGTGGATCGATGAGATCCGCGTCTATACTGGCGGCTACCAGGGCGTGAAGAACGCCCCGGTGAAGTCCCTGCAGGGGAGTGCAGCGCCGGTGACGACCGCGCCGCAGAGCCCTGCCCCCCTCTTTGCGACTCTCACGGCGCTTGTCCTCTGCCTCTTCGTGAGGAGGGTGGCGCCATGAAGGCGTTTTCCGGGGTGGCGGCGGCCTGCCTCCTCCTCTGCGCCCTCGCGGCGTCGGGGTGCACGGGCACCACCGCACAGGACGACCCTGCCTGGAACCTCACCCTTGTCGGCGACGGCGAGAAGGTGCTCTCCATGAAAGATCTCAGGGCCCTGCCGGCATGGGAGGGCCACGGCTACGCCGTCTCCACGACCGGGATCAGGTACGGCCCGTACACGGTGAAGGGCGTGCCCCTCACCGATCTTGCAGATCAGGTCGGCGGCTTCCCTGCAGGGGGGCAGGCCTGGATCTCGGCGCCTGACGGTTACCTCTGGGTCTTCGACGACGAGCAGGTGCATGGCGAGGGCTTCATCACCCTCAACGAGGACCTGAAGGAGATACCCTCGCCCGACCTCACGGTCGTCCTCGCCTATGAGTTCAATGGCACGGCGATCACGAATGAGGACGGCGGTCCCCTGCGGATCGTCGTCGGGTCGGCAGAACCGGGCGTCGTCACCGAGGGGAGCACCTGGGTGAAGTGGGTCGACCGGATCGAGGTCAAGACGCCATGAAAAACGGGCTCGTACTCCTCGTCCTTGTCTGCTTCCTCCTCCTCCTCACGGCAGGGTGCACCGGGACCGGGGACGAGAAGACCGTGCTGAAGGTCGTGCCCGCCGGCAGTCTTGTCGGCCCATTCGAAGAGATCGAGGCCGGGTTCGAGGCGTCCCACCCGGGCGTGGACGTGCAGGTCGAGGCGCACGGGAGCATCCAGTGTATCCGGCAGGTGACAGACCTCCACCGCGACATCGACCTGGTGGTCGTCGCCGACGAGGAACTCATCCCCGACCTGATGTACAGGCCAATCGAGGGCGGAGAGGGGAACTACACCGACTCGTACACTCCCTTCGCCACCAACAGGGTCGTGATCGCGTTCACGAACCAGAGCAGGTATGCGGACGAGATAACCTCAGAGAACTGGCATGACGTGCTGTCGCGGCCAGACGTCGTCGTCGGGATATCGAACCCGATGCTCGACGCCGCAGGTTATCGGGCGCTGATGGTGACGGCCCTTGCAGAGAGGCACTACGGGGACGACGGGATCTTCGACGCCGTCCTTGGCGACCACCTCAGGCCGAACGTGACCGTGGAGGAGAAGGACGGTGTCACGTCCATCACCCTTCCGGAGGTGCTCAAGCAGGAGACCGGGAAGGTCAGGATACGCGACGGCAGCATCTTCCTCCTCTCCCTCGTCGAGAGCGGTGGTGTGGACTATGCCTTCGAGTACCTGAGTGTGGCGGAGGAGCACGGTCTGCAGTACGTCACCCTGCCGCCCGAGATCGACCTCGGGTCTGCCGAGCACCAGGACAGGTACCGCACTGTCGCCGTCAACCTCGGCTTCCAGCGTTTCGGCTCGATCGGGAGCGACCGCGTCGGGACTCCGGTCGTCTACGCGGTGACTGTCCCGAACTCCGCCCCCCACCCCGCCCTTGCCCGCGAGTTCATGGCCTCCATGGTCACGGAGTTCGAGAAGGGGCATGAGGCATGGCCGGCGCCCCTCTCTGCCTGAGGGCAGGGCATACATTTCAATCTCTCTTTTTCTATTTTGGCCGTATTTTGTAATTTCGAGAAATAAATCACTTCTCTTTAATGTAACGATATAAAGCGAACCTTACTAATAGTATTGAAATTCAATATACTCAAATAATATCTCTATCGGAGGACGATGGGCCTAATTAAACCTGAAATACGGATTAATATATCCGATTTCACCGATATATGCAGTCTGAAGACGTTGATGGAGGGCTTTCACGGCCTCACCGGTGTCCCTGCCTGTATCATCGCCCTCGACGGGGTGCAGGTGGTCACGACACGTGGCCGGAGTTTCTGCACGGAGTCCTGCCGCCTCTGTCAGGGGGTTTCTGTCCTCTCCTGCTCTGACAGGGGGGAGGTGCAGGGCCTGAAGAGGGGAGAGTCCGTCATGGTCAGGTGTCCGGGTGGTTTCAGCATGATCGTCGCCCCTGTCTACCTTGAAGGCAGAAACGTGGCATTTTTCTTCGGCGGACCGATTTCCTGTCCCGAAGAGGGAGGCAGGTCTTCGCCGGCGAGGGTGCCTGTCATCTCCCGGGAGAAAATGTCCCGTGTTCTCCCTCTCGTCTCCACATTTACGGGGATGCTCTCGATGTGCATCACCCATAGTTTCCAGCTTGTCCGGGAGATGGAGGAGAGAAAGCGGGCTGAAACCCGTCTTCACCATTCCGAAGGTCTCTACCGTGCGATCTTCGAGCACTGCGGGACCGCGATGGCGATCGTCCGGGACGACGGTTCGATCGTGCGGGCGAATGAGGGGTTCGGGAATATGATCGGGATCGATCCGGACGTGCTCGGTGAGATCCCCTGGACCCTCTTCATCTCCCCTGAGGAGAGGAAGAGGATCATGGAGATCCATGGAAAACGCGCGTGTGATCCCCTTTTTTCGACGAACGGTTATGAGATCACCCTTACCCGCGTGGACGGCAGGCAGGTCTCCGCAGTCCTGAATACCGGTAAGATCCCGGGAAGCGACCGCTATGTGCTCTCCCTCCTCGACGTGACCGAACGCAAACGCCTTGAAGAGATGCGGGAGGAGGCGTTTGCCCAGATCGAGCGGAACTTCGTCCAGCTCGCCGTCCTCAACGACCGGATCAGAAACCCCCTGACCGCCATCGTGGGCCTTGCCGGAATGAATGGCAACTCTTTTTCTGAGGATATACTCAGGCATGCACGGGAGATCGACGATATCGTCACCCATCTCGACGAGCGCTGGCTTGAGTCCGAGGCAGTCCTCGACTTTCTCCAGAAGCATTATGGTAATGATTGGGGGTTGGGCTCCCCCAACGATGAAAAAGAGTTCACTCCCCGACCAGCATTGCGATATGATCGCCGACGTCTGCTGTCCCTGCCGTGCCGCCGAGGTCGCGGGTCACGACACCGTCCCTGATCGTCCCCTCGATCGCCCGCACGACCCCTTCGGCCGCATCGTGCTCGCCGAGGTGGTCGAGGAGGAGGGCGCCGGCCCAGATGGTGGCGATGGGGTTTGCGAGGCCGAGGCCCCTGTATTTCGGCGCAGACCCATGGATGGGTTCGAACATCGAGGTCCCCTTCGGGTTGATGTTCCCGCCGGGCGCGAGGCCGAGGCCGCCCTGGATCATCGCGCCGAGGTCGGTGATGATGTCGCCGAACATGTTCGGCGTGACGACGACGTCGA
>NZ_CALFSA010000190.1 GCF_937919355.1 uncultured Methanofollis sp. | reverse complement strand
GAGCGTCGCCGTGCCCGTCCATGCGGACGGAACAGAGATGCCGGTGGTCGTCGAAGTCACCGTGTTCGAGGCGACGGAGATATCGGCCGCACCAGGGGCGACCTCGATGCCGGTCGGTGCGTCGACGGTATTGCGGGAGACGGTGCCGCTCCCATAGATGCCGACCGCCTTCGCGTTCACCTGGTTGCCTGTGACGGTCGCCGCACCGGTTGAGATGCCGTACCGGGCGCTGCCGGTGATGGTGTTCCCTGTGATGACGACGCCAGTCCCGCTGACATTGATGCCGACATCGCCGTTTTTGACCTGACAGTTTTTAACGACGATATTCGACCTGTTCTCAGCGAAGATGCCGGTCATGTGTGGGGTTTTTCTGTTGAAGACCATGATGGTGAAGTACCCACCGTCCAGAGTGACATCGTCCGAGGCGATGACCACCGGTTTTGCATGAGCAGAACCACCAAACCAGTACTCGCCGGGCGCGGTGATCGTGTAGGTCATGGTGGTTCTGTCGTACGTGTATCCGGTGCCACCCATGATCTTCAACTCGCCGCCGCCGGACTCCGAGACCCCGCAGAGGGGCATGGCATCGTACACCCGGGAACCAGTGACGACCTCGAAAGCCTCCTTATGGTATCCCTTCGCTGAGGAGTGTGTGTCCGAGTAACCGCTCGCGCCGTCGGTCGAACCCCACCAGTTGCCCGCGGTCCATTCCCCGCCGACGATGTTTCTCTTAAAGACCGGGGTCTCCGCATTCCATGCGTACTTCTCCAGCGCGGCCGTCAGGACGTCCGGGTGGATATAGGACGAGGTGTTGAAGGCATTGTTGTAGATCCTGGACGTGCCCGGCATTCCGCCGGTGAGAAAAAGTGCGGGGCCATCAGCGCTGATACAGTTCTCCGTCATGGTGAGGGCCGAAACGGAGTTCAATTTCAGGCTGGCGGTAGCGCTCGTGCCTGTGACAGTGTTGTTCCTGATGACGCTCTTCGAACCGGCCCTGGACCCGGAGTTCATGGCAATGATGCCGTACCCCTCAGCCGCAGAGACGCCGCAGCCCGAGACCACGTTGTCGGTGAGAGTCAGGTCTGAGAACCCGCTGCTCAGGAAAACACCACAGCCGCCTTTAACGCAGTCGACGCCCGAGTCGGAGACGCGGTTGCCCGTGACCTCGGCGCCGGCGACCGACTGGATGCCGTAGCCCATGGGACTTTCACGGCCGCACCCGGTGACGATGTTGTCCCTGATAGACCCGTCTTCGGACCTGATGCCGAAACCAAACGAGAGGTCGCTCTCTCCGTTGCTGAAACCACTGTCGGTGACGGTGTTCCTCTCGATCGTCGTGCCGGCCATCCCGAAGATGCCGTTCCCGATATTTTCGCCGCCAGCGCCGACGGTCTTGCCGCAGTCGGTGACGGTGTTACTGGAGATGACACCGCCAAGGCCAAAGATGCCGCTGCCTGAGACTTCCTCGGCACCTGAGGTGGTGACCTTGCCGCAGTCGGTGACCGTATTGCCGGAGACGACAAGACCGGTCTTCGCATAGATGCCGTACGACCCCGTGCGTCCGTCGCGGCTCTCGGCGATCTGTGCGCACCCGGTCACGATGTTGTCTGAGACGCTGCCATCATAGCCCATGGCCAGTATCCCGTAACTCCCTGGCCCCGGGGTCGTGCTGACCGGAGGATTGCCGCAGTCTTTCACCGTGTTCGAGGTGACGACGACCTTCTGGGACGCCGCGTAGATACCCTGGCAGTCCGCACTCTTCAGAGAGGTGATCGGTTCGCTGCCGCATCCGGAGACAACGTTGTTGCGGATTGTGGAGGTCCTGAATGCCTCGGAGCGGATGCCCGCACCCTGATATCCAGTGATGTTCCCGAAGTTTTCGATGGTCGCAATGCCCGTGCTGTCCGTGACCTGCACGCCGTATTTCTGGCTGGCGACATTGTCGGGGTCGGGCCTGAGCGTGTGGCCGTTGCCGTTCAGCACGACACTCCCGTCGACCGAGACCAGGAAAGTCCCGGAGACGTCCTCCTGCAGGGTGTACGTGCCGGGGGAGGTGATCGTGCAGACGCCGTCCACGAATGCGTCCTGCGTGATCTCAGACGGAGTGACGGCGAGGGCCGATATCTCATCCGCCTGTGCTATTCCCATATTATTGCCATCGGGCAGTGAAGCCGATATCTGCTCCGCACCGGGAGTGCCGGTCCCGGATCCGTTTCCTCCGGGAAGGGTGTCGATTTTTTCTTCCGGGACTCCAGCGTCTGATACGCTCTCGTTTCCCTGTATATCTTCCGCCGCTACAGCGGGCATGCAGCAGACGACCATTGCTGCCATAAAGAGCAGCACCATCCATCGTATATTTTTCATCGAACCACGGTCCTTCGTACAAGACACACGATATCGCCAGAGTTGGCAACCGTGTACCCGGGTAATAATTTTTAGTATATGTGTAGCACGAGATTCGATATATAACATATAGTTTCAGATTACATATCCGACAACATGAACTGTATCGTTACCTAATGCAGAACATCTGAGGAAAAAAGCACACAAATAAGTCATTTAAAATAATAACATGCGGCGGGGAGTCCACTGGTGGCGGCGGATCAGTGCTGAACCGAAAAAAGAGTGCGCGATCCCTGCCGCACCATCAAGTTTACCTGCCGGGCGGCACCACCGCACCGACATACAGGTCAGAGATGTACCTCGCATCCGCCAGGTCGACGACACCAAATGGCTCGACATAGTCGGCACGGAGGTCGGGTTCTGATGCCGTGTCCTGCGCACAGGAGTACACATAGGCGACATCCCCGATTTCGGCCTCGATACCGTTGTCATTGATGTCCAGTGTCGTTATCGACGGCAGGGTCGCCCGTGCCATCAGGACAGCGCGGGAGGCGTTGACCCTCCCGCCCGAGGATACTCTCCCGTCAAGAGAGGGGATTTTGTCCACAGAGTCGATCAGGATCTGTTTCGTCTCTTCTGCTGTCAGACTCCGGTTCACCGATTTTATCAGTCCCGCAGTCCCTGAGACCAGGGGCGTCGCCATGGACGTGCCGCTGTAGAACGCATAGCCTTCTCCGGGGTCATTATACCGGGTGATCGTAAAACTGTCCAGCCAGGCAAAACTACCCGGACTCTTGGAATAATACAGGTATCCAATATAGAGGGGGTCGTCGCCGAGCATTGTGGCATACCTGTCCAGTTCGACAACCCTGGAGACAATTTCCCGGTGCGAACTCCCGGTGATGACGTCGGCGGTGTAACAGGTATCACTGTTGATCATGTCGTTGTAGGACGGATAATTTTTGAAATCGGTGGTGGAAACGAGCACCTGAAGTTTGTCTGTCCCCTGTTTGAATGTGTATGCAGTGACGAACTCCAGCGCGGTGTCTTCGAGGTCGGTGAACGAGGAGTTATAGTAGGCAAGAGAGACGTTCACGCCGGAGATGCCCAGCGCGTACCTGTCAGTCCCGCTCATGGGGCCCCCGCTCCAGTTATCGCTCTCCAGATAGGAGAGCACGTTCCAGTCTGCCGACGACGACTCGGTGATGTCGTCCTCATATGCCGAGGACCATACAGGAACCGTGGAGAGGATCCCAACGCCCGGTGCCGCCACATGGACGCTGATCTTGCCGTAGTTGGAGAAGAGAGCAGGGTCGTCTTTATTGTCGAGGGCGGCGACAGAGAGCACGTTCGGGCTGTTGTAGTTCGCCGGGTACATCGGGAAGGCGTCGTTGTCGGTGCCGTCGTTGCCTGCGGCGCAGACCACCAGTGCCGACGACGCCCGGATCGCATCCCTGTACGCTTCGCTCCCTTCGGCACCGCCGAAGGAACAGCTGATGACGTCGGCCCCCATCGCGGTCGCATACTTGATGGCGGCAATGGAGTGATAGACGGTGCCGTACCCCTGGATGTCGAGCACGCGGACGGGCATGATCCTGGCCTTCCACATCATGCCGGCAACACCGGCACTATTGTTCCCGACGCCGGCGATGGTACCTGCACAGTGGGTTCCGTGCCCGTTGAAGTCCATGGGGTCGTTGTCCTCGCTGACAAAGTCCCAGCCGCGGATATCGTCGACATATCCATTGCCGTCATCGTCGACGCCGTTGTCCGGGGTCTCTCCTTCGTTCTTCCAGATGTTGGCCGCAAGGTCGGAGTGGGTGTACATGACGCCACTGTCGACAACCGCGATGATCACGTCAGAAGACCCTGTAGTGATGTTCCAGGCAGCGGGGACACTCATGTCAGCGCCCGGTGTTCCGGCCTGGTTATTGTAGTAGGCCATCATGCCCTCAAAGCTCTGGCCGTCCTGCAGAACCTGGCCGGTGTTCTTCATGCCCCACAACTTCTCAAAGTAGGGGTCGTCCGGTTCTTTCAGGGCGTGCACATAATAGTTCGGTTCGGCATATTCGACAGTGGAGAGACTGTTGTAGTAGGCGACCGCGTCTTCGACAGAGACACCTTCGGGAAGTTCCACGACCTGCATGCCAGGGACAAGGTCGTCCAGGTCATCGGCCACTTCAGCGCCGAGGGCAGAATGCGCTTGTCCCGATGCCGAACAGAGAGATGGACCGTCTCCTGCCCCGTCAGCAAACCGTACGATGACCGTGCTGGGTTCGTACATGGATGTATCGGGCACGACCGCACCGCTAAAGCCCGATCCCTGGACCAGAGAGACAACCGATAGCAGACAGAGAGTTGCCAGAAGGACGGTGAATCCCCTCAATAATCTCTTGGAAGGGGCGTGAAAAATCATATTTGCGAAATTGTAATGCATAATACCGATTAATTAGGTGGGATACATTCACATATAATCATTCTTTTTTCACACTGACTGATACTTAATATGCTGCAAGTATTATGCGGCCGGGGCGCGGTATTACCATGAAAAAAGAACGCAGATAAAAGAGGGGGGAAGCAGTCACCGAAAATAGGGAGAATGAGATTTTCTCACTTCTTCTCCCACTTATACAGTTCCTGCACCTGCGCGAGGGTGCTCCCGCGTGCGATCTCCTCCCGCACCCGCTCCTCCATCTTCTTCACTTCGAGGGCGCGGCGGGCAACCTCGTAGGCCCGCTCCTTCGGGATGACGACGGCGCCGCTCTCGTCCGCGATGATCCAGTCACCGTGCCTGACCTGCTGGCCGCAGCAGGCGATCTCGGCGTTGATCTCACCAAACCCTTTTGCCTCCCCGGCGTTCGGGACGCAGGCGCGGGCGAAGAGGGGGTACTGCATCGCCCTGATGTCGTCGACGTCCCGCACGGCGCCGTCGATGATGATGCCACTGATGCCCCGGTTCTTTGCCGAATGGGTGGCGAGTTCGCCCCAGGGGGCGACATGGGTCCCGCTGTCATTGTTGATCACGAGGACATCTCCCGGACGACAGAGGTCGATCGCCTCGACGGGTTTGGCCCAGTCACCCGCGAAGGTCTGAACCGTCACCGCGGGGCCGACGGCCTTCACGCCCCTGGTGAGGGGGACAAGGCCGTTCATCGCCCCTTTCCGGTGCATCGCATCGGTGACGTTGGGGGCCGAGACCTGCATCAGGATCGCCCGGATCTCCTCGTCCGGGGAGGCTTTCTTCACGGGGGTAAGGGATGGGTCGTCGAGAGCCGCCCGGATCTTCCGTGCCGACCCTTCGACGTCCCCGGACTTGACGATCCAGCCACCGACGATGACGGTATCTGCACCGGCCCGCACCGCCTCGGCCGCGGTCGCGGCGTCGAGGCCGCCGGCCACCGCAAGGGGGATGGAGACCGAACCGGCAAGGGTGCGGAGGAGTTCGACGGAACTCCTGCCGAGCATCTGCTGGTCGATCCCGACGTGGGCGTTGATGATGTCGACGCCGAGAGTTTCGAGTTCCTTCGCCCGCCTGGCCGGGTCGGCGACATGGATCAGGTCAGCCATGACCTTCACGCCGTACAGCCGCGCGGCCCGCACGCACTCGGCGATGACCGAGTCGTCGGCGTCGGCAAGGACGCAGACGATGTTCGCCCCGGCCTTCGCCGCCATCTCGACTTCCATCGTGCCGGTGTCGGCGATCTTCATGTCCGCAACGATCACCTGGTGGGGGAAAGCGCTGCGGAGTTCGCGCACCGCCGCCATCCCCTCGCTCTTGATAAGAGGGGTGCCCACCTCGATCCAGTCGGCACCGCCCGCGACCGCTTCCCTTGCGATCCGGGCGGCCCGGTGCAGTTCAAGGATATCGAGCGCCACCTGGAGCGTCGGACGTGTCATGCCTGAAAATGGGGGCGCGAAGGTTTTAAGGCTTGCTTCTGCCTGGAGATGGGAAGCGTCACCAATAAGAGGCAGCCCCATAAACCAGTAGGAGAGAACATTTCGAGGGAATATCATGATCAAACTCGTCCTATTACGGCATGGTGAGAGTGTCTGGAACAGGGAGAACCGGTTCACCGGCTGGACCGACGTCGATCTCTCGGAGAAAGGAGTGGAGGAGGCGCACGAGGCTGGCCAGGTGCTGCGGGAGGAGGGCTACACCTTCGACTGCGCCTTCACCTCGGTCCTGAAGAGGGCGATCCGCACCCTCTGGATCGTCCTCGACGAGACCGACCTGATGTGGATCCCGGTGACACGATCCTGGCGGCTGAACGAGCGCCACTATGGCGCCCTCCAGGGCCTGAACAAGGCAGAGATGGCGGCGAAGTTCGGCGATGAGCAGGTCTTCATCTGGCGGCGGAGTTATGCGACGCAGCCGCCGGCGCTCGACACCGGCGACCCCCGCCACCCGTCCCACGACCGCCGGTATGCGGAGATCCCGGAAGCTGCGGCCACAGGGACCGAGTGCCTGAAGGACACGGTCGGGCGCTTCCTCCCGTACTGGAACGAGGAGATCGTCCCGGCCCTGAAGGCGGGGAAGAGGGTGCTCATCGCCGCCCACGGAAACTCTCTCCGTGCCCTCGTGAAGCACCTCGACGCCATTCCCGACGACGAGATCGCACACCTGAACATCCCGACCGGCATTCCCCTCGTCTACGAACTCGACGACGACCTGAAACCCCTCCGCCACTACTACCTCGGCGACCCGGCGAAGGTGAAGGCGGCGATCGAGGGGGTCAAGAAGCAGGGGACGGCAAAGAAATAATTTCTCTTTTTTGGTCCTTTCAGGACTCTTCCGGAGATCAAAAAGATCTGGAGGTCCCCGACATCAGCCAAGGGAGGATCACATGAATAATTATGGTATTGAAAAAAATGGGGCCTCAGTGGTGTTCCAGAGATCCCCGCACAAAGGACGTGCCACCTATGCCAGTTGGTACTGCCGCTGAATGAGCTGCATCCCCCCGTCCTCCAGGAAGTTGTCCAGAAATATGTTCTGCACAAGTTCCCATCCCTCCAGTTCGGTCTCACCTTTCTCGGTCGGGAAGTAGAGCCAGAGACGTTCCTTTCCCACCCTGAAGAGACAGAACCGCCGTCCTTCCTTGTAGAAGGTCACAAGGCCCTTCCCGGTCCTGTTGAGTGGTGAGACCAGCGGGTCGTAGCCCACCGTGAAGGTGACGCCCCCGCCCAGCGCGAGCGTCCGGTCGAAGAGGTCGAGAGCGATCTTCCGGTAGACCGGGCTTTCCGGGAGCTCCACCCTCCTCTCGAAGTCAGATGGATCGCGTGAGTGGACGCCGGCGTCGTAGGCCTCGTAGAAGTCGAGCAAACGCTCGATCACGTCGGAGAAGGATTCCCGCACAGTGCCAAGAGCCCTGAGGCGGGCGTATTCCTGTTCCCTGACGCGAACCGTCCTCGTCTCCATCGTCCGTCCGGCCGCGACCTGTTCGATTGCCAATTCAGTCATAGAGTCTTCCCCCTTGCACCGAAGTGCATACCCCTCTCTGTGCACAAATAATAAAAATGTATCTAAAAGTATGAACATTAATGACAATATTGAAAATATGTGATACATAAGAATAACGGAGAGCAGGGTACGGTCACGACAGGGAGGGAAAAAGAAGGAGGACGCTCACCTGCGGCGCCGCCACCCGTCCATGGCGGCGCAGAAGGCGCAGGCAAAGCGCGTGGTCATGTAGGCATGGCTGTAGCCTGCGAGGACAGTGTGCTCCGAGAGGCCGTCCCGCCCGTCGGCGATGCCCTTGCCACGGGTGAGGCGGAGGGCAAAGCGGGCGTCGGTTGCCGGGTCGACGGAGGAGTAGTGGAACTCGTGCCCCCGGAAGGAGAGGCCGGCAGGGAGAAGGGGGGAGGTGCCAGTGCTCTCAGCCTCCACATAGCCGAGGGCCTGGAAACGCGGGTTCATGCGGGCGTCGGCAGGGATGACGCCAGCCATCGGATAGTCGACGTCCGAGGCGAGGTGTTCGCAGAGGTAGATGAGGCCGCCGCACTCGGCATAGACAGGCATCCCGTCTGCCGCGGCCGCACCGAGTGCCCGGGTGCAGGGAGAGCGGGAGAGCGCCTCTGCATAGAGTTCGGGGTACCCGCCGCCGAGGTACAGGCCGTCGACGTCAGGGAGGGGGTCGGTGAGAGGGGAGAAGAAGACGAGGTCGGCACCGGCGCGCCTCAGGAGGTCAAGGTTGTCCTGGTAGTAGAAGCAGAAGGCGGCGTCCCGCGCCACACCGAGGCGGACGCGGGGAGAGGCGCCAGCGCCGGTATGGAGGGGGAGTGCAGCTGTCGGGGCCGAAGAGGCTGCGGCGACAAGGGCGTCGAGGTCGCAGTGCTCCTCGCAGACCGCACCGAAGGCGGCCATGCTCGCCTCTCCCGCCATCGCAAGGCCGAGGTGACGACTTGAAACGGCCTTCGCCTTCTCCGTCGGCACCCACCCCAGTGCCGGGACAGTGAGTTCCTCCTCGATCATCTGCCTGTGGCGCGGACTCCCGACCCTGTTGAAGATCACGCCGGCGAAACGCACCGCGGGGTCGAAGGAGGCGTAGCCGCGGACGAGGGCGTGGGCGCTCCGTGACATGCCACCGACGTCGGCGACGAGGACAACGGGCGCGCCGAGAACCTTCGCCACGTGAGCGGTGGAGCCGAGGTCGCCTCCTTCGAGGCCGTCATACAGCCCCATCACGCCCTCGATGACGGCGATGTCGGCACCGGCAGACGCCGAGGCGAAGGTCTGCACCACGCCCTCTTCTCCCATCATGAAGGGGTCGAGGTTCCTGCAGGGGCGGCCGCAGATCGCGGTGTGGTGGGAGGGGTCGATGAAGTCCGGGCCGACCTTGAAAGGCTGGACGACAAGACCACGCACCCGCAGCGCCGCCATGACGCCGCACGCGAGGGTGGTCTTGCCGCAGCCCGAGTGGGTGCCCGCGATGATGATTGCCGGGATCATAATGGAGGATCTTGGCGAGGAGGAAAAATGAAGGTATGGTCAGAGTCCAGGTCTCAGAACCCCGCAACCACCACGAAGAGCCCTGACGCCGGCACCGGGGGTACAGCTGCTGTCCCGGCGGCGATCCTCTCCTCGGGGTAGCCGAGGTCCTCGCAGACGGCGATCCGCACCTCGCCGTCCAGCGCCGCCGCAAGGTCGGGGACGGAGAAGGCCGGGTCGGCGATGAGGAAGACGACCCGGCCGCGGCCGATCTCCTCGACCGCAAGCGCGATCGCCGCCGCGTGGTCCTTCCCGTGGGCGTTCACAACGACGCCCCGCACCAGGGAGACACCCAGGCGGGCGAAGGCGACCTGCATCGAGGAGATGCCGGGCACCACCTCGCCGCCGAGATAACCGAGGCCCGCAAGCATCGGGTCGCCGGTCGAGAGGACGACCGCGTCGGCAGGGAGGGAACGGATGGCCCGGTAGTCGTCGATCTCGTGCACCGCGCACCCGTCGCGGATATGCGGGCGGGCGAGGGCTATAGCACGGGCCGAACCATAGACGAGGGAAGCGGCCGCGATGACGCGGACCGCCTCCCCGGTGAGCATGCCCGGGCCGCAGCCGACACCGACGACCTTCATCCAGAATCCCCCAGGATCGTGCCTTTTCTATCAACGACCACGACCCGCACCCCGGGGTGCTCCTGACGGGAGCGTGCGAAGGCCCGTTCCAGCACGCCGGGCCAGGCCAGGGTGGCGGTCAGTTCCTCCACCGTGGCGCACCCCGTCCCCTGGAGGACATCGGGGTCGATGAACTTCAGGACCAGGCCGGGCAGGCCGCAGATCACCGCCGCGCCCCGCACCTCCGCGAGGGCGCGGCCCAGGTTCACGCCGACGAGCACGGCTTCGTGGGAGGGGAAGAGGAGGCGGGAATAGCGGAGACCGACCCTGCCTGTCGTCAGCACTACCCGCTCCGCCCCCCTGATCCTCTCGAAGGCGGACTCGGAGAGGTGGTCGTCCCAGGGCTCAACGAGGCCGGTCGACCCCAGGACCGAGACCCCGCCCTCGACACCGATGCGGGGGTTGAGGGTCTTCTGCGCGACAGCCGCACCTTCGGGGATGGAGAGGCAGACCCGCACCCCGGCAAGGCCGACCTCCTCCCTAGCCTCGCAGGCCGCCCTCTCGATCGACACCATGGCAGTCTGGCTGACCGCCGCGTCCCCGGCATGGTAGCGGGGGGTGTCGCGGACGAACCTCCCTATCCCCTCGCCGGCGACGACCTCGACGCCCGCGGGGGCAGGGCGGGCCGTCGCCACGAAGAGGAGGTCGGCGGTGACGTCGGAGGGATAGTCGCCCGGGTCCTTCCTCGCCTCGCCCCGCCCCCCCGCACCGAGGGCAGGCACCGTGACCCGGATGCCGCAGGGGAGGAGGACGGCGACCTCCCCCACAGGCCCCAGGAGGGAGAGGACCGCCGCCTTCGTTGCGGCGGCGGCCGTCGTCCCTGTCGTGAAGCCCCGCCTGAGCACCCGGCCGTCGGCAGTCAGCACGCCGAGGCCCGCCCGTGCGCGCGCCAGGGCCGCCGGGTCCTCGCACCTCGCGACCCACTCGCCGGGGTAGGCGTACCCCGTCACCGGGTCGACGACCCTCTCCTCACTCCCCACGCGTCCTCTCCACATACATCGTGATGATCTCGTTCATCGCCGCCACCGCGGGCGGCGTCCCCCCCCGCGTCCCCTGCGTCGAGATCGAGGGGATGTCGAGGGTGCGCAGTACCTCCTTCGACTCCGCGGCATTCACGAACCCGACGGCCATCCCGATGACCAGGGCAGGCCGCACGCCCTCCTCCCGCACCATCGAGCAGAGGGAGAGGAGGGACGAAGGGGCGTTGCCGATCACGACGATCGCACCCTCCAGGCGGTCGCGCAATGCGATGAGGCCAGCGGAGGAGCGGGTGATCCCCCGTTCCGCGGAGATCTCCCCGCCGAAGTCGAGGGCGCAGAGCACCTCAGACGAGTGCTCCTTCTTCCGGATCCCCATCTGCACCATGTGGATGTCGGTGATGATCGGGGCACCCTTCGCAAGGGCCGAAAGCCCGGCAGAGATGGAGTCGCCCTTGATCCGGACCAGGTCGGCCATCACGAAGTCGCCGACCGAGATCGCACACCTCTGCCTGATCCTGTCCTCCGGCGTCCTGTCGCCGACCACCTGCCGTGCGAGGGCGCGGCTCGTCTTCGAGATCGTGTAGCCTTCAGGGGTGTCGGCACCGGGGTCAATATACATACTTCCTCCCATAGCCCCGCGGCGTCAACATCCCGCCGTCCTTCATCCTGAAGGTCTCCTTCCCGCCGATGAAGACGGCCGTGCGCATGTCCACCGCAGCGTCGTCCTCGGCGAGAGCACCGAGGGTCGTCGTCGCTGTCTCCTGCCCCTCCCTATAGGCGTTCCGCACCAGGCCCACCGGCGTCTCCGGCGGGAGGTGACGGGCGGCGATCGCAAGGGCGCGGCCCAGGTTCTCCGGCCTGCCATGACTCTTCGGGTTGTAGAGCACGACAGGCACGCCCATCTGGAAGGCGAGGTCGAGGCGGTGCTCGATCTCCTCCCAGGGCGTGAGGAGATCAGAAAGGGAGAGGGTGACATGGTCGCCCGAGAGGGGTGACCCGAGGAGGGAGGCCCCGGCACAGGACGCCGTGACGCCAGGCACGACCTCGTAGTCCACCGTCTCCCCTGCGCGGTCGAGCACTTCAAGGACGATGCTCGCCATCCCGTAGATACCGGGGTCGCCACCGCTCACCATGACGACCCGGTGGTCGCGGGCCAGGTCGATGCACGCCTTCGCCCTGTCAACCTCGCGGCCCATCGAACTCCTGACCACCTGCTTCCCCGGCAGGAGGGGGGCGATCTGGTCAAGATAGAAGGCGTTCCCGACGACGTACTCCGCCTCCCTGATCGCCTCCACGGCCCTGCCTGTCATCTGTGCCATTCCGCCGGGGCCGATGCCCACGACGGAGAGTTTTCCTGATTTATCGTCCGATTGCAACGGTCACATCCCCATAGACATGTTTTTTCAGCACCAGTTCACCCCGGCGTGCGAGTGCGAGCACGGCGGGTTCGGCGACCCCGACAAGCCCGATGAGCCCGGCCCGCGAGGGCGAGGGGGGCGTCAGGGCATTGATCGTCCTGTCGGGGAGGCAGAGGAGGACGCCGCCGAGAGCGGCGACGCCGTCCCGCAGGCCGGTTTCATCACGTTTCTTCTCTGTCGTGGCGTAGACGAGCACCTCCCCGGACTCGATCCCGACCTCTGCAAGGGCCGAGCGTATCGCCGCCTCGACCGCGGCCGCCGGCACACCACGCCGGCACCCGACGCCGACGACATACTCCCCACCCCGCACCAGCACGGAGACGGCCGGGGAGGCGACGACGACCGCCGGGCCGCCGACCGTATAGACCGGCACGTCCCCATCAAGCATGGCCGCGTTCACCGGCAGGGTGGAAGGGGGGTTCGCAATGACCGTACCGGTCGCAGCCGCCACCCCCTCAACGCAGGGGCGGCCCAGGGCCTCGGTCGCCGTCGAGATGACGGGCACGGCGCCGATCGCCTTCCCGATCTCGCGAGCGAGATCGTTTGCGCCATGGTGGCCGCCGAGAATGGGAACCGCAAAGCGGAGGTCGGGACTCACGACGACGACCGCAGGGTCCTTCCACTTGGTGGCGAGGAGAGGGGCACACTTCCGCACCGCGATCCCTGCCGACATCAGGGCGACGATCCGACCGTAGTCGGCAAAGGCCCGCTCGAAGACGTCGGGGGCGTACGGGAGGAACTCCCCCCCGATAGCCTCTGCAAGCCGTCTGGCCTCGTCCTCGAAGCGCTCCAGCGCAATGACCGCCGCCGTCATCCGTACAGGTCCGAGTTGGTGTAGGCCGACCTGGTGGCGTCGACGACGCCGCCGATGATGATCAGGGCCGAGCGCTCGATCCCGGCGGCCCGCGCCTTTGCCGCGATGTCGGCGACAGTGCCCCGCACCACGATCTGGTCAGGCCAGGTGGCGTGGTACACGACGGCCGCCGGGGTCTCAGGCGGGCAGGCAGCCTTCGCGAGCACCTCCTCCATATGCTCCGTCCCCAGGAAGACGACCATCGTCGCCCCTGTCCGGGAGAACTCGGCGATCTGGTCGCTCTCCAGGGTCGCGCCCGCCGGCCGCGTGACGACCACAGACTCAGAGACTCCCCTGAGGGTGAACTGGGTCTTCAGGGCGGCGGCCGCACCGAACATCGACGAGACGCCGGGGACGACCTCGACCTCGATCCCGGCCTTTTCCAGGTCCGCGATCTGCTCGATGATCGCACCATACAGCGCGGGGTCGCCGGAGTGAAGCCTGACGACGCACTTCCCGGCATCAGCGGCCTCGCGCATGATACGGACCATCTCAGGGAGCTTCATGCCCCAGGAGTCGTACTTCTCCGGTGCCGGCGACCGGGCGACGAGCGCCGGGTTCACGAGCGACCCCGCGTAGATAAGGACGTCAGCCCGCATCAGGAGGGTATTGCCCTTCACCGTGATCAGGTCGGGATCGCCGGGCCCTGCGCCGACAAAATACACTGTCTTTGTCATCTCTTCTTCCTCGCAAACAGCACACTGAAATAACTGCTCTCCTCGGGGAGGGCGTCGTTCCTGACGACCTGCTGACCGTCCATGTACATCCTCTCGACCAGCACGAAGTCGTCGAAACCCTCGGAACGGAGACGCTCCGCCGTCTCCTTTGGTTTCTTCACCTTCAGGAGGAGGCGCGCCTCCTCATCGGACCCGTCGCTCACTCCGATGCCGCCTGCGACGTGGACGCCCGCGACCGAGGCGAAGGCAGTGATGGCGCTGATGCCCGGCACGGTCGCACACTCCACGTCAGGGTGGCGCCTTTTGAGCACCTCCGTCAGGCGGGAGAAGGTGCCATAGAAGTTCGGGTCGCCGAGGATGCAGAAGACGGCAAGGCCGTCCCGCGCGTGGGGGGCGATCCTCTCCGCGTTCTCCTCGATGCACCGGGAGATATATGCCTCGTCGTCAGTCATGGGGAAGGAGAGGACCTCGACGTCGGTGCGGTACGGGGCGATGATCGCCGCCGCCACCCTGCCCGGCACGAAGACGGCGTCCGCCTCCCTGATCAGGCGTGCTGCCTTCACGGTGAGGAGTTCGGGGTCGCCGGGGCCGATGCCCACGCCGACGAGCACTCAGGCCACCTCCCCGATGACGAGCCAGACCGGATTTGCCGGCCGAAACATCAGGCCTGTACCGAGGGGATGGGTGCGGGCGACCTGGAGGGAGACGGCCTCCCTGAATATCCCGAGGCGCTGCATCTCCTTCACAGCCCGATCCAGGGTCTCCAGGAGGACGCAGTCGACGACGATCCGACCCCGCACCGTGCGGGCGAGGACGCCGAGCACCTCTTCAAGGTCTCGGGAGCCCCCGACAAACGCGGCGCCGAGGGGTCCGGCGGCAGGGAGGACCTCCGCGGCCTCCCCGCAGACTACCTCGATATTCCCGGCTCCAGCCTCAGCAGCAGACTGCCGTGCCACAGCAGCCGCCTCGGGGCGGCGGTCGATGGCGATCACCCGTCCGGCCGTGCGGGCGGCGGCGACCGCGATCTTCCCCGTGCCGCACCCGACCTCGGCGACGGTGCACCCCGGCACGATCCCGAGGTGCCAGAGCGCCACGGCCGCCACCTCGTCCTGTGTCGGGCCACCCGAAAGTCCCCTGTCCATGTAGTAAAGGTGATTTGCGCAGGGTAAATAACCCTTGTCTTCAAAGGTCAAGAAACACCGGGATCAGACTGGGTATTACAGCGGAGAAAAAAGATCGGGGGAACAGCCCCACACACCTTTCAATTTTCTGAATAACTTTCCTGGAAGACGAGATCGTCCAGGTCTTTCTTCTCAGCGATTTTCAGGTCCTTCGGGTAACCCGCCGGGACCAGAGAGACGAGAGTGTACTCCTCAGGGACGCCAAGGAGCGCACGCACGTCCTCGGCATACTCCTTCTTATCTCCGGCTACCCAGCAGGAACCGATCCCGTATGCCCACAACCCAAGGATGAGCTGGGTGGTGGCCGCCGAGCAGTCCTCCAGATAATACTTTGCGTCTCTCCTGCCGAAGACCGCAAAGCAGACCTGAGCACCGGCGATGAACTTCCCGTGATCGGCGAGGTCGGCGATCTTCTTCAGGGTTTCTTTCTCCTTGACCACGCCGAAGAGCCATGGCTGTTCGTTTCTTGCCGTCGGGGCGAGGTGGGCGCAGTCGAGTGCGTCCCTGACGATCTTCTCCTCGATGGGTTCGTCCTTGTATTGTCTGATAGAATGGCGCGTCCTGAGAATGGTAAGCCCAAGGTTCGGACCAAGATACATGCACCTCACTAGGCCGTGAAATAGGATAAGATTTGTGTGCGCAGAGCACGATTCGGAGAGGGGCAGGTAGGGGAAAGACGGCTTCTACCGCAGGTCTCGCACCCAGAAAAACCAGTCGACTACCTTCCCCCGGCGCAGGCCGGGGGCTTCATCGAAAATCAAAGATTTCTCGAACTCGCTAACGCTCGTTGCCCCCCAAACCCCCACCTTAGGATAAAACGGCGAAGACTGAAGAGGGAAGGTGTGAGAGGTTGCCCTCCGCCCGGTTCAAGGCGGCAATCTGCGGAGATAATCATAAAGTATCGCCAAAAAAGTTAGAACGGCAGGAGACTGCCAAGCCAATCAATGAAATTTGCAAAGCCCTGCGGGATGATCACCGTGGGATCGATCCCGAGGATCGGCGAGATGAACACGAAGTAGGAGATCGTCCCGATAGTCGATCCAACGTTGGCAAGGGCGGCGACGAGCACCACCCGGAAGATCGGGACCTTCCGCATCTCGGAGAACGTCTCCGAGTCCATGATCTTATGGAAGTCCGCTGCCGAGGGCTTCCTGATCTTCGCCTCCACCAACGCCGCAAACCATCCCGCGGCGACAAGGGGGTTGAGCGAGGTCGCCCATGCCACCGCAAAGGCCGTCGCCGCCGAGAGAGGGTGGCCCCCCGCGACAAGGGTGAAGACCGCCGCAAGGACACCGTGGATGAGCACCCAGTACAGGATAGCCCAGACAAGCACGCTGGTGCCGACGCCCGAGAAGGCAATCGAGATGATGAGCAGGGCAAAGATCATGACGACGATCCCGCCCAGGATCTTCCCCCAGGGGTACTTCTTCGGTGCGGCGGTGAGTTCGGCGTCTGAGGGGAGGAGGTTGGGCGCCGCAAGGTAGCGCCCCACGCCCTGCACATGCCCGGCACCGATCACCGCCATCACCCGGTCGTAGCGCTGCGAGAGGTTGATAAGACGGCGGGCGAGATACGCGTCCCTCTCGTCGATGAGGGCCCGCGCACCATTCGGTGAGAACTTCCTGAACTCCTCCAGCGCCACAGCAACGACGTCCTGACGGGTCAGGGCGTCGATGTCCAGTTCCTGGTCATCAGTCCCGCCGAGAGAGACAGCAAGGGCGTAGACCATCTTCATCTTCTCCCAGAGGGTCATCCCCTGCCAGAACCGCGTCAGGGTCAACCTGATATCGCGGTCGATGAGGGCCAGAGGCAGACCGCGGGTCTCCACCTCCTCGATGGCTGCGACCATCTCGGCGCCGGGTTCCACCCCGACGTCCATCCCGATCTTGCGCTGGAGATAGGCAAGAGTCCACTGAAAAAGAAGTTGCGAGAAGTTTCCGGACTTCAGGATGTCATCCACCTTCGGCGGCGCCTGCTCCTTCCTGAGGGCGGCATACCGCCCGGCGTCAAGTTCGACCCCGACGATATCGGGGGCAAACTCCTCTATCGCCGCCCGTACTTCTTCGACACTCTTCTCCGACACATGCGCCGTCCCGACGAGCCTGATCTCACCCATGGACGACCCACACTCCTTCGCTGTCAATCACCGCAACACTTCCTGAAGGGAGAGGCCCGGCCTTCATGACCGCCCTGATCCCTGCTTCCTCCCTGATCTCGGCCTTCTGCCTTTCGAGCAGGGTGCGAGCGAGGGCAACCGCATCCTCCCGGCCGATCGGCCTCCCTACACCCGGACATTCAGAGACGATCAGTCGGTCGCCGTCAAGCATAAAGGGATAGGTTCGACAGATCCAGGGCCGGGCGGCGTACACCGTGCACTTTTTCCCGGAAAGAAAGCGGCAGTGCCCCTCTTCCCGCTGCAGACACCAGTCGAAGGTGAAACGCCGACCGTCTTCCCCGTCCAGAAATTCTGGGTAGGGGTCGGCGACCTCCTTGACAGGGATGCCTGCCGCCCCCGCCACCGCCCTGACCTCAGAAGGCGAGACAATGACAAGGTTTGAATCGTCGGAGACCTCGGTGCAGCAGGCGCCGCAGCGCGTGCAGGCAAACCCGATCCCCATGACCTCGTCGGCGAGGTCGTCTACTCCCCGCATATCCTCTCGAAGTTGCGGAAGATCAGGTCGCCGTTCTCAGTGTGGCTCACCTCAGGGTGCCACTGGACGCCGTAAACGCGGTCCTCCTCAGACCCCATCGCTTCGACAGGGCAGATATCTGAGTGGGCATAGACGGTAAAGCCCTCCGGGACTCTCTTCACCTCGTCAGCGTGCGAGGCCCAGACATGGATCTGGTCAGGATAGCCTGCAAGGATCGCACTCTTCCCTGCGATGTCGACGGAGACACCGCCGTATCCCCCGTGGGCGCCCGGACCGACAATGCCGCCACGTGCCGTCGCAATGATATGGAGGCCAAGGCAGATGCCGAGCACGGGCAGTCCAAGGTCCAGATATGCGGCGCAATTGCCGGCGCGCTCAAGGGTGGGCCCGCCGCCGAGAATGATCCCGCAACACCCCTTCTCCACCTCTGCCGGCAGGGTGGTGTTCGGGACCATCGCCACCTCGATCTCCATATCCCGCAGTTTGCGGTGGATGAGGTGGTTGAATTGCCCATGGTTGTTCACGACAAAAATGGGAAGCATCAAAAAAGTATGGATATATCAGGGTATATCATTTTTCAGCGGAAGGAGATCGCGGTCGAGAGGATGGTGGACCTTATCTCCTCGGGGGAGTGGCCCATGAGCCGCGCCAGGAACATGGCACCGCCGGCACCCATGCCCTCTTTCACCTCGCCCTCGCAGTACCGGGCGATCCCGCTGTCACCGATGGTCCCGAAATCCGGGTCGACGAAGTAGGCCTTCACGCCGATCGCGGCGGCAATCGCCTCGACATTCGCCGAAGCGTCTCTCCGCACATATTCGGTCGTCGCAATCGGGACGGTCTTCTTCCCGAGGCCCTTCAGGACGGCGTCGACGGCGAGCATCTGGGTGCCGCCGGCAAAGACCAGGGTGCCTGTATAGGTACTCGCAATACCGGCAGCCACCGGCATCATGGGGTCACCGCCGATCCGCACGACGTCGAGGGAGTCCAGGATCTCGGCCTTCTCGACCTTCTCCATCACCGCCCGGCAGATCTCCTCCTTCAGGCCTACAGGGTTAGTGATGAAACTGCTTGAGACCCGCGCCTCATAGCCGAGGGCACGCAAAACGCAGAGGGCCGTCGTTGTTCCGCCGGGGACGCACTCGCCGAGGACGAGGAGGTCGGCGCAACGGGAGAGGTGACGGCCGACCCTCTCACCCGCGGCAAAGAGGGCACGCGCCTCCGGCACGGCCTCGCCTTTCCTGGGGTCACCGCCAGCAGAGCCGTAGACGTCGATACACGGCACGGTTGGTCTGTTGAACATACCGGCATTCACGAATACAGGTTCGATGCCGGTGAGGGCCATCATCGACTTGGTGATCACCGCCGGCGTCGGGCACCCGGTCGGGGTGTTCGGTTTGCAGGGCATGGAAGTGATCGCCCCGGTGGTGATCAGTTCTGCGTCCAGGATCGGGGTGAAGACCGTCTTCTGGGGCGACGGCCCGGCCCCGGAGACACCGGGCACCATAGAGAGCGCGGTGTTACCGAGCACGCTCGCAAAGAGCGGCCGGGAGAACTTTATCGAAGGAACTTCGGAGAGAAATGCCATACACGGTATAGAACGAGTCTGACATTAAAGTCTCCTCGTCGTCACGGCAGGAGAGCAGTACGGCGACGCAGGACTTATCGCCGGGAACACCTCACATACCTACTCAGAATGACCCTCAAACCTGTACGCGCTCTCCTGCAGTTCTGCACTGTCCTCCCCCTCGGACGACCTGCAGACTTCGACGCCTTCGCCCGCCACTCCTGGCTCTACCCCCTGGCAGGGTGGGTCATCGGAGGGTGTGCCGCAGGCATCGCCTTCCTCCTCTCCGGCAACCCCGGCCTTGCCGCGGCCGCCGCCGTCGCCACGGCGATCGTCATCTCGGGAGCAAACCACTTCGACGGCCTCCTCGACCTCGGTGACGGTCTGATGGCGCACGGTAGCCGGGAAAAGCGGATCACCGCCCTCACTGACAGGCAGATCGGTGCCGGGGGCGTCGCCTGCGGCATCCTCACGACCCTCCTCGCGGTTCAGGGTCTTTCCACCGTCGCCTCGATCCCACTCGCCGTCCTGACCGCCGAGGTCTGCGCAAAACTTGCCATGGCCTGGATCACCGCCTTCGGCACACCATTCCATGAAGGTATCCATGCCTACCTTCACGGCTTTGCGCAACCCTGGTTCGCGGTCCTTGCCCTCCTCCCGGTCGTCCCGCTCGCCCTCCTGGTCGACCCGGCCTCTCTTGTGAAGGCCCTCCTCGCAACCAGCATCGTCACCGCCCTCCTCATCGCACTTGCGTATCGTCTCTTCGGCGGCGTGAACGGCGACGTTGCCGGTGCCTCGAACGAGATCGCACGGGCAGCGGCCATTATCGCCCTTGCAGTCTAGGGCGCATACACCTTTTTATGCTCGTCTCCTGCATCTATTCCTGATGATACAGCAGGACAAAGCCATCTATACACGGGGTGGCGTGATCACGCAGAGGAACCCCGACCTCTGTGCGATCAGGGTCAGGATCCCTGCGGGTGTCCTCTCCATTGAGAAGATGAGGGGTATTGCACGGATCGCCAAAAGATACGGAAAAGGCGAGGTGCACCTCACCACTAGGCAGACCATGGAGATCCCGGACGTCGACGCCACCAAAATCGTGGCGATCTCCCACGCACTCGAAAAGAATGGGACACCTCTTGGCG
>NZ_CALFSA010000189.1 GCF_937919355.1 uncultured Methanofollis sp. | reverse complement strand
GCGAAAGGCTGCCCATCCGCTTGAAAGCCTGCAGCATGGGAAGTCCGATCCCGGAACGACGAGCATTGCGGAAAAACCTCCATCGATCCCGCAGCCTCGGCCCGCTCTTTCCTTCGGGCGAGAGAAGATAATCGAGCGTTTCCCGCTCTTTTTTCATCCAGGCGAACCGGCCCAGCACCGATCTGGTATAGTCCTCAGGGTCCGGCCAGGAATCTGCCAGAAGTCTTGCACATTCCAGAGAATAAACAATTCCTTCTCCCGTGAACGGCGATACGGTCCCTATCGATTCGCCGACACCAATGATCACCTGGGGCGAACCGTCGCTCCGCGTCTTTCTGACAGAGAAGGGCGTCGAGTAATACGGAGAAGCGACCCGGACGAGACCATGACAGCCGCATTGCCGGGTGAATGAAAACTGCCCGGACGCATCCCGATAAAACCGTTCCAGAAGGCTATCGTGCTGGATACGGCCGATACCGCCAATGCCGATATGATAGTGATCGTGTCCGAGAGGAAAGATCCACAGGTACCCGAGTCCCGGTATCCGGTTCCCGTACACCCCCGCTCCAAGGCGCTCGCTCCCTCTGGATTCCACGATTGCCCGGTGCTGCAGCGTCGGGAGCGTCAGGTCGGACCTGCAGGGAGGAAGGAGAGCCCGGTTGATCCCGGTCGCATCCACCACAATATCATAGTCCTCTGCCTTCTCCGGCACCAGGTCCTGCCGCTTCAATCTGGCATATTTCGTGAGATCCTGGAGAAGCCGGGGTTTATGTACGGTGCAAAGGGGCGTCGTGGCCACAAGGCCGTCAAAATCCATCGGGGACATGGGTTCGATGAGGTAGTCGTCCAGGTCGAGGCCGACATCGGCGAGGTACGGTCCGATACCCGTCGGCGCACCCCACCCGCACGAACGGCATGTACAGCGAGTGGCATGTCCCCGGCCGTCATAGACATCCGGCGAGATCCCTCTCTGTTCGAGAAGCCCGGCCAGATACCCGCCGGCGATCCCGGCACCTGCAATCGCAACGTTCATACAATCCCCCCGGACGTCAGTACGATCACGGTGATCGCCACGGCATGGACCATCGATGCTCCCACCTGCTGCAGCATTACCGTGTTGGCTTTCGACTCGAAATCAGGATAGACGGAGTATAACGCGCGGGTGCACAGGTGATCAATTCTTGCCCCGCAAACCGTGTTAATCGCTGCGATAACGGCCGTTGTGAGGATAAGAAGATATGCGAACTCCGTACTGCCGAGAATGGAAACAAGAGGGTAGAACATCAGGACGGACACAAGCAAGGTAACGATGCCGTACACCGTGGCGTGCGGGATCTCCGGAGACACGACGGAAGATGTCTTTTTCCCCCCCAACCGGTCGGAATGTACGTCCCGACGCATCATCGATACCGCGAAACAGGTCACCGTCAGGCCGTGCAGGAGCGACAGGATGAAGGCCAGGAGAGAGAATATGCCGGTCGCGGCATAAACGATCGTCACCGTCACGCCGACAACCAGCCAGGGAAAAATGTACCATTCGGTATAGGGCTGGTGCCCCAGCGCGATGCGGGGATGGTTATAGCCGTAATCGAAAAAAAATCCCATGATAAACAGGAGTGGGATCAAAATCCGCTGCATCGTCAGGTATGCGGTGAGGATCACCACAAGGACCGTGATAATCGCGGACATCTTCCTGTAATCGCCGACAGTAGCCCACCCATAGACGAGGGGCCGGTCACGTTTCGTTTCCCTGCTCTTTTCACGCCGGTCGACCTCGAGATCCATGATATCATTCCAGATGTGGGCATCGATGTGGACGAGGAGAACTGCGACAACCGCGATACCAAATAAGCGCCAGTCAGCGCCTGAAAAACCGACTTCCCAGAGCGCCGCGGCAAACCCGATGAGAATTGCACACCCGGTAAAAGGAATGAGCCCCTCGATCCGCAGGATGTGCCGGAATGTGCGAAAGTCGAAGCCATCTCCTGTAGCAGGAGGCGTCACAGTTTTTTTGTCATCATAATCGTACTCTCTGGATCGCATCATGAAACGGATATCACCGCACACATTTCCATACCAACGATCTGTCTTCGCTCTGTTAATCTGGCGGATATTCACTCCTTCGCACTTTTCACCTCGAACGCCTTCAGGGGTCCGGGCGGCATTAATATTTTCTCTGTCGATACTCTCGATGATGTCAGGGTCCTCCCGAAACAACCAGCGCCGTGATCGAACCCGACACCCCGTATGAATACGAGAGGCGCTTTCCTCAATGCGGTACCCGTGATCACATCCTCGGGGTAACACCCTCGGCCGCATCCCGGACGATAACCGGGGTGACAAAGCGCGGACGGGTAAAAAATCGGCCTGATCTCTGGCCTGTTCATGGGGATCACCATGGGTGCGGGCGGGATCGGCGGTTCGATCTCAGGCGTGATCGCCGACCATTTCGGCCTGACGGCAACGCTTGCAACATTCCCCGTGATCGTCCTCCTCGCGACGGTGCTGTTCGCCCTGGTCGGGTATCCGTCGAAGAAAAACGGAGCTGTGGAAGGGTGAAAATCGTGAGGGGAAAAACCCCTCACCGCCTGCCGCCTGCGTCGGGGAGGGTCCGCGCAGGTCTCGCCTGCTCTTCGAGCCACGCGACCGCGTAGGCGATCTGGACGTCCTCCCCGGCCATCGCCCGCGCCAGGGCCTCCCCGTCAAGAGGCATCCGCACCGTCGGGGCCACCCCCACTTCTGTGGCCATATGTGAGATATTAAGGCAAATTATGGCACAAAAATTTCTAAAAATACAAATAAAAACATATATGGTCGATCAAATGAAGGGAGTCACATATGGAGTGCGGCTTCACACAAGAACGACCTGCACATATTACCTCGCCAGGAGACGCCCTCAGCACAGGAGACACGACACTTCCCATTCGATCACTCGTCACCCTTCTCACCACCACCTGCATGAGCAGCGTACGGAGATCTGCCGAGAGATCCCTTCTTGCGATCGGCGAGGCCAGCATCGATCCCCTCTGTGAGAGGGCCGAGCATGCCTATCCCTCTGACAGAGACCTCTGCCTGCGAATCGTAACAAAAATCCCCGATCCCCTCCTCGGCGAAAAAATGGCATGTATCCGCCGCATCCTGACACAGTGCGACGATGACCCCGAGATGGACGCCATGGTTGGGACCCTCTGTGCCCTGAAAACACGGACCATCATCCCGATGCTCCACCTGCTGCGAGAAGAAGCCGCTCCGTCCCCGGATCTCCGCACGAAGATCGCCAGCATAGCAAGAGAGATGGGTCAGGTTTCAGTGGAACCCATAATCCAGCTCTTCCGCTATGACGACGAAACCTACTACGAGTCCGTCCTCCCCGTGCTGCAGTCCCAGACCCCATATTCCCTGCATAAACTGAAATACGCACAGTTCGATGAGGAAGAACCGATCCGCCGCTATGCAGAAAAAGCGGAGCGAGCAATCACTGGCACAGGTACCCGAAACCCCGTGCACTCGGGATTCAGGGACACGTCCAGGAGGAGATCGAACCGGGACTCTGACGAGTATATGGTCGATGAATACGGCATGTTCTGGTATGAAAATTACGACGAACTCTATGACCAGATAAGCAGTCGGTGAGAGGGCCCGGAGAGAGACCCCGAAGGCATGTCGGGATTGAAGCGGGAGATCTCACTCCCCCGTCTGCACCAGTCCCTCCCCCTCCGCCCGGTGCCTCTCATAATTCCGCCGCACCGCCCCTTCGGCCGAGTTCGCATAGCAGTAGAGGCAGAGGTGGGGGCATGTCGAGTAGGCGCCGATGTCCTTGCTCCGGATGCAGCCGCAGTTCTCCCGCTGCCCTTTGTCCTTCAGGCTTTTTGTGGGGACAATCCTCCCGAAGAGGTCGCGCTGCGGCGGCGGGCCGAGGAAGGCCGCCAACGCAGGGTCGCCGGGGAAGAGGCGGCGGAGGAGACGGTCGTCGATGCACCTGTTCTTCCCGACCCCATACGCGGAGAGGTCGACAGTCTCCGCACAGGTGGCGAGGGCAAGGCCCCAGTCCCTGTTCAGCGCGGCGAGGCCCTCCGCAAAGGCCCGCATCTCCTCAGGCCCGAACTCGCGGTAACTCCCGCCGAGACGCCGCCGCACCGCACGGTAGGCGTCGATGTCGGCGAAGCTGAAGACCAGGCGCTCGGTCGAGGCGTGGACGCGGTCACCCACCCCCTTCACCCGTGCGAGGAGCCTCTCGACAGTGAGGTCGTCGGAGAGGAGGAGGGGGTCGAAGCGCCAGATCACCCGCTCCTTCCCCACCCTCTCCGCAAGTGCCCGGAAGGTCTCGACACGCTCGTCGAGAGGGGGCAGGCCGGGTTCGAGCCCCTCCCTCTCGTAGTCGTTGAGGGTGTACTGGAAATAGTAGTGATACCCCATCCTCTCGATCTCGTCGAGGTGCGGCATCAGGGGGGCCGGGTTCTTCGTCCAGAAGACAAACGCTCGCGTCTTCTCAAAGGAAACCCTCTGGGATGACTTCCTGTTGAAGGGGTTCGTCCAGACCGCATACCCGGCCCGCAACCTGTTCATGAGCCATTCCGTGTAGAAAGCCGGGAGATCTGTCGCCCGACTCGCCGAGATGATCACGGGCACTATCATCGTCATGCCGTCGCGAAAAAAAGAGTTGAGCCTGATCTCAGAAATACGTCCCTGTCTTCTCGAACGCCTCCCTGCGGTCGTGCGCCATCCTGTACAACCACTCTTCCACCTCCCGGTCGCCGAGGACATACCCCTTCCAGACATCGGTGTTCGGGTCCTCGGGCACGACGATGATCCCCTTCTGCTCCGCCACCCGGTCCAGGATGAAAGCCGCCGCCTTCTCGACAGGATAGGCGTCGTCCGGGACCCGCAGGTCGTCGTGGGTTTTGCCGTCGATGCTCTTTTTGAAGATCGGCGTTGCGATATTGGCCGGACAGATGGTCGAGAAGTGGAGCCCCTTCTCTGCAAACTCGTATTTCAGGCACTCGGTCATGCCGGTCACCCCGAACTTCGTGAGAGAGTAGAGCGCCTGGAATGGAGGCGGGATGATGCCTGCAACAGAACTGGTGTTCACGATATGGCCCGACCCCTGCCTGAGCATGACCGGCACCGCGAAATGGACGCCGTAGATGACGCTCCAGAGATTGGTGTCGATGATCGTCTTCCAGTCCTCCAGGGTCGCCATCTCGAAGGGGAGGGTGCCGCCCACCCCTGCGTTGTTGAAGAGCAGGTCAAGCCTCCCGGCCGCCGCCGCCGTCCCCTCGATGCCCTTCTGCACCTGCTCCTCCTTCGTCACGTCCATGACGAGGGTGCGGACGCGGTCCCCGTACGCGGAGAGTTGACCGGCCGCCTTTGCGATCTTCTCCCGGCTCCGTCCGGCCATGTAGACGATTGCCCCCCTCTTCAGGAGTTCCTCGCTCACCGCGTACCCGATCCCGGAGTTCGCCCCGGTGACGATAGCAATCTTGCCGTTGTAATACTCATCCATACTTTTCACCTCTCATTCGATGACCCTCGCACCCATCGCACGAAGGACGGCACGTCCCTCCGTCAGCACCGCCTGCGTCACCCTCTTTATGGGGAGGGCGGCGAGGCTGTTGATGATATAGTACTGGGCCGGGTTCTGCATCGGCGTCTGCTCTGTCCACCTGAGGGTGCCCGTTCCCGCCTGTGCCGACTCCACCTCCATGCCCTGGGGGTAGAGGACGAACTGGCTCACCTCCGCGCCCGGCGCCCCCACCTTCGGGATGTACCGCCACCCGAGGGTGTTCATGGACGCCATCTGGGACTTCACGGCGTCCAGGCCCTCGCCCGTTACCGGCCCTGCGGCCTCGAAGTCCAGGGTGAGGAAGGTGTTCCCCTCGTAACTGACCGTCGTCGCATAGTGCGGCCGAACAATGTGCAGGTCTTCGATGTCAGCATAAATTTTCGGGATGCCCGTCTGCTCCCGCCCGCCGAGGATGGGAGCGGTCTTGTTCTCCCAGACGACCAGGGTGTACGCACCGTCCAGGCGGTCCTTCGTGCCGTGGAACCTGACAGGCGCCGACACGTTGATGAGGTTGTACTGTCCGCCCTGCATCCAGTTGATCTCGGTGAATTTGTTGAAACTCACCTGCACCTCGGGGGCCAGGAGTTCGAAGCCTTCGGGGATGTAGTTCTCCAGAAGGTCTCTCTCGGTTTCGTAGGTGAGAGTCAGGGCCGTCGATCTCTGCGTGACAAGCGTCGCAGGATCGAATGTGCCGCCGCCGAAGTGGACCGGCATCAGGTACGTGAAGTCGTTTCGTGGTCTGAACATGGGTATCCTCGCTCGCGGATTATTGTAAGAGGGGATATATTTTTTGGGCTATTCATTCCCTGTCTCACGGGATCTGAAAAATTCCTGAGACGAGATCTCTGTCGGTGGAACAGCCAGCCGGGTGTGCGGTCGAAACCGGATCGGGAGGATGGAGAGAGAGCGCCGGGGAGGGAGAGGGACCGGCGATGGGCGAGGCCCCGCAGGCAACGGGACAAATAAATATAAATCGCAGTATGATGCGAGTATCTATCCCAGAGTGTAGTATCCACAGGCCCGTTGCCTGATACATCCCGGGGGAGAGACGGATTTGGTAGTCGAGAGCCGCGAGAACGAAAAAACCTCTCCGACGCTGAGAGAGGAGTCTGACCTCTCCTTTGAGGTCGTCATCCTCCTCGTCTTCGGCGTCTTCATGTTCCTCTTCGGCCTCCTCCTCTTTGGCATCCACACGGGAGACCTTCCCTACACGCCTGACAGCACCTACGGACTTTTCCTGGTCATCGTCTCCTTCCAGGTCGTCACGATGGGGAAGACGCCCTTCGGCGACCTCCGCCGGTCGTGGGCGGTCGTCGTGCTCGGCATCTGCACGGCGGTCGTCGGCATGGTCGCCTGTTTCATCCCCGGCACCCTGACCGCACCTGTCCGCATCCTGGTCGGCGTCCTCCTCACCGGCGGCGGGACCGCTCTCCTGCTGCAATTGTTCCTCGCCGAAGGGAGGGCGCGGACGTGGCTGAAGGTGCCCGGCGTCCTGCGGCACCTGACAGTCGCCTGCACGGGCGTGTACCTGCTCTCGGTCGTCCTCGGCCTTGTCACCCTCATCCCCGGCATCACGACCGACCCGGAGACGGCGGTGCTCCTCGTCCTCTACGGCGTCTTTTTCTTCTATCTTGCGTGGAGCATCCAGAAGACGGCGAGGGCGTACCCCCGGGGGGAGACATGACGCCCGACGGCCTGCGTGCAGGAGGCGGGCGGATGATTTTCCGGGACGCCTCGGTCTCCCTCCCGGTCGCCATCGTCCTCGTGATCGCCACCCTCCTGGTGCTCCTCGGCCTCCTCCTCTTCCCGGTCAATCTGGGGGCGATCCCCTTCTCCCCGGACGGTCAGCTCGGCCTGCTGATGGTCATCATGGCCATCCAGATGATGGCCCTCGGGGATACGCCGGTGGGCCGGTACACCCGCTCGTGGCTCACGGTCCTGATCGGGGCCGTCTTCGCCGCCCTGGGCGTCGTCGCCTGCATCGTGCCGGGCGTCCTGACCGACCTGCTCAGGGTCCTCCTCGGCCTCCTGAACATCGTCGGGGGCGGCGTCCTCCTCGCCGGGCGGTTTCTCCCGGTGCTCCGGGGCGGCGGAGACCTCCCGGCCGGGCCCATCCCCCCGGCCCTGAAAAAATTGCTGGTCACCCAGACGGTGCTGAACCTCGTTGCGATCGCCTTCGGGGTCAGCATGCTCGTGCCCGGCCTCGTCTCGGGCATGGTGATCGCGGGCGTCGTCGTGGTCAACGGACTCCTCCTCTTCGCGCTGGCCGGGATTTTGAGGGGGATATAGGGATCATGTAGATACTCTCCTATGACAGTACATGCCGGATGCATCGGTCCCAAGAACGAGCGATCATTATGGGACTGAGTGTCCATTTTCTAGATCCGAATGCGGGTCAGTCCATTGACATGACAGATGGCTCTGATCTGTTCTGGGGTGACCTCTGCATAAAATCGTTGTATCAGATTTAGATGGAGGTGTACTGCGGGGACCTCGTCCTCATGAACCTCAGGACCGGCGACAGTGCGGCGGCATATATGTACGCCTCCGACCTTGTCCGGTATCTCGAAGGGGACATGCAGGCCTCTGCCCGCGACCTCGCCGACCAGATCAGGGTCAGGGTCGAGAACCAGATCCCCGCGATCCCGGAGGAGATCCTGAAAAAAGCGGAGGTACTCGTCCACAGGATACATTATGGGGAGATTGACACTTTTTGAGGATACGTTTCGGGATATGGTCTCTGAGAAAAGATGCAACGGTCGGAATAATTTAATTTCCCATATATATTTCATATCGGCTCTGTATCAAGAAATACCCGATATAAAATACCAGATCAATAAAACACAAAATTAATGGGGCCGGATAACAAAGGACTCATTATGTGCCCACGAGATAATACCGTTAGAATATATAGACGGTCACATTATGGCGATTGGATTGTATTTAATATCGAAAATCAAGAATATCTGGTTATTTCTCATTACCTGTACGGCATCATAAAGGAGAGAGAAGGAAGCGTAAACGTTACTGATACCAGAGGGACACAGCAGGGAATTATTCGATTCAATCCCGGTGAAAAAGAATTAACTCTTATAATTCGTGACAATACGTACATTATTCCACCATCTCGCATATTAAATCTACCTCCAGACCAGCCCGTATGCATGGAAAAAAAACGTTCTGAATAGAATAAAAAACAGAAATCGGAACTGAAAGAAAAAATTCTACAAAAATAACCGCGCCAAACAGTAATATTAAAAAATTGAAAAATCGGGATCTGATCTATATTGATTTGTGTTCGGTTATGTCAACTACCCCGGCCTAAAGGCCGGGGCCTGAGACTCTCCCTGTAGAGCGTCCGGGTGGCTGACTGCACCCCTGCACCTCCAGGGTGTACCCGTGGTGTGTGCTCGAGACTCGATGTTCCGAGCACCGATGAGGTCGGCATGGAGCGAGTGCCCGCAGCATTCGCAGACAAACTATTTTCTGCGCCGATTGTTCTTGCTGATATGGTTGCACCGGGGACAGGGCTGGGAGGTATAGGCCGGATCGATAGAGACCGTCGATATGCCTTTTTCTCGTGCCTTGTACTCGATGAATGACTGGAGTTCAAAGAACGCCCAGGAATGATGGGTGCTGGAGGTACCTGTCCGGCACCTGATCCCTAAAAGATCCT
The DNA here is from genome assembly GCF_937919355.1 of uncultured Methanofollis sp. Classification (GTDB taxonomy): domain Archaea; phylum Halobacteriota; class Methanomicrobia; order Methanomicrobiales; family Methanofollaceae; genus Methanofollis. The sequence continues at coordinate 29,075 of NZ_CALFSA010000189.1, read as the reverse complement.
TCAGCCCGATCACATCAACCGTGTTCTGGACAGCAAACCCAACAATCTCCTTCGAGACGCGGGGGATCATATCAGTCATACGTCTCCCGTCCATCTCGTCGAAGACGAGCCAGGCCCCTTCCTCGCTTCAGACCTCTGTTCTGTAGGTGTCGAGCACCGTCTCCAGCGGGTGGTCCAGACGGGCGAGGGCGGGGACGTCGCAGTTGACAAAGAGGATTGATCTCGGGTCGACGCCCTGCGTATGGATCAGGTCGCGGATCATCTGGTACAGGGGGATGGTCTTGCCCGAACGCCTGACGCCGCTGAGGACCACGATCTCCCCGGAGGCACAATATTTTTTGATCTTTGCAAGATAACGCTCCCGCCGCACACCGGTCTCGACGTCTCTGCCGCTCCACGAGGAGTGCAAGGAGATCGGCCATGATATTTCGTCGGGCTATACCCCGGCACAAATCTCTGTTTTTGTAGGGCTATAACCACTCAAAACTTCACTATACCCACCCACACCTTTATCTCCCACCCCGCATCGATCGCACGATCAGTGACAGAGATGAAAGTCGTCGCATTCAACGGGAGCCCGAAGGGGGAGGAGGGCAACACGCACGTCATGGTCGGCGCCTTCCTCGAAGGGGCGGCGAAGGCGGGCGCAGACGTCGAGAACGTCTTCCTCGCGGAGAAAAAGATCGATCACTGCCGCGGGTGTTTTCAGTGCTGGTTGTCGCCGACGGCGGAGTGCGTCCTGAAGGACGATATGGCTGAGTTGATCGGACTGTTCTCCTCCGCCGACATCGTCGTCTTCGCAACGCCCCTCCACAACGACAACGTTTCCAGCCGCCTGAAGATCTTCATCGACCGCCTCCTCCCTCTCGGCGACCCCCATTTTGCCGTGGACGCCGGGGGAGAGACCGTCCATCCCAGTAGGGGCGGGGAGTGCCCGAAGTTCGTGATGATCGCAAACTGCGGTTTTCCCGAGCAGAGCCATTTCCAGGTGCTCAGGCTCCTCGCACAGCGCATGGCACGCAACTACGAGACAGAGTTCGTCGCCGAGATCTACCGGGGCGGCGGGGCGTGGCTGACAGAACCGGCCGCCGCCGACGCCGTGGCGAGGTACACGGACCTCGTGAAAAAGGCCGGGGAGGAGGTCGTGACGACCGGCAGACTCTCCGAGGGGACGAGACAGCGCCTCGAAGAACCCCTCATCCCGTCGCCGGAGTTTGTCGAGATCTACCGGCAGACGGTCAACCGCTCCTGGGACGAAGCCCTCGGCGGACGGGAGCAGAGGTGAGGAGGGCATAGAGGTACTCGTCCATGACCACGCCCCCCTTCGTGACCGCCGACCTGTGGACCGCCTCGCGGCAGAACCCGCACTTCTCCAGCACCCGCATCGACGCCGGGTTGTTCTCGAATATCCCTGCCTGCAGGCGGACGACCGGAAAGATGTCGAAGGCCAGAGGGACAACCGCCCGCACCGCATCGGTCGCGATCCCCCTCCCCCAGTACTCCTCAGAGAGCCAGTACCCGATCTCGGCGGTCCCGCGATAGACATCGAGGAGCGGGTGGACGCCGATGCCCCCCACAGCCTCGCCGCCCACCTCGACCGCCAGCATGAGGGCCGGGGGGGTGTGCGTCGCCATGGCGATGAAACGTTCCGCGTCCCTGCGGGTGTAGGGGTGGGGGAACGCGTCCCGCATATGGCAGGCGACCGCGGGGTTGTCGGCATGGCGGGCGAGGGCGGGGACGTCCTCAGGAGTCCAGTCGCGGAAGGACGGACGAGGGGGTTTCGCAACGCATACGGACTTCGAGTGAGATTACATCCCGCATAAACCTTCACAAAAGTTTCCCCGGCACAGCAGAATACCAATGCCTCCCCTCTCTCCCCCCTTCGACGCGGGACATGAACAAAACCCTGCCACACCCCACACCCCAAGCAAATCATTCATTCAGTACAATAAACACAGAATTATGCGAAATAGAAATCACAAAACCTATACTCCAAGAATTCATTTGATATAGTATGGCTCTACTCGACATGCTGAAGAACCGGAACCCGAACCCAGAACCCGTTCCTGGGGAGTCCCCACACCCGGAGTGTTATATCTGCAGGCGGTCGGAGGAGGAGATCACCGCCCTTACCACCGCAATGACAGAAGAGGTCAACATGAAGATCCTCCTCCTCCGCAATAAAATCGGATCGAAAAAAGATGAAGTCGTCCGGTATTATCAATCAATGATCAATCGCCTTGCCGGGAACGAATACCTCGACTTCAAGATCGAGACAATAAAAACCGACATCCCGCAGTTCAGCAGGAAGATCCCGAACGTCAATGAGATCCTCCAGAAAAGTCGTTCAGACTCAGAAACCATCGCGGTCGTCGTGGACAGACTGAGAGACACCATACACCAGATCTCCATGGACCCCGAGTATGACATCAGCCAGGACTATCCAGAGATCCAGGAGGCCTACAATGAGATCAGGTCTCTCGAAGAGGAGAAGCAGGTGATCACCGACGCCCTGAAAATCCGGAGCAGAGCACTGCACATCGGCAACGGGGGTCAGGTCACCGTCCACCTCTGCGGCATCTGTTCAGGTCTGCTGGCGGGGTCGTCGTCCGCACCCTCAGACGAGTCGTCCAGGAACTGACCGGACTCGGTCCCGGCCCCTCCCCTCCGGTCAGTCATGCGGACTGGAAAAAGAGAGAGGCATACCTCTCCGCCACCCCGACCTGCAGAGTGGGTTTGTCGGCGTTCAACCAGTCGTAAAAACCCTCCATCGAGCGGTTGGGCGTCCGTGTGTCCTGGAAGACCAGGTCCCCTGAAGTGTCCTGCACGATCTTCAGGTACGCCTCCTTTCCCTTCACTTTCAGGTAGATGACCGGCGTGTAGGCCGGGATATCGAAGGCGATCACCGCCCTGCTGAACCGCCTGACCACGTCGTCCGCAGAGAGCACGGCGTCTTTTATCCTGATCCCCCGGTCGTGGAGCATCGCCTCGACCCCTGCCGTATTCAGCGCACCCAGCATGACCTTCTTCGAGAGGGGGTCGACGACCGACGAGACCGCCGTCATCCCGCCGTCCGCACCGGAGAGCATCGCCCTGACGACCCTCTCCCTGTTGCCGTCGTGGATCTCTCTATAGTCGAAAGAATGTCCGGGCGTGATCCGGGTGACGTCGATGACCTTCGGGTGAAGAGGGCGCTTTTCCGGGCGTCTCCTGAGCGACCCCTCGTAGATCAGGTCTCTTATCTCCTCGATTGGGTTTGTGATCAGGATGAGGCAGTCGGGTTCAGCCGCGATTTTCTGGATACTCGTATACTGCGAGACGTCGACCGACGAGACCAGGACGAAGGGGACTCTCGTCTGCCCGAGCATGGCGCCGAGCAACCTCTTCTTGTAGCAGACCTCCTCGTGGAACGTCTTCAGGCCCATGGCCGAGGTGATCACCTCGAAAAATCCCATGTCCCCGTGGTCGTCCACGAAGAGAAGGTCCATCTCGGCGATCGTCTGTCCGTTCCCCCGGACGGTCAGGTTCCCCTTCTCCGAATAAAAAAATCCGTTCTGGCCGGGGTGCGGGGCGAGGCAGGGTTCCTGCACGTCGTCCCCTTTCCTGACGATGGAGCGTATGAGGTCGGTCCGGAGGGAGAGGTCGAGCATGATCTCATACACGAGGTATTCGTACCAGCTCCCTTCGGCCGTGCGCTGGAGGGCGTAGTCCCCGGAGAAGAGGTCCCATTTTTCATGGTATCCGAGGTGGCGGAGGGCCCGCTGCGCTATATCCTCGTCGAAAAAGTCGCGGGGGAAATTGATATCCAACCAGGTTAAAAAATCCATTGTCAGAACAGGGGATAACGCTATGGGCATATTACAGTTTCTGTTTGGCCGGCAGCTTTTTTTGGGCCCCCTAAAATGGCGGTCTCATCCTGCACGGAAAGAAAGGCCGCAATTCAAACCTCGGGACCGCCTCCACGCTCCCCGAGAGTGCGCATTTTTCCATACAATCGAAGAAAACACTAACCTTCATCACCTCTCTCCGGCGGTCGAAAAGATCCTCGGGGAGACGGTCCGGCCTCTTCGTGCCTGCGGAGGGCGACGGGGAGGAAGCGGACGACTGATCATCCTGTACGGTCGGCGCCGCATCGAGAAGACGAGACTCATCATTGAGTTCGTGAAGGGGATAAGAGGCATCCTCTCCCCGAGGATCTACCTCCCCGAAAAGTCGAAGAGTCATTATTATAGCACTCTGAACACGATATTCTATCCATAAATGGTACTCACACTCGTACTTGTCGGGATAGCGTTGCTCTTCCTGATCAGTATCATTGCAAACAAGTTCGCAGAGCGGCTCGGCGTCCCTGCACTCCTCATCTTCCTCGTCGTCGGGATGCTGGCGGGCTCGGAGGGACCGGGCGGCATTCCGTTCGATGACCCCGCAGTTGCACAGATCATCGGGATTATCGCGCTTGCCTATATCCTCTTCTCAGGCGGTCTTGACACACGGTGGGAGCAGATCAAGCCTGTTCTCTGGCCGGGGATCGCCCTCTCCACGGTTGGCGTTGTCCTGACCGCAGTTCTGCTCGGCGCATTTGCCGTCCTGGTCCTCGGGTTCTCCCCGCTTACGGGCCTTCTCCTCGGTGCGGTCGTCTCGTCCACCGATGCGGCAGCGGTCTTCTCGGTCCTAAGGATGGCACGGGCACGCCTGAAAGGAAACCTGCGGCCATTCCTCGAGTTTGAGTCGGGGAGCAACGACCCGATGGCGGTCCTCCTCACCACCGGCGTTATCGGCCTGATCCTCACGCCGGGCTCGTCGATCTTCTCTCTCGTCCCGATGTTCGTGCAGCAGATGGCAGTCGGAGGCCTGTTCGGCTACCTGATGGGCATGTTCATCGTGTACCTCATCAACCGTATCAAACTGGAATCCGAGGGGCTGTACCCCGTGCTCACCCTCAGCCTGGTGCTGCTGACCTACGGGCTGACGTCCATCATCGGAGGAAACGGGTTTATTGCGGTCTACATCGCCGGGCTTGTCATGGGCAACAGCGCCGTTGTTTACAAGAAGAGTCTGATCCAGTTCCATGACGGCATTGCATGGCTGATGCAGATCGTGATGTTCCTTGCGCTCGGGCTTCTCGTCTTCCCCTCAGAACTCGTATCGGCGATCGTGCCGGGCATGCTCGCCGCCCTCTTCCTCCTTCTGGTGGCGCGGCCTGTTGCTGTCCTGCTCACGCTGCTCCCCTGGAAGATGCCGATGAACGAGAAGGTCCTTGTCTCCTGGGTGGGACTGCGGGGGGCCGTCCCGATCATCCTCGCAACCTATCCCCTTGTGGCAGGCGTGCCGAACGCGGATGCGATCTTTAATATCGTCTTCTTCATTGTCATCGTCTCGGCGCTGGTCCACGGGACATCGATCCCGGCCGTCGCCCGGCGGCTCGGTCTTGCCGCCCCGGTCGAAGAACCGCTCAAACTCTCGCGGGAGTTCGAGGCTGAATCAGATACTCCGAGCAAAATGCTCGACCTGGTCATCCCCCCTGACTCCCCGGCTGTGGGAAAGCAGGTCGTCGACCTGGGTTTGCCGAAAGGCGCTCTTATCATTCTCATGCAGAAAGGGAACGACCGCTTTGTCCCGAGCGGCAGCACTGTCATCGGGGCCGAAGATACGCTCCTCCTCCTGACGACGGAGGACATGACCGAGATGGTTCGGTCCAGGCTTCTCGACCCGGAGGATGCCGCCGGAAGCGATGACCAGTCTTTGCCGGGGTGATGCCGCCGCCGTGCACGCGGTCTGCGAGCAGATGGCCCGCCGGAAAAAAGGAGAGGGGTTTCCCCCTCTCAGTTCAGGGCAGTCACCCCATCCACCTATGCCCCGATGGTGCCGGGGAGTGCGCCGTCCCGATAGGACAGGGAACCGCAGAAGTACCCGGGGTCGTGACGAGGCGCCACACCTCAGATCAGGAGACCGTCCCCTGCGGCCCTTCCTTTTTCTCATGCCCGATCTCACCCCCCGATATCGCCGCGGCCTCCGCACGGCATCAGGCAGGGAGAGAAGGCCCTGACACCGTACAGGATACCGGAGGCTCGCCCCCCAATCACAAGACATATAAAAGAAACAGTATTGATATTCGCGGGATAGGAGCCTTCTATGGACAGATCAACAATCCGCAATGTTGTTTTCTTTATTTTTGTGGTTATTCTCAGCGGGTGGGCAGGCGCCCTTTTCGACGCCGTCCTGCCCCAGCCCGATGGTGACTCTCCGGGCATGGGGATATGGCTGATATTGCCGCTGCTGACCGCGATTGCAATCACTCTCTTTTCAAAGGGTGACTGGAATGATCTCGGATTCAGGCCGAACATCAAAGGGAACGTACAATGGTACCTGCTTGCGGCCTTGATCTTCCCCGTTGTCACAGCAACCGTCCTGGTAATCGGCGCCGCAACACACTGGATCGACGTCTCGGCCTTCGATCTCAAACCCTTTATTGTGCTGTTCTCCGGCGCTCTCCTCGTCAATTTTATTATCGACATCTTTGACGGGCCTGCCCTGTACGGCTACCTCACCGCGCAACTCGTCAAACTCAATCTTAACGACGGGGCGATCTACCTCACCGTCGGCTGCGTCTGGGGACTCTGGCACCTTCCCTACTACCTGGTCTTCTTATCAGAATCAGACATCCAGGCAGTCTTACCTGTCAGCCGGGGCACGTATGCCATCGTTGCTCTTCTGACAATGATCTGCTGGTCGGTGATGTTCATCGAACTCTACAGGGTAACACAATCAGTCTGGCCGGGTATCGTATTGCACATGGTCGAGGATGCACTCGTGAACCCCCTGGTCATCCTGGGTTTTATCGGCATTGCACCGGGAGCAGAAATTCTTATCTCGCCCATCAACGGGATTATCACGTTGGTCCTGTACGTCGGTGTCGGACTGGGGATACGGTCGTATAGACGGCGGGCAGGCGGGATGCCTCCCTGTCAATGGAAAGAAACGGTTATGAATTCGCTACGCCAGCTCTCCCTCCTGCGAATGAAGTGAAAGACCGTGGGGCGGGGGTGAAAGAGCCCTCCTCCAATCGCCCCCTATGACACAGGCACGCTCTTTCCGGTCGTGGTGGTGCCCGGGGATCACATATAAATTCCGTGGGGCGACAGGTAGTTGTATGAAACTGCGGGTTGTGCTCGAACCGGCTGAAGAAGGAGGGTACACTGTGTACGTACCGGGCCTTCCCGGCTGCATCAGTGAAGGGGATACAAAGGAAGAGGCATTGAAAAACATCAGGGAAGCGATTGACCTGTACCTGGAAACCGTCGAGGACGATTATATCTTAACCGAAAAATCCGAGCAGATCGAGATCGCTGTATGAGCAAGGTGCCCGCTCTGAATTACGACAGAATCATTCTGGCACTTCAGAGGGACGGATGGGTTGTGGTCCGTCAACGGGGCAGCCATATCCGCCTGCAAAAGCACCTGCCGGATACGACACTGAAACTGACCGTGCCCATGCATACGCCGGTCAAGCGTTCGACTCTGTCGCATATACTAAAGCAGGCCAATCTGACCGTCGAAGAACTGAACAATGTGCTGTGACCCTGCACCTGTCGGGCGTGGCTTCCTGCTCCCCTCCTCCCCGGATTACCGGTATCCTGGATGCACGGGCCCTTGACCCGCGACGGCCCCGCCCTACAGGCGGCGGCGCACCACCTGCCGTCCCGCGTCCCACGCCTCCCGCAGCAGGCGGATAAAATTCGCAAGATACAACTCTTTTGCGGCGACCCGGCGGAGGAAGAGCGCCTCCTCCGACAGAAATTCTTCTTTGAGGTGGTGGATGTCGGTCTTCGGGGAGAAGTACAGGTATATCGGGACACCCGCGGCGATCACCACCGCCCCGACGACCATGTCGAGGGGAGGCGTCGAGGCGAGGAGAAAGAGACAGATCCCTATCCCTGCAAGAGGCAGGAACACCTGCCCGAGGAGAGGGCTCTCGTCCTTTTTCAGCACAATGAGCGCAAAAGACGTGAGGAGAAACGAAAACGCGAGGTTGAAGACGGAGAACGAGATCAATCCCGAGAGGTCGGCGTAACTGGAGAGCACGAATGCCACGACACCTTCCACGATGAGGACGACGTACGGCGTCCCATAACGCGGGTGGAGCCTCGCAAAAACAGACGGGAAAAGACCGTCGATAGCCATCGCATAGGCGAGGCGGGAACTCCCGAGCATGCCTGACTCGTCCGACCCCGAGACCGAAAACAGAGCGCCGACCGTCATAAAAATCGCACCCGCCGACCCGAAGAGGATAGTCCCGGCAAGGACGAGCGGCGTCGTGGTCGCCTCCAACGCCGCCCGCGGGATGAGGCCGTAGAGCACGAAATTCGTCACGATGTAGAAGACCCCGACAATCGCCATCCCTCTGAAAATCGCCCGCGGGATACTCCGGGCAGGGTCCTTCACCTCGTCGGCCGGGAGAGTCCCCATCTCGAAACCCACATAGGCCCAGAATATCAGAACCACCGCGTACGCCGCGTTCTCCAGGCCAAACGGCATGAAAGGCCGGTAGTTGCCGAGAAAAAAAGCGGGATGCAGGAGCGCAAAGACAAGGCCCGCCAGGATGAACACGACAAGAGGGAGGAGTTTGATGACCGTGAGCAGGTCATTGAGCCTGCCCGCCACCCTGACACCGACGACATTGACGGTGGTGAGCGCCCCGATGAAGAGACCCCTCACCGCCATCTCAGCCGCCGGACTGAGAGGGACGACCGACCCCAGATAGAGGGCGAACGCAATGGCGAAGACGGGAAGGGCGAGCATCTCCGCGATCCACATGCTCCACCCGGTCAGAAACCCGTAAAAATCGTCGAACGCCGCCGAGACGTAGGCGAAAGGCCCGCCTGCCCGCGGCACATAATAACTGCAGTAGGCGAAGACGACCGCGATCGTCGTTGCGCAGATCCCGGCGACTATCCACACGACGATCGCGAACGGGCCGACAAGCCCTGCGGTGAGCGCCGACGCAATGTAGATGTCGGCACCCACGATCGAACCGACGATGATGTTTGTCAGGTCGAACTCGGTCAGCGCACGCTTCAGTCCCGTCACCGTCTCCCCCGGAGCAGATCAGGGGAGACCTGATATAATCGTTACCCCGTCCTCTCTCAGTCCACCCGCCCCAGGGCCAGCGCCCCGAGGAGCGCCATCGTCAGGAAAATCTCCTTGTTCCCCGGCGTGAGCGCCCTCTCCGGCATATCGAACGCGAAACCCAGCACGCAGAAGACCCGGGCGTGCACCCTGACCGGGACATAGTGGCCCTGCCCCGCGGAGAGGGTGTCCGTCCCCCGTCCCGCCGCCTCGCCGTTGTCGTACGTCCACTGGGCAATGACCTTCTCCTTCTCGGTGAGCGGGAACATCGCGTCCCCCGCCCCGACCTGGAGGCCGTCCGCCCCCGGCACGAGCACGGCGAAGGCCCCCGGCCCGAAACCGTGCATATGCCGGGCGAGGATGTCGAAGACCTCCTGCCGCGTCTGTGCCCCGGCAAGGTCGCGGGAGAGGCCGGTGACAGCCTCGACCTCAGCCGTGCTCCGCCTGATCTGCGGGAGGAGGTGGCGCAACCGCGTCACGAGAGCCGTGACGACGAGGATGACCGCCACGAACCCGACGAAGGAGATGAAATGCCCCCAGTCGTCGACTGAGAGGGAGTAGTAGGGCCTGACAAAGAAGAGGTCGAAGACGATAATGCTCAACACGGCCACAAAGAGGGCGGCGCCCCGCCTGAAGACGAGGGCCGCCACCGCCACAGGGAGGAGTTGTATGGCGAGCAGGGCAGGCGGCGTGACCACGTTGCGGAGGAGGACGCTGATACCGGCCACGCCCGCGATCAGGGCCAGGCCGGCGACATGGTCGCGGGTGAGAAGGCGGGGGATCTGCGACCTGACAGATACCGGGGCGCCCTCCCCTTTCAGGTCGTAGAAGAAGATGTCAATGCCGCGCGACTCCCGCACGATCCTGTAGACCGGAGAGTACAGCAGGTCGATGCCGCGGGGCTTTCCGAGCATGATCATGGTGACATTGTTCCGCCGGGCATAGCGGAGGACCTCCTCGGCGACGTCTTCGCCGCGGTAGTGGACGATATGGCCGCCCAGCCTCCGCCCCGTCTCCAGCGCCTCGTTCTGCCAGGCCTGTTCCTCCGTCGTCCACTCTTCTGCGCCCCCGACGTCCAGGGAGAAGACCACCCAGTCGGCATTGAACCTCGTGGCGAGGCGGTAGGCGGCCCGCACCATCTGCTCTGCCGGCGGCCCCGGCCTGATACCGACGACAAGCCGTTCCGTCGCCGGCCAGGGCCCGGAAACGGCCGAGATGCGCATCTGCTCCATCATCTGCCTGTCGGTCGCGGACGCCATGTACCGCAGGGCGAGTTGCCGCAGGGCGAGGAGGTTGCCTGTACTGAAAAAGCGCTGGATCGCCGCCTCGGCCATGTCCCGCACATAGACCTTCCCCGCCCTGAGACGGCCCTGCAACTCCTCGGGCGTCAGGTCGATGAGGCGGATCTCGTCCGCACCCGAGAAGACCGTGTCCGGCACCGTCTCCGCCACCCGTATCCCCGTGATCTGGGAGACCGCATCGTTCAGGCTCTCGATGTGCTGGATGTTGACCGTGGTGCTGACCGAGATCCCGGCATAGAGAAGTTCCTCGACGTCCTCGTAGCGCTTTGCGTGGCGACTGCCCGGTGCGTTCGTATGGGCGAGTTCGTCAACGAGGACGACCTGCGGCCGTCGGCTGATGATCGCGTCGAGGTCCACCTCCCGGAGGGCGAGGCCCTGGTACTCGACGGCGACGCCGGGGACTGTTTCAAGCCTTGCGGCCAGGGCGTCGGTCTCCGGGCGGCCGTGGGTCTCGACGTAACCGATGACGACGTCGACCCCTTCGCCGCGCTGCTGGAGTGCGTTGGAGAGCATGGTGTAGGTCTTGCCGACGCCGGCGGCATAGCCCAGGTAGATGGTCAACGTGCCCCGGTGATCTTTCTGATCGGCCCGGCGGGCGACGACGAGGAGGTCGTCGGGGAGGGGCCGGCGGACCTCGGCCGTCATGGACTCTGTCCTGCGGCCAGGTCGTCGAGCGCCCTGTTCAGGGAGAGGACGTTGACGTGAGGCCCGGCGAAGGGGACCAGGGGGTCGATCGCCTCCGCACGGACGAGGGCCGCGACCGCCTCTTCCGGGAGGCCCCGGGCCTTTGCGACGGCCGGGACCTGCACCAGCGCCGCCTCAAGGCTGATGTGCGGGTCAAGCCCGCTCCCCGACGCCTGCACCAGGTCGGAGGGGACCTGCCCGGTCACCCCGGCGTCCCTGAGCGCCGCCAGACGGCCGGCGACCTCTTCGAGGAGGACAGGGTTCGTCGGCCCCAGGTTCGATGCCCCTGAGTGCGAGGCATTGTACGCGGTGTACGGCGTCGCCGACGGGCGGCCCTGGAAGTAGCCCGGCGCCGTGACATTCTGGCCGATGAGGGCCGAGCCGACGACGCGGCCTTCGGCGTCCATGACCAGGCTCCCGTGGGCCTGGAAGGGGAACGCCACCCCGACGACGAGCGTAAATGCCACGGGGTAGACGACCCCGACGACGGCGGTGAGCACCGCAAAGAGCAGTATGGCTGTTTTCCACGAACTCATTTTTTCACCTCTTCAGACCGGCAGGAAAGCCGCAATGATCATGTCGATCACTTTTATCCCCACAAACGGTGCGACGACCCCGCCGAGGCCGAAGACCGTCAGGTTCAACGCAAAGAGCCGCGACGCCGGCATCGGCCTGAACCTGACGCCGGCGAGGGCGAGCGGGATGAGGCAGAGGATGACCAGGGCGTTGAAGATGACCGCCGAGAGGATCGCCGAACCGGGCGAAGCGAGGTGCATGATGTTCAGCGCCGCAAGTTGCGGGTAGATGGCGATCAGGGCGGCCGGGATGATGGCGAAGTACTTGGCGACGTCGTTTGCGATGGAAAAGGTCGTCAGGGCGCCGCGGGTCATGAGGATCTCCTTGCCGACCTCGACGATCTCCAGCAGTTTCGTCGGGTCGCTGTCGAGGTCGATGATGTTGGCCGCTTCACGGGCGGGTTGCGTGCCGCTGTTCATGGCCACCGCCACGTCTGCCTGCGCAAGGGCGGGGGCGTCGTTGGTGCCGTCGCCGGTCATCGCCACCATGTAGCCCTCGTCCTGGTACTCCCGGATCAGCCGGAGTTTTTCGTCGGGTTTTGCTTCGGCCAGGTAATCGTCGACCCCGGCCTCGGCGGCGATCGCCGCGGCGGTGAGCGGGTTGTCGCCGGTGATCATGACGGTCTTGATCCCGATCTTCCGCAGGTCGGCAAACCTCTCCCGTATCCCGGTCTTCAGGATATCTTTCAGGAAGATCACGCCGAGGACCGTGCTGTCGCGGGCGGCGACGAGGGGCGTGCCCCCCTCAGACGCAATGCCGTTGACCTTCGCCGTCAGGTCGGGCGGGACTCTGCCGCCGAGGTCGGCGACCTTCGCCGTTATCGCGTCGGCGGCCCCTTTCAGGTAAGCGACGCCGCCGCACTCGGCTGCACTCATGCGGGTCTGGGGCGAGAATGGCGTGAAGGAGGTGTCCGGCGGACATTCAGGGACGGCTCCGGTCTTTTTCCTGACGAGGGCGACGATGCTCTTCCCCTCGGGCGTCTCGTCGGCGAAAGAGGAGAGGAACGCCGCTTCCATGAGTTCAGCCCGCGACACCCCCTCGACAGGGACGAACTCGACCGCCTGCCTGTTGCCGTGGGTGATTGTCCCGGTCTTGTCGAGGAGGAGGACGTTCACGTCGCCGGCGGCCTCGATCGCCCGCCCGGAGAGGGCGACCACGTTCCGCCGGAAGAGGCGGTCCATGCCGGCGATCCCGATCACCGGCAGGAGTGCGGCGATGGTCGTCGGCGCAAGACAGACGAAGAGGGCGACGAGCACCGTGAGGGAGACGGCCGCACCGGTGCCGCTCTCGGCGGCGCTGTAGGCGGAGACCGGGTAGATGGCGCCGACGACGACGAGGAAGACGGCGGTGAGGGAGAGGACCAGGACGTCGAGGGCCAGTTCGTTCGGGGTCTTGCGCCGCTCGGCGCCTTCGACCATCGTGATCATGCGGTCGAGGAAGGTCTCGCCCGGATTGGCCGTGATCCTGACGACGATCTCGCCGGCGACGACGGTGGTCCCGCCTGTCACGGCGCTCCGGTCGCCGCCGGCCTCCCTGATCACCGGGGCGGATTCGCCGGTGACGGCGGCCTCGTTGATCTGGGCGGCGCCTTTCACGACGTCGCCGTCGCCGGGGACGACCTCTGTCTCCCCCACCCGCACGAGGTCGCCGGTCCTGAGGTCCGACGACGGGACGTCCTCGGCGGCGTCACCCCGCAGGCGGTGGGCGACGACGCTCGTCCGGGACTCCCGCAAAGACGCCGCCCGCGCCCGGCCCCGGCCTTCGGAGAGCGACTCCGCAAAATTGGCGAAGAGGACGGTCAGCCAGAGCCAGGCCGAGACGAGGGCGGTGAAGAGGGCGGTCGGTGCCGTCGGGGCGACGAGGAAGGTCGCCGTCGTCAGGATACCGCCGACCTCGACGAGCAACATTACCGGGTTCTGCACCTGCCGCCTGAGGTCGAGTTTCAGCACCGATCCGACGAGGGCCTCGCGGAGGAGGCCGGGTTCGAAGGCCGCCGGGCGCGGGTAGCGTTTCCGGGCCATCAGGTCGTCCCCCCTTCGATCATAATAAGATGTTCTGCAATCGGCCCTGTGGCGAAGAGAGGGAAGAAGGTGAGCACGCCGACGATCAGGATCACGAGGACGGTCCAGAGGACGAATGTCGCCGACGAGGTCGGCAGGGTCCCCGGGCCCGGCGGGACACGTTTCTTCTGCGCCATCGACCCGGCCAGGGCGAGCATGGCGACGGCGGGGACGAACCTCCCGACAGCCATCGCCAGGGACCCGGCGACGGCGTAGTACGGCGAAGAACCGTCCAGGCCGCCGAAGGCGCTCCCGTTGTTGTTGGACATGGACGCGAAGGCGTAGACCAGTTCGGAGAGGCCGTGGGGGCCGGGGTTGAGCATCGCCGAGAGTGCGCCCGGCACGAGGAGGGAGACGGCCGAGAGGACGACCACGAGCACGCCCGGGGCGAGCACGGTGACAACGGCCATGCGCATCTCCGGGACGTCGATCTTTTTCCCGAGGAACTCGGGCGTCCGCCCGATCATCAGTCCGGCGACGAAGACGGAGAGGACCATGAACCCGACGAAGGTGTAGAAGCCCGACCCCACCCCGCCGAAGACGACCTCGCCGAGGAGCATCAGGAGGAGGGGGACCATGCCGCCGAGGGGTGTCAGGGAGTCGAACATGGCGTTGACCGCCCCGCACGAGGTGGCGGTGGTCGCGGTCGTGAAGAGGGCCGTGCCGCCGAGGCCGAACCTCACCTCCTTCCCCTCCATCGAGACCCCGGCGACCCCGAGGTCGGTGACGAGGGGGTTGCCGGCGAGTTCGACGGCGTAGAGTGCTCCCAGTGCCCCGACGAAGATGACGAGCATCGCCGCGTAGATGGCCCACCCCTGCCGCATGGTGCCGGCCATGCGCCCGAAGACGAAGGGCAGGGTGGCGGGGATGAGGAGGATCAGGAAGATCTCCAGGAGGTTGGTGAGGGCCGTCGGGTTCTCGTAGGGATGGGCGGCGTTGGCGGAGAAGAACCCGCCGCCGTTTGTCCCGAGGTTCTTGATCGTCTCCTGCGTGGCGACCGGGCCCATGGCGATCGTCTGCGGGCCGCCGTAGCCGTCGGCATGGACGTAGGGGTCGAAGTTCTGGACGACGCCCTGCGAGACGAGGAGGAGAGAGGCGACGAAGGCGATCGGGAGGAGGATGTAGAGGGTGCACCGGGTGATGTCCACCCAGAAGTTGCCGATCAGCGGGGTCGTGCGCCGGGTGATCCCCCGCATCACCGCAAGGGCGATGCAGATGCCGGTGCCGGCCGAGAGGAAGTTCTGGACGGTGAGTCCTGCCATCTGGGCGAGGTAACTTGCCGTCGTCTCGCCGGCGTAGACCTGCCAGTTGGTGTTGGTGACGAAACTGACGGCGGTGTTCAGGGCGACGTGCGGGGCGAAGGCGCCGTACCCCTGCGGGTTGAGGGGCAGGAACCCTTGCAGAAGAAGAAGCGAAAAGAGGAAGAGGAAACCGACGACGTTGAAGACGAGCATATTGCGGGCGTAGCCCCGCCATCCTTCTTCCCGCAAAGGGTCTGTCCGGACGAGGCGGAATAGCCACTCTTCGATACGGCCGGGGGGTCCGTGCGAGAGTTCCCCGGCAAAGACACCGGAGACGTACCGGCTGAGGAGCAGGGCCGTCCCGGTGAGAAGGGCAAGGAAGATGCCCAGAGCGATGGCGTCCGATGTGGGATCAGGTATGGTCATGATATCATCCCCGGAAAGCACCTGTGCCGAAGGCGGGGTGCTCGATCAGGAATTATTCTCCTCTGATCCGGTGATTCTATAATATCCTTCTCCTGCCCGGATTTCCGAGGCGGCGGGGGAGACCGGGGCCTCTTCCTGTCGTGTTTCCCGTTTTTTCCGGAGGCGGGGGGTGTGCAGGGCCGCGATTGTACCGGCCCCCCTCGCGCCCGCTCCCGGCACGAGCACTGCGTCGCTGAGGGGTGACGGGGAAAAAAGGAGAGGGGGATCTCCCCTCAGTTGAGTGCGGTGACGCCGTCTGCCCAGGTCTCGATTGCGGCGAGGACGTTGTCGTCCTCGTAGGACGAGACCCGCACTGAGGTGCGGGTGAATGCGACGGAGTAGACCTCTCCGTTTGCGGCGTGGCAGCGGAGGCGGCAGGTATACGCCTCGCGGTCGGGGTCGGCGACGGCGGTGCCGCCGATTGCGGTCTCGAGTGCGGCGTTGCCGATGATCTCGTTCTTCGCGGCGGTGAAGCCGGCGAGAGTCGGGGCACGTGCGGAGGCGGTGCCGATGGCACGGCCGAGTGTGTCCTCGTAGACGACCCGCGCCGTGTAGGCCTCGCCCGCCTTCTCGACGGCGGCGTGCGACTCGCCCGCACTCTCCCACGGGGTGCAGCCCCAGGGGTTGTTCTTCAGGACGTTCTCGATGATGCCGTTGAAGGTGGCGGCATCGGCGATCGGGGCGGGAAGTTTCCGCACCGACGTCTTGCTCGTGGAAGACAGCTGAAAGTCTGCCATGGTTCTTTTCTCCTGCCAGGACTCCCGGGTTGTCACCGGCATATCTTCATATTACTATAAGTAATATTAATCTGCCTTAACCTCCATTCCCTGTTCAGGAGATGGCGATGGCCGAGAACCTGCGGGAGAAGATCGTCGAGACGAACAGGGACGTGAAGTGGATCTGTCGGACCCTGAAGAGGATGGAGGAGAGGGACGCGGAGATGGAGGGGCGCCTCCGCTCTCTTGAGAACTGGCGGAGCGAGACGGCGGGGGAGGAACGGCGGGAGAGGGAGATCGCCGCCGGGGCCGGTGGGGTCGTGGGAGGGATCGTCGCCGTCGTGATGAGGGTGATCGGGTGGGGGTGAGGTGGTCATCCCTCTTCGTCCCGGATCATGCCCCTGACGGCCCCCTCCAGCGGGTCCAGTTTAGTCTGGATGATATCCCAGAGAATTGTCGGCTTGACCGAATAATAGGAATGAACACTGATGTCCCGGAGGCCGGCAATCTTTCGCCACTCGACCTCCGGGTGGCGTGCGGTAACATCAGGGGGGATATGCTTCACCGCCTCCCCGATAGTGATGAACCGCAAAACCACGGCGTCAAGGCACATCGGATCATTCGCAAAGTCTTCACATGACTTACCCTCCACATAGGAGCGGATGGCGGCGCTGGCATCCCTGATATCCTCAAGATAGAGCAGCACGTCCCTAGGCATAGACGACCTCGCCGAGAACCGTACTCCTGATCCTGGGCTTCAACGTATCGGTAATGACGAGGTCTGCCGGCCGCCCCAGGAGATCCTCAAGATAGAACTTGAGGTCCATGAAATGGTCGAAGGTCTCCTCCCCCTCCCTGAACTCCACCAGGATGTCGATGTCGCTCGCCCGGGTGGCCTCGCCCCGCACGACCGACCCGAAGACGCCGATGCGTGCCACGCCGTAGCGCTCCCTGATAGTGTGGAGGTTCTGCCGGATCTGCAGGAGGGGGTCTATCATTACTCCCGGGTAGTGCATGCTTCTTTTTATAGTGTTCGGATGGGCGCATCGCCCTGATCGGCCGCCGATGTACGGCATTTTCTCCGTGGGCGAGACCGTCGTCGTCTTGTGCGTGATGGAGAGGGGGGAAGATTATCTCAGCATCCCATCCCGCCAGAAGAATGTTCTGCCCGGTATCCTCTCATATTTTCCCAGGACACCCGGGAAAAATTCCGGGTATTTCGCATCTTGCAGAGATCTCCTTCTCCCCCCCATTTTTGACTTTCACCCCGCACACGGCCCACCCCTATATACCCCGACCTCCACCCCTCACTCATGACACACCGTCCCCTCATGAGCGACCAGACGCTCTTTCGCGACCCCGACCTCTTCGAGTTCGCCCACCTCCCCGAGGTCTTCAACTACCGCGACACACAACTCGAAGACCTCGCCTTCGCCCTGCGGCCCGCCCTCCGCGGCGCCCGCCCGTTGAACACCGTGCTCCGCGGCATCCCCGGCACGGGAAAGACCACCGCCGTCAGGCTCCTCTTCGCCGAGATCAGGGAGACGACGCATGCGGTCGTCCCCGTCCTCGTCTCATGCCAGACAGAGAGGACGCAGTACGCCGTCTTCTCCCGCATCTTCCTCGCCCTCTCCGGCCACCTGCCGCCGCCGTCGGGCGTCTCGAATACGCGGGTGATGGCCGGGGTCGCCCATGCCCTCGCGGAGAGGGGAGCGGTCCTCATCGTCTGCCTGGACGACGTCACCCGGCTCATCGCCGACGGCACCCTGGACAGCGTCCTCGCCCCCCTCCTCAGGATGCACGAGGCCTGGCCGGGGGTGCGGACCGGCGTCGTCCTCACCCTCTCCACCCCTGAGGCCGACCTCTCCCGCGTCCTCGACCCCTCCACCCTCTCTGTCCTCCAGGCCTCGGAGGTCCTCTTCCCGCCGTACACCGCGGCGGAGGTGCGGGGCATCCTTGCCGACCGCCTGCGGGCCGGGGTGTACCCCGGCGTCGTCCCGCCCGCCGTCCTCGACCTCGTCGTCGAGAGGACGATGGCCTGCGGAGACCTCCGCGTCGGCCTGGACGTCGTGAAAAGGGCGGTGCTCCACGCCGAGAGGGAGGCCAGGACCGGGGTGACGGCCGGGGACGTGCTCGCCGCCTTTGCCGTCTCCCGGCACCTCCACCTGACAGTGGCGGTGGAGGCTCTCACCCCTGCGGAGAGGGCGGTGCTCGACGCCGTCCTGAGAGAGGAGAGGGGAGGCGGGCCGGCGGTCGCCGGGCAGGTCTATGACCGCCTCTGCGGGGAGATGGGGTATGCGGCATTCTCCGAGAGGCTGCGGAAACTGGAGACCTTACGGCTGGTGGACCTGTACGTGCGGCCGGGACGGGGCCGGCGACGGGAGGTCGTGGTGCGGGAGGGGGTCGGGGAGGTGGCCGCTCCGCAGGCGGGCGTGGCCGAGGAGGAAGAGTGCCGGTATGAGACAGGAAAGGGGTGAGACAGCCGACGACCGCAGGATCGGGGGATGCCGCCCCTCGATCACGTGCTTCTCCGTGAGGATCTTGCCCTCCTCCAGCGTGATAAGATAACCCTTCTGCACCCTATTCGAGGGTGATCACATCCACCAGTGGAGTCCAGGCCCCTCATTCCCGACCTCCCGCACGAACAAAAAGGGTGACAGGGCAGATCAGCAGGCGCTGCGGAACATCAAGTGTGTGCGTCCCCGAGGAAGCGCACATCGACCAGTTCGGTCAGGTCCAGCACCCGCTCCCGATTCCGCACAATGTGGGTGCCGTCCCCCGTCCAGAGCACCAGCCCTGGCACACGGAGTGCAAGGTCGTGGGCGTCAAGCACCACCTCGATATCGTCCGGGTCGTCGATGGCGTTCAAGAACAGGTAGACCTCGGGGTAGTCGGTCCGTCGCCTGTGCAGGAAAAGTACCTCCCGGTCCTCCAGGCGGGCGAGACGCCGGACGCACTCCTGCTCATAGCAGGTCTTCACCTCCTCCAGCACCGTGATTGCCGCTGCTGTCTCCCTCCCTGCCCGGGCGATCGCCTCCGTCACGATATCCCTGATCCTCCACGTCATCGCTTCCGCCTCCAGGGCATCGACAGACGGATTCCGTTTCAAGGCGGCGGCCGCCCGGCGGAACTCCCGCATAACCGTTCTCTGGACCGTGGCGCATCTCCCGCCGTTATCGATCCCGAAACACTCCCCCCAGACAAAAGTACTCGAATAATTCGGTTCGGGGTCGTCGAAGACAGAGGTCGCCGCCCGCCCCCAGTCGTCGGCGGCATGAAAAAAGTAGCCGATCAGGACGTTGCTGTCGTGAAAGTAGGGCAGACCTAACGCCTCCCCGATGGCGTCTCCAGGGCCAGGGACCGGGAGAGGTGCATCGTCCGGTCGAGGAGGTCGCCCTCCATCATCTCGACCTCGCAGGGATTCGCCGGGTGTTCCCGGAAGAGAGACTCCCTGATGGTATCAAATCTCTCTTCCACCTCCCCACAGTACGCCGCCAGATCGTCTTCGCCGACCGCACCGCTCTGCACGGCATATGAGGTAAAGCAGAGGGCATCGCAGCACTCGGCGGTCAGTGACGACACTACCGCCGGGTTCAGGCGAAGAGCAGACCTGAAGGTGTCGTCCCATGCAAGGTATGCGTCATAGAAGATGTCGAGGGAAGGGAGGGGATAGTGCACGATGAGATCGTCGAGGATCCTCTCCACCCGTACGACACGCTCACGGGCAAGAGGATGGAGAGCATCTGCGAGGTCCCGGGAAAGGGTGGTGATGCGGCTACAGAACTCCCGCTGGAATCCGTCGATAAAGAAACCGAAACTTTCGATAAGCCGGATTTCGTCGTCAGTGAGTGCAAAGTAGTCGAGGGGGATCTCTTCACCGTCCCTGAACTCCTTCCAGAGCCGGAGCTGGTGCGTGAGGCTACTGACCAATGTAGCCTTTTTTGCCTTGAGTGCCGTGAGGACCATATGAAAGAGGGCGAGTTCATAGTGGCTGAACATGTCGGTGTTCACCGGCACTCTGACCTGGAACAGGTAGTGGTCATACGGCCCGGTAGCCGGATTATTTTTGTTCCCTCTGCTCTTTTTGACCGTGAAGAAGTCGTTTGTTTCGCCGGTGAGAGAGTACGCCACCGGGTCCACGGGGCCGTTCGGCATCCTGATGTAGGCGCTGTCGAAGAGCAGGCTGCCCCGCTGGTTATAGTGGATGAGATCGACAAAAAATATGAACTTCATCAGTTTTGTCCGGCCGATGGCGGGGTCATGCTCCATCGCATAGAGCATTGCATGGATTTTCTTGAGTTTTTTCATACCGTCACCCCGCATTGCCGGAATAGAAACGTCGCTTCCGGTCGGCTCTGCGTCTCTACACCTCGTATGATGGATACAAAAAGATAACCCTTTCGGAAGAGGGCGCCTTGCCCGGTCACCTCCGACCCTGCGCACAGTTCACCGCCGCCGGTGTCCGGGGGATCACCTGGCCAACCCCTTCTTCTCATTCCACGTCTGCACCAGGCGGGCGTAGCACCCTTCACACAGCAGAGCCCGTCCGTCTCTCGAACGAAACACCGCCCTCCCCTCGTCGCACACACTGCACCGTCCGAGGTCGGTCTTCGTCCGCGTGAACTCCCGGTGGTCCAGGACGCCAGGGAGTGTCGTCGGTCCTTTTCTTTCAGCAGTTTTCAGCAGCTTTCGGAAGGTGCTGAAATTCAACGGATGTGTTGATGGTGGCCGATTAGGATTATCGCCCCGAAGCGGCGATATCATGGGATCGTTTTCAGCATCGCGAATATCACACCCACCCGCACACCCGGACGCCGGGGGAGAGAGAGCACTGTGTGGGTGTGTGTTTTGCTGTAAGGTAGTACTGAGAGAGAGACGCGTCTCTCTATCTGTACTAGTACTGTCAGTTTCCGGGCCGTCCCTCGTCTTTTGATCTTCGCGGCAGGTGCTGAAATTCTGCTGAAAACGTGCTGAAATGCTGAAAGTATCATCGCGGTCGGGACCGGGACCGTCGTCCCGGTCACCTCCTTCATCGATCCACACCTCGCCGCCGCGTGCCCAGCGCCGGTAGGTCTCGCGGTCGAAGAGAAAGAGGTGCTCCCGCCGGCGGACCGCGTAGCCCTCGCAGTCCTCGGTGACCATGGTGTCGAGATAACTGACCGCCGGGCACTTCTCCAGGAGGCCGGAGTAGGTCATCCCCCGGCTTGCGTAGCCGTGGAGGATACGGTAGGTCTGTTGGTACGAAAGCCCGAGGGCGTCCTGGAGCATCTTGACGGTGAACTGCTCCCACCCCATCGTCGCCACGGTCTCCAGGGCGGCGGATTCGTTCTTCGTGAGTTTCGTCTCCTGCCCGCCGGCCTCGCCGTTGATCGCCGCGTAGATCCGGGCGGCGACGGTGAAGTCCGACCTGTCGGCCCGGATGCCGCCGTCGTAGGTTTCTCTCTGGAAGCGGTGGAGGAGGGCGTGGCACTTGATGAGGTCGAAGAGCATGCCGGGGTTCCGGCGGTTCGTCGTGGCGGAGAAGTGCACCTTCTCCGCGTACGGGACAGAGACGTGGAGGCGCTCCTCTTTAAGAATCTCCCAGATGGCCCGGCAGACCGGGAGGTCGGGGTCCTCGTCGTCGCCGTCGTCCTCCCGCGCTTCCTGTTCCTTCATGTGCCGGAGGACGCGCTCGTCCTGCTCGGCCGAGTCGTCGATCCAGACGGTGAGCATGCGGTTCATCACCTGGTCGTCGCCGGGGTCCTCGACCCTTGCAAGCCACCAGACGCACCTCTCCGGGATCCGGCAGACCTGGAGTTTTCTGTCCGGGGAGACGGTGTGGTGCTCGATCCTCTCCCTGAAGTTCGCCGTTGCGCTTTTGAGGACTTCCAGGAGGTCGTCGGAGAGGGTGACGTCGTCGAAGAGGAAGACGGTGCCGGGGTGGAGGTCGTCGTGGTAGTAGAGCGCCTTGTTCGAGACGGTCCCGGCGAGGCGGTAGGCCCCGGGGACCTGTTTGAGCATGGTGGTGCAGGCGTGGCTCTTGCCCTTGCCTGAGGTCCCGGAGACGGAGACATGGAGGCCGTTCGTGTTCTCGACCGACTGCGAGGCGAGGGACATCACCAGGCACTCGGCGACGGTGCGGTCGCCGACGTGCTCCCTGTTGAAGGTGTCGAGGAGGAAGGCGAGGGGGTCGCCGTGGGCGAGGATGGCGAGGGCCTTCTCGCGATATGCCGGTGATGGAGGTTTTGGGGGAGGGGGCGGCACCTCCTCCCTTTTCCGTCTCTTTGGTTCGTACTTCTCCCGCAACTCCGGCCACCTCTGCTTCCCGCCGCCGCAGGAGGCGTGGTGGCACCCGGCGTAGACCGCTCCCGAGGGGAACTGGACGGCGAAGGCGCCGTCGTGGTGGGCGGTCGAGAAGGGGCAGTCTTCGAGGACGTGGAGGGTGCCGCCCTGCCAGGGTTTGGTGGTGCGGACGGAAATCCCGTGCTCCGAAAGCCACGCGGCGAGGTCGATCTTCGACCCCTTCGGCGTCGCCGGGGCCTCGACGGGGAGGCGGGTGGCGACCGCCCGGAGTCTGTCGGCCGGGACGATCTCCCTCTCCTCAGGCACCGAGAGGAGCCGCGCCCGCCGGTGCGGCCGCTCGGGGGTGTTGTCCCCCTTCCGCGAGCAGGTGCCGTAGAGTTTCCAGATCCGGGCGGCGTTGAAGTTCGCCGTATCGACGGTGACCGTCTCGTCGGAAAACAACGCGTCGAGGGTGGCGAGCACGCCCTTCACGAGGGCGGTCGAAGGATCGTCGTTCGGGAGGTCGATCGCGTAGAGGAGGTGGGCCCCGTTCCCTGAGTCGGCGCGGACCGGATGGGGGAACCCCTGCTCGTCGAGCCAGAGGGCGATCGCGTCGGCCCGGCGCAACGCCGCGGCGTGCTCCTCCTCCGTCGACGACACCCCGCTCGGCCGCACAGGGTCGAGGTCGATGGGCAACCAGCGGCGGCGGAGGATGTCGGCGTCGCTCGTGGTCGCGTCGCTCCGGGAGAGCCGCATCTTCACCCTGTTCGCCCGCCGGGCCAGGAGGGCCGGGTCCACCGCGTTCAGGGTGACGTAGATCCCGCGGACCTCGGGGTCGGTGTCGAGTGCTTCAGCGGCGTCGGCGAGTTTCGCAAAGTCGTCGAAGTAGCCCGAGTGCGTCGCATAGTCGCCGAGAGCACGCACCTCGACGACACCGCCGGAAAACAGGGCGGCGAGGGCCTCCCTGATCATGACCGTCCCTCCGGCACGAGCGGAAACAGCGGGGCCGACCTGGCCTCGCCCGTGGCGACGCGGCGGAACGAGACGAGCGGCACGATGAAGTGGCCCGAGACCGTGAAGACCTTCACCGCACGCCCCGCGGCGTTCACCGCCGCATGGCCCACGATCACGCCACCCTCCCCCATCACCGGCACCGCACGCCCCTGGACGAGGAGGAGGCGGAGGTCGCCGGGGGCGACCCGGTACCGCCTGCGGCCGACGAGCAGGTAGACCGCGTCGTCAGACCCGAGACGGAGGGTGGCACTCATTCCCGCACCACCACCGAGACGGCATACATATGCCGACCGCCCCGCTTCACGTGCACCTCGCTCACCGCACGGCCGTGCTTCCGCACCTCGCTCGCAACCGCCTGCGGGACGAGATACAGGGGCACCGGATCGACGGTGTGTATCTCCCCGGGGGTCGGCGGAGGTGTGGCGGTCCGGGGTCCGGTGTTGGCGCACGGGGATTCATGAAGGCTGCCGTCTATCCGGGACATACCGCCGCCTCACATATGGGCAGTGTCTGTCTGTCCGTACGCTCCCCGACTTCGCAGCCGGGGAGGCCCTGAGATATCGATTTCATGTTTTTCGACTCTCCCGGGCGGGCCGCCAGGGGCGGCACCGCACCAAGGAGAGGGTGGGCCCCACAGGAGATAAAGGAGAGTAGCGCACCGTGGAAGAGACAGATTGTAGTATTTATGTGTGTCTTTAGCGGGGGTACCTCGGGAGAGGGAACCCCTTCAGGCAGGAAGGGGGGCAGTTTGTCCAGGTGCTGTGGAGGCCTGAGCACGATGGGACCAAGTTGGGATTAAGATCGATCTCGATCAGGAGAGTATCGAGGTCTTGCGTGTGTGCGTGAAGGAGCAGTCCATGGTCGAACTCCTGGCGGTTGCCGGCAGGACGAACCGCACCAAGTTCAGGGACCAGATCCTGAGGCCTCTGCTCGATGCAGGGCTTGTCGAGATGACTCTCCCGGAGAAACCGACAAGCGGCAAGCAGAGATACCGGGCCACGGCACGTGGGCGTGCATGGCTTGATGAGAGGCCGTGACCGACTGCCGGACGGCGTGGTGAGGCGCCGGGTAATGAGGGGGAACCTGTACGCGATGGCGCAGGATGACTGTGGAAGGGGTGTGTCTCAAAGGCGGCGGAAGTCAGGCGACGGCAAGAACGGTGGATGTCGTGAACTCCAAGGGAGGGGTGTGCACGCAAACACCCGAAGGATCACCGGGATTCGAGGTCATCCTCCCGCTTCTCAGAGTGCAGGATATCGACCTCCCCGTCCGGCGTGAGGGGGACCCGGGTCTTCCCGCCGCCATAAGAGACCGCGGCCTGGTCCTCCTCAAGCATCTCGTCGATGACGCGGGAGACGGTCTCCTTCAGCCCTGCGGCCGTCAGGCCGGCGGTGAGGCGGCCCTCCAGGTCGTCGAGGATGGCGAAGACGAAGGCGTCGAGTTCATCCTCCCACACCCCGCCGGCCTGGTCGATGCGGGTATTGAAGAGGCGGGTGAGGTGGCTGTGCTCGTCTGTCACGTCGAGGATGGTGGAGAGGTCCATGACGACGGTGAAGGCCGGGGGGGAGGGTGGCATGGGGGAGAGTTGGAGGGGGAGGATAAAGGGGTATGGCATCCCGTTTGCGTCACACGTCACGGCGACTCCGTGTGGGGTCTGTCGAAAAAAAGACGAGGTTAAAATTTGCGGTACACCTTCGATCTGTGACCGACTTCGACCACGACGAGGAGGAGCACATCGTCATAGATATTCAGGATCGCCCGATAGGTCCCTACCCTGAGAGAATAGAAGGGCGTCGACCCTCCTCCCTTCAACTTCTTGACATGCCGGGAGGGATCGGGCTCCTGTGCGAGGGCCTCCACCTCGTCGAGGATCTTCTCCCCTACATCAGCCGGGAGATGCCGCATTTCCCGGATGACGGACGGAGTTAATCGGACTTCGTACGCCATGCGGCCCGTAACTCTGCGCGGGCCTCGTCGAGGGTGACAAGGCGGCCGGCCTTGATGTCTTCAAGTGACTCTTCGATCCCCCTGATGGCCTCATCGCTGAGGGACTCGGCGTCCTCGGAAGAGTCGATCAGGCGGACGATCACCTCTTCATATGTTTCCCGGGGGTGGCGCTTCATACCTTTCAGTCTCTTCTTTGTTTCCGGCGAGATCCACACCGTCGTGGAGGACATGATATGCACACTATAGCGGACTATAGAATATAGGTCTTCCGATCCTGGCAGGGCCGTCCCTCGCGTTTGGGGGGCTCTGCAGTTCCCCTGGGTTGCGGGGGCGAGGTGGTCGTGCTCGTCTGTCGCCTGACCGTGGGGAGGTCGACGGTGAGACCCCGAGTGGTGGGAGGGGGTTGTGGTTATATGATCGCCCTGATCGTCTCCCTCAGTCCGGACGCAAACGCCTCCATCGAATCAAGGTCCCTGAACCCGGCGAGGACCACCTTCCCTGACGAGAAGATCAGGGCTGTCCCCCTCTCCCCGCGATAGATCACGCCGGGGAACTGCTCGGGCTCGTACTCCACGTGCTCCATCTGGAGGGCGACGACGAGGCGGGTCAGGGGGACCTCCGTCCCTATGTCGTCCATGCCGACGATGTTCTGGACCCGCGGCGGCGAGACGAGGGAGGGGTCGATGATGGGGGAGAGGAGGGCGAGGAACTCTTCGTATGACGATCCTACCTCGTCGAGGGACTTCAGGCCGTAGATGATATATTTCCCGCTCCGGTAGACCGTGGCCTTGCCCCGGGAGAGGAGGATGTAGGCGCCGTGATAGATCTCGGGGTCATATGCGTAGGTCTTCCGGCCTGAGTTCAGGCAGCCTCGGGAAGGGGACGGGCTGGTGGAGGTCGCCTGAACAGACGATATTGACGATTTTCATTCCCGAAAAAGAGATGGGGTTTATTCTCTCAGATACTTTCCGCTGCTGAAGATAAATGATCAATACCATTCGGTACCCTCTAGACATTAGTCTGCACCAGCGGTGGATCGACTCCCGGGGTTGAACACTATCGACAACCCAGGCGACATTGAAGTTGTGCTTGATGTCCACGATGGGAAACGCTCATTGTGTCGGGGGGAATTGGTGCTTTGGATCGGGAAAGGTGCCATGCGTGTGTGGAACAGGGAGCAGGCACTTGACCGGACCGATTTAGGTGAAATACTGTTTCTCAGATGTGCCTGAAGGGATATTATATCGTTTAATAATGTAATCGCCAGCCTTTGTTCAATAAATCATATGAACGGAGCGATAATAAAATGAAACCATTATATCTGGTGAAAGCCCAGAACAGTTCAGGCGAACAGACGCATGAGACTCACCGACAACGAAATTCGCGACATCACAAGATATCTTGAAGCCGGAAAGCCCCTCCCTGAACAATATCGTTTCCTCCTCTTTGAAGACAAGCGCGAACTAGAACTCGTCTGGAACGGCAAGACCGACGAGGTCTGCAACGTCGTCCTCCCCTTTCAGGTGATCGAGAACGTGGACGAGCCGCGCAAAGAGGTGAACCAGACCATCCAGCGGACGCTTTTCGACATCGACGATCGTGGCAGGCAGTTGAAGGGGTGGACGAACAAACTCATCTGGGGCGACAACAAACTCATCCTCTCCTCCCTCAAAAACGGCCCCCTCAGGGAGGAAATCGAGAAGCAGGGCGGCATCAAGTTGATCTACATCGACCCGCCGTTCGATGTCGGCGCCGACTTCTCAATGGATATCGAGGTCGGGGACGAGACGTTCACGAAGGAGCCCGGTATTATCGAGGAGATCGCCTACCGCGACACCTGGGGGAAGGGTGCGGACAGTTTTGTCGCGATGATCTATGAACGGTTGAAATTGATGCGTGACCTGCTTGCGGAGGATGGGTGTATTTATGTGCACTGCGATTGGAGAGTGAACTCATTATTAAGATCAATCCTTGATGAGATCTTCTACCCAGATAATTTTATTAATGAGATTATTTGGAGACGAAAACAATCGCAAGCATGGTCGTCCAATCAATTTGGAGTAACAAATGATACCATACTACTCTATTCCAAATCAGAAGATCGTATTTTCAATCCAACATACTCAAAAAATGATGAAAACACTCAAAAATACATTCGAGAACGTTTTATTTTCGATGATGGAGATGGTAGAAAATATATGAAATCTCCTCTGGTAAACCCACTCAATAGACCCAACCTTAAATACGAATTTCGCGGTGTTGTTCCTCCCAAGACGGGCTGGTTATATAAAAAAGAAAGAATGGATGAAATGTATAATAACAATGAGTTAGTAATGCCAGAAAATAACACCGGAAGAATATACAGGAAGATATTTTTAGACAAATACGAAGGCCAATTAATTCAAAACATATGGACTGATATTCCCATTATTAATCCAATGGCTATAGAAAGGCTCGGTTTCCCCACCCAAAAACCCGAAGCCCTCCTGGAACGCATCATCAAGGCCTCCTCGAATGAAGGTGACCTCATCGCCGACTTCTTCTGCGGGTCTGGCACCACCCTTGCCGTCGCCGAGAAACTCGGCCGGAAATGGATCGGCTCCGACCTCGGCAAGTTCGCCATCCACACTACCCGCAAGCGGATGATCGAGGTCCAGCGAGAACTCAAGGCAAACAACAAAGACTACCGTGCCTTCGAGATCCTCAACCTCGGCAAATACGAACGGCAGCACTTCATTGGCGTCAACCCGAACCTCAGGGACGAACTCAAACAGAAACAACTCGCCGAGAAAGAGAAGAACTTTGTCAGCCTCATCCTCTCCGCCTACCATGCCGAACCGGTCGAGGGCTTCACCACTTTTGCCGGTAAGAAGCAGAACCGCATGGTCGCCGTCGGTCCCGTCAACCTCCCGGTCACGCGCCTCTTCGCCGAGGAAGTCATCGGGGAATGCCGGCAGAAGTACATCACCAGAGTGGACATCCTCGGCTTCGAGTTCGAGATGGGCCTCTTCCCGAACATCCAGGAAGAGGCAAAACAGAAGGGCATCGACATGGCCCTCAAATATATCCCCCGCGACGTCTTCGACAAACGTGCCATCGCAAGAAACCAGGTCGTCTTCTACGACGCCTCCTACATCGAAGTCACCCCCCATTACAAAGGCAATTCCATCGCCATCGAACTCACCGACTTCTCGGTCTTCTACAACCAGGAGACCGTCGATAACGCCATAGAAACCCTCAAAGATGGAGGAAAAAAGATCGTCATTGAAAACGGCCAGATAATCAAAGTGACAAAAGACAAGAGCGGCATCGTCTCCAAAGAACCCCTCACCAACACCTGGACCGACTGGATCGACTACTGGGCCGTCGACTTCGACTTCGAGAGCAAGCAGGAGATCATCACCCGCGTGAACGAGAACGGCGAACAGGAAGAACTCTGGACCGGCGAATACGTCTTTGAAAACGAATGGCAGTCCTTCCGCACCCGGCGCGACCGCACCCTCGAACTCCAGAGCATCTTCAAAGAGTGCATGCCCGGCCGCCGCAAGATTGCCGTCAAAGTCGTCGACATCTTCGGCAACGACACCATGAAAGTCATCGACATCACCATCGGGAGGAAATGACCATGGCCCTCCACCCGAACTTCCCCACCGATCCCTACACCAGCCTCGACCCCGCCATCAG
>NZ_CALFSA010000188.1 GCF_937919355.1 uncultured Methanofollis sp. | reverse complement strand
ATGGGTTTATCGCCGGGGAAAAAACCCGGCTCTCAGGTCATCAGTTCAGTCCATGTTCTCTGAAGCAGGCGGTGTAGCGGGTGTCGCTCCCCCTGATATGGCCTGCGACCCAGTCACGCAGGAACTTCATCACCTCGATGGAGAGGCCGAGATGTCCGCCGGCATATGCCTGCTGAAAATCCGCGACTTTCGCGACGAAGGCGTCGTGCTCTTTCTTGTGGGAGGCATAGGCGGGATACCCGAACTTCTGCATGTACTCTTCTTCGGCGGTGAAGTGGTACTGCGTGTACGCCGCAAGTTCTCCGAGGGTCTTTTCGAGGGCGTCCTTCCCCTGCCCCGAGCGCATGGCGTCGTGGAGTGCGTTGATCTGGGCGACGAGTTTCTTGTGCTGTTCGTCGATCTCGGAGACACCGACAGAGAGGTCGTCTGACCAGTTCATGTATGCCATGGGATATTGTTCGTCATTGTACTAATTATATCATCCGGTTGGGGGGGGTGGCGGACTTCATCGGGTCTCGTTGTCCCATTTTCCGGGACACAGTTGCTCCTGATCCTGATAGGGCGTCCCATCAAAAAGAAAGGATAATGTCGGTCAGGACCGACTCACGCATACCAGTCTCAGAGGGCGACGTATGAATGTTTCCAGATGCATGATCATAGCGCAGAAGGAGTTTGCCGACCACCTCACCAGCAAACGCTTCTTTGTCATCCTGGCACTCTTCCTGATCATCTCGGTCATCGGGATCTCCCAGGGTATCGGAGAGTACGACAGAGACCTTGCAGCGTACCAGGAAAAGATCGCGGCTGTCGAAAGCAGCGGAGTAACCGGGTGGATGCCCGACAGACCTTCTGTGCTCTCCGTATATTCCTCCATCTCAGACCAGATCGTCATTATCGGGGCGGTCCTTGCGATCGCGGTGGGTTTCGACCTGGTCTCAAAGGAGAAAGAGACGAAGACGCTCAAGACCCTCCTCTCCCACCCGGTCTACCGTGACGAGGTGATCAACGGCAAGGCGATCGGCGGGGGCGCGGCGGTCGTCCTCGCAATCGGTCTGGCCATCCTTGTCTCCCTTGCAATGCTCCTCATCGCCAGCATCATTCCGACCATCAACGAGTTCTCCGCCATCGCCACCTTCGGGGCGGTCTCGATCCTCTTCCTCCTCATCTATTTCTCCCTCGCCCTCACCCTTTCCACTCTTGCACGGGACAGCGGGAGCGCGCTCATCGCCACCCTCGTCGTCTTCATCATCCTCTCATCCCTCCTGCCTCTCGCAGGCGAGATCGCCATCGACACATGGGCGGGTGAGCGACCAGATCCCCCGTACGTGCAGAAGATCATAATGTCCGAAAGCGGGGCCATGATCCCGGTCGATACGGATGAACAGGACCCTCAGGGAGAGAAAGAGGCGATGAAGACGTACGAGGCCGAAGCAAAGGTATACTATGAGAAGAAAGCGGCCGTCACCGCCATCGTCGAGGCGGCCTCCCCGCAGACCAATTATAAAAAGATCACGGAGGCAGTCATCGATCCCTATCGCGTCGTAAAGACGCAGAACAGTCCGCAGGGCCCGTTCGGAATAACAGTCACCGACCCGGACACCACGCCGCCGCACTTCACGGATGTCCTCGCAGGCCTCTGGGGGAACATCGCCCTGCTCCTCGTCCTTCCGGGCGTGCTCTATCTCACCGCCTACCTCTGTTTCATGAGGACGGATGTGCGGTGAGACTCCGGAACAGGCACCGGGATGCCGGACATAATTCAGCAGGATGAACGCGAGGAAAAAAGAGCGGCGGTACCCACGAGACATACTCCTGCCATGAACCAGGTTTATTCTCTCTCATCAGGCGGCGGCGGGAGTTCCTCCTCAGACTCGACGACAAAAGACCCGGTGTAGCCGCACTTCTTGCACCTGTACATCGTCCCGGCATACCCGCCGAGCACCTCGTAGAGGTCGGTGCTCCCGCACTTCGGACACCTGAGCATGGGGGAGAGACTCTCCCTCCCCCTTCATCAAACTTTGCCCGCCCCAAACATCTTAATGGGAGAAGGCGTGATGATCGGGTGATCAGAGCATGGGAGCGACCCTTGTGGAGAAGATCTTCTCCGCCCGGTGCGGGAGAGAGATAGAGGCAGGCGACGTGGTGATGGCGGCCGTGGACCGCGCCATGATCCACGACATCACCGGTCCCCTTGCCATCCAGAAGTTCAGGGAGATGGGCGGGGAGCGGGTCTTCGACCCGGCGCGGGTCGTGATGCTCTTCGACCACCAGGTGCCGGCCGACTCCATCCAGGCGGCCGAGAACCAGAAGTTCATGCGGGAGTTTGCACTCCGCCAGGGCATCCACAACTACGACCTCAGGGAGGGCGTCTGCCACCAGGTGGTCCTCGAAAAGGGGCATGCGGCGCCAGGCGAGATCGTCGTCGGTTCAGACTCGCACACCTGCATGTACGGCGCTGCAGGCGCGTTTGCGACCGGCATCGGTTCGACCGACATGGGCTTTGTCCTCAAGTTCGGCGCCCTCTACTTCAGGGTGCCAGACTCGATCCGTGTCGAGGTGAACGGCGCCTTCGCCCCCCGCGTCGGGGCGAAAGACCTCATCCTCTCGATCGCAGGGGACATCGGGGCGGACGGCGCCACCTACCAGGCCCTGGAATTCACCGGCAGGACCTTCAGGTCGATGCCGATGGCCGGACGGATGACCTGCTGCAATATGGCGATCGAGATGGGGGCGAAGGCCGGGATCGTCCCGCCCGACGGGATCACGCGGGAGTACGTGCAGGCACGACGACCGGACGCCACAGGTTTCGACCTTGCGAGCGACGGGGATGCCACCTATGCGGAGTGGCGGGAGTACGACGTCGCCGACCTCTTGCCGCAGGTGGCAGTCCCCCACAATGTGGACCATGTCGTCGGCGTCGACGAGGTCGCCGGCACCCACATCGACCAGGTCTTCATCGGGTCCTGCACGAACGGGCGGTACGAGGACTTCGCCGAGGCGGCGGAAGTCCTCGGCGACAGGAAATTCTCCGACGAAGTAAGGGTGATCCTGATCCCGGCCTCGAAAGAGGAGTACCTGAAGACCCTCAGGGCCGGACTGATCGAACGCTTCGTCGAGGCGGGCGCACTTGTCGAGGCGCCGTGCTGCGGACCGTGCATGGGCGGGGCCTTCGGCCTCCTCGCACCGGGCGAGGTCTCCCTCTCCACCTCGAACAGGAACTTCAGGGGGCGGCAGGGGAGCACGGAGGCAGGGGTCTACCTCTGCTCCGCGGCGACGGCGGCGGCGAGTGCGGTCACCGGCGAGATCACCGACCCGAGGGAGGTGTGACAATGCAGATCTGGAAATTCGGCGACGACATAGACACGGACGCGATCATACCGGGGCGGTTCCTCACCGAGTACGACCCGAAAAAACTCGCGGAGCACGTCTTCGAGGGGACGAGGGACGACTTCAGGGCGGGGGTCAGGCCCGGCGATGTCGTCGTCGCGGGCAGGAACTTCGGCTGCGGGTCGTCGCGGGAGCACGCCCCCCTCGCCCTCCTCGGGGCTGGGGTGAAGGTCGTCGTGGCAGAGTCCTTCGCCCGGATCTTCTACCGCAACGCCGTGAACACCGGTCTCCTCCCCCTCGTCTGCCCTGACACCAGAGCACTCCTCGAAGGGCGCGAGATACGCGTCGACCCCGCAGGGGGATTCGTGGAGTCCGACGGCGTCAGGTATCAGGTCGAACCTGTGCCGCCCTTCATGCAGGCGATCGTGGACGCGGGCGGACTGGTCGAATATGCAAAGGAGATGAAAGAGGTGGAACTGTGTACAGGGTCGCGGCGATAGGCGGCGACGGCATCGGGCCCGAGATCCTCGAAGAGGGGAAGAAGGTCCTCGACGCCGCGGGGGAGAAGTACGGCTTCGATATCGGGTGGACCGACTTCGATATCGGGGCAGACAGGTACCTGGAGACAGGAGTGCTGATCGCCGAGGACGAACTGAAGGAACTCTCCCGGTACCCGGCGGTCTACTTCGGCGCCATCGGCGACGAGCGCGTGAAGCCCGGCATCCTGGAGAAGGGCATCCTCCTGAAGATGCGCTTCTTCTTCGACCAGTATGTGAACCTGCGGCCGATCCGTCTCCTGCAGGGGGTGCAGACACCTCTCGC
This sequence comes from uncultured Methanofollis sp., assembly GCF_937919355.1. Taxonomy (GTDB): domain Archaea; phylum Halobacteriota; class Methanomicrobia; order Methanomicrobiales; family Methanofollaceae; genus Methanofollis. The sequence continues at coordinate 348 of NZ_CALFSA010000188.1, read as the reverse complement.
CGGCAAGGGACCGAAGGACATTGACTTCGTCGTGGTGCGGGAGAACACCGAAGACTTCTACGTCGGTATCGGTTCGCGCTTCAGGAAGACGGAGAAAAAAGAACTCGAAGTCGTCCGCGACCTCTACTCGGTGAAGTTCGGCCTCGACGTCGAGAGTGACGCCGAGGAGATCGCCTACCAGATCGGCGTCCTCTCCCGCGAGGGGTGCAGGCGGGTGATGGAGTACGCCTTCGACCTTGCAGAAAGGCGACAGAGGCGGGTCACCTCGGTCGACAAGGCAAATGTCCTCTCCGACGTCTATGGCCTCTGGAGAGAGGTCTTCTCCGAGGTCGCGGGGCGCCACCCCGG
>NZ_CALFSA010000187.1 GCF_937919355.1 uncultured Methanofollis sp. | reverse complement strand
TCTATCGCCGGTTTCGTGAAGAAGTGATGGTGATGGGGAAGCCGGCCGCGTCGCCATCGGTGTCGGTGAGATCCGGGTCGGTGATGTGGCGGTTGCCGAAGATGTCGGGAAAAAATATTCAGGAATTGTTTTGCATCGCCTGCTTTTCTTTCAAGAGTTTCAGGGGGTGATTCCACCAGAAACTTTCAGGAGAGTACGGATCTTCAGCTTCGGGATAGTGCTCCAGGATTTCATCGACATTTTGCAGATATTTAGACCTGAATTCTTTGTCAAGGGGGGAGACTTTCGCTTTTATCTCGGTAAGATCATAATCCCTTTCCAATTCCATCAGTAATATTTCAATGGAACTGCGAATGGCTAAACTCTGTGGAATTTCAAACTCTAAAGGTTCCATATCCACAAAATTATCTATCATCCCGGGATAACCGCCAACAAATTGCTTTAAGTTGGAAAATAATTTTTCACGATAGTCGCGCCCTCTCTTCTTTTCCAATGCTACCAATTTCTGGGTTATTCTTTTGTATTCAACTCGAAAGTTCTCACAGTTGACTCCTCCCTCTTCGAGCAGGTGTATCCAAAAAGGAATAACGTGTTTTAATCCATAGGGGGCTTCGGTAGAATATCTCCCATATGCTGCTAGTTCGTCATAATGTTCGTCAGTCTCTCTGATCCTTATTTCGTAGTTGAGTAAGTCTTTTGGCAACTCTTTTTTTAATGTCTCTATTAGCATTTTGTCCATTTCTTACTCCCTCTATGTGTCTAGTTCAATCGGATCAGTCTATTAGCAATTTGTTGGTCAACATAATGTTTCCGGTCATTGTTAGGTCTAAAGAACGTCGTGAACAACCCATCCTTCGTTACACTCACGAACTCGTTGACACTGCGATCATAGACGACCAGCGTGTCGTACCCCTCCTGGTAGTACAACTCGACGTTGCCGTCTCTCCGGTTGGCAAGGGTTGTTGCCTTATCGAGGTACACCGATTTTGTAAAGGTCTCACCCCACTCGAATTGATCGAGTACGTGCTCTGTGTAATGTTTGTCCAGGTTTCCGGAAGCCGTGAGTTTTTTGGTCGGTGCCCACCCACCTTCACAGGCGTTTTCGAGCATCTTCCCGACACGGAAGAGGTTGACATCTCTCTTGTAGAGTTGAACGAGTGTTGAATCTGTCGCTCCGTGTGCCCTGAGCACATTGAGAACCTCGTCGCCGTAACTTGCCTTTAGCACGGTCAGCGCTTCGGTCGTCTCGTCGGAGTACTTGGTTACTCCGGCCATCAGTCCGACGGCAAGTTTGGCCAGCTCCGGATGCTTCCCCACAAACTTCCCGACGATGACCGCAACCTTCGCTCCGTCCCCGTAACCCGGGATCAGTGCGGCGAGGTTGAGGCCCGTGCCGGTGAGGTCGCCCCGCGAGATCGTCGTTGCGATGTCCCGCACGTCGCCGAGGACGATGACACCACTTGCGATCCAGCCGCCCAGATAGAAGATATTGTCGTGGTCGTCGGCGCCCCACTCCCCGAGGACCGCACCGAGGAGGAACTCACGGCCCATCTCCATTGAGCCGTAGCGCTCTTCGTAGACGAGGGGGTCGTAGTCGGGATCGACGTGCTCTTCGTAATCGGAGTGGCCGTCGCCGTCGGTGTCGGCCGACCAGAGATCGGTACCGATCTCCCACTCCAACGAATCGGAGAGGCCATCACCGTCGGTGTCCGCACAGAGCGGATCGCTCTCGATCGCATCCTCCAGATAGTCATCCAGCCCGTCCCCATCGGTGTCGGCCTTCGTGGGGTCGCTCCGCTGCTTGTGGTAGGTCTTGCCGTTCTCGGTGACTGGTTCTCCGGCCTCGTAGCCGTCGGAGAGGCCGTCGCCGTCGGTGTCGAGGAGGTCGGGATCGGTGGTGTGGTGGTTGCCGAATCCGTCGATGAAGCTGTTTTTCTCTTCGTCGTCGAGCAGGCCGTTCCCTTCCAGGTCGTCGTTGTTCAGGGTCGCGGTGAGGGAGGTCGTCCGGTCCTTCTCGATCGTCACGGTGGCGGTGAACGGGGCGTAGCCGTCCTTGAGGATCTTGACCTGCCGGGTGCCGACCCTGAGACGTTCGAGAGAGTGAGACTGCCCGTGGTCTCGGAGGTGGTCCCGTACTCGGCGCCGTCAATGAAGACCCGGGCGCCCGGCGGGGAGGAGGTCGATCAGTGTTCTACGAACCTCTCCCGGTATCTTCTCTGAGAGTGTCCCGGAATAAAAAATAAAAAAAGATTTTCAGGCCGCCTTCCCGGCCTTCCTGCAGACAATGTCAAGGATGCCGTGGTTGACCGAGTACGAACTCCCTTCCCCGTCGATGTCGACGTCAAGGTCGATCGTCTCCGTCGCATCGCCGACCGTCAATGTCACCTTGCGGGGACCGAACTCGGCCGCGACCTCTGCTTCTGGCGGGACCTCCGCCGTGACATAGACGCAGTCCTCGCTCTCGACCACCTCGTAGTCGATGCCGTCGTCGTCCTCAGGCATCTCCTCCTCGCGGTGCGGCGCCACGCCGCCGGCGATGATCGTGCACCCGATGATCCGCGGCGGTTCGCCGTTCTCACCCGTCATCTCGCCAAGGATCTTTGCCAGGGTCTTGAAAATTTCGTCATAAGGGTTGTTCGGCATAGGTAACACGCAGCATATACTCTTTCCCGTTCTGTTCGACGATCCCTTTTCCGATGAGGTCCTCGAGCATCGCTTCCACCGGCTCGGCCTCAAGGCCGGTGTACTCCTCGAGGTCCTGCAGGGTGAGGGTACAGTGGGCAAGGGCCAGCACCAGATCCATCTCCGTCTCGTTTGAGAGGATCTCCCTGCTGTACTTCACCACATCATTCATCTTGACCTCGATATCACGCTCGATCTCTTCGAGGTTTGCAATGAGACTGTCCCGCGTCCGGAGCATCTGAGCGAGCATGAAGAGTGCGGCAAGGTACTTCGCTTTCCTGCTCTCTCCAGGCCGGGGGAAGGGGGCCTTTTCGTCCCCCTCAAGCCTGACATCGACCCTGATCTCGCGTGCCAGACAATAATACTTCCGCCGGCGGTCATCATGGAACGAAGAGAGGATCTCCTCCTGTTCCATCATCTGGAGGTGTTCGATCACCGCCTTTGGGGAGATCATCAACTTGTTCGAGATCTCGGTGACAAAGCAGGGCTTCTGCCTGAGGAGATCGATGATCCGCCTCCTGTTCCTGTTCCCGAGGATATCAAGGAGGCGGGAGACTTCACCGTTGTCGAGCATCCTTACCTGATGTTAGTGTTCATAAAATATATATGTGGGTGTCAACCCATCAGCCGGTAGTTCGGGGCCTCGTCGGTGATCATGATGTTGTGCGGGTGGGACTCGCCCATGCCGGCCGCGGTGATCCTGACAAACTTCCCCTTCGTCCTGAGTTCCTCGATCGTCGCCGAACCCGTGTAGCCCATCGCCGACTTGAGGCCGCCGACGAGCTGGTACACCACATCAGAGACATTCCCGACATAGGGGATCGCACCTTCGACGCCCTCAGGGACATACTTGGTCCTGCCGATTCCCTTCTTCTGGAAGTAGCGGTCAGAGGACTCGCCGCCGCTCATGACGCCAAGAGACCCCATGCCGCGGTACTGCTTGTACTTCCGGCCCTGCATGGCGATCACCCGGCCGGGCGCTTCGTCTGTCCCGGCAAGGAGACTGCCCATCATCACGCAGTTTGCGCCTGCAGCGATCGCCTTGGCGATGTCGCCCGAGTAACGCACGCCACCGTCAGCGATGACCGGGATGCCGAGAGGCGCCGCCACGTCGGAGACACGTGCGATCGCCGAGACCTGCGGGACACCGACGCCGGCCACGATCCTGGTCGTGCAGATCGAGCCCGGCCCGATCCCGACCTTCAGACCGTCGACTGTGTCGGAGAGTTCAGATGCCGCCTCAGAGGTGGCGATGTTCCCTGCGACGACATCGGCCTTTGCGCTCGCCTTGATCTCGCGCACTGCCTTCACTACATGGAGGTTGTGGCCGTGGGCGCAGTCCACGATAAGTGCGTCCACTCCTGCCTCGTCGAGCATCATCGCCCTCTCGAAGTCGAAGGGACCGACAGCCGCAGCGACCCTGAGGCTCCCGTGTGCGTCCCTGTTTGCCAGGGGGTAGGCGCGCTTTTCCAGGATGTCCTGCATCGTGATGATGCCGAGCAGTCTCCCCTCGCCGTTGACGATAGGCAGGCGCTCGACCTTGTTTGCGTACATCGTCTCCAGCGCCGCTTCGGCGGTGACGTCCTCGCGGGCCGTGATCGGTGTCGCCGTCATGATCGAGCGGACCGCCTCCTTGCCCCGACGGTGGACGATTGCCCTGATGTCGCGGCGCGAGATGATACCGATAAGACGGCTGTTCTCGATGACAGGCACCCCGCCGATACCGTGCTTGTTCATCATCTCCTCCACCTGGGAGAGGGTGGCCTCAGGCCCGACGGAGAGCACCTCGCGCTCTATCAGGTCCTCAGCATGCTTCACCCGCCTGACCATCTCCACCTCGCGCTCGGGCTTCATGTTCCGGTGGATCACGCCGATGCCGCCGAGGCGGGCAAGGGCGATCGCCATCTCCGACTCTGTCACCGTGTCCATTGCGGACGAGACGATCGGGATATTCAGGGGAATGTTCTTCGAGAAGATGGCGTGGACATCGGCATCACTCGGTTCGACAGAGGACGCCGCCGGGACAAGGAGGACGTCGTCGAAGGTGAGGGCCGTGGGCACGTTCAGTTTTTCGGCATACATCATGCTCACCTGATCATGGCAAGTGCCTTTTCCACCAGTTCTGGGCGGATGGCATCATTACGGTTACCACCGCAGACCATGCCGCGCACCCCGATGATCTCGGGGTCGATGGTCTTGAGGGTGGTGAGGTCTTCAAATTTCAGCGAACCTGCGAGGGCGGTCCCAAGGCCGTTCTGGCGGTTCTTTTCTGTGAATGTGGCAAGAGTGTCCGCATCCATGAACGAGAAGGTGCTCCTCCCGTCCTTCCTGCCGGTATCGATCATGGCGACGTCGGCGCCAGCGTCTGCGGCAGCTTCGGCGGCAACAAAGGGAGAGATCGTACCGAGCCGCTCGTAATCCGAATAAGCGGCGATAACAACAGTCTTCTCGGGGAATTCGTCCTTGACCGCTTTCACAACAGCCTTGCTCAGTTCATAGGCTTTATCCCTGCCGTCGAACATGAGCCCGACCTTGATATAGTCAGCACCAGCGCACGCGGCCCCGTATGCAGCAAGGGCTGCGCCTCCCGGTTTGTAGTCAAAATCGCCTATGGCAGCACTGACCGGTTTTTCCGCAATCTCCTTGATCCCCCGGATAACCCAGGGGAAGTTGGCGCCGAGCGATCCTTCTGACGGTTTTTTCACGTCGATGATGTCGGCTGCGAGTGCGGATCGAGCCTCTTCAATACTGCTAGGGCTGACCAATAATCGCATAGGAATTAATGATCTTTAACCCTAATAGTGATTGCGTTGAAGTCATGGAATGTATTCTTGCAATGGACCTGAAGAGTGGGTCTGTCGTCCATGGGGCGAAGGGAGATCGGGAGACCTATGCCCCTCTCACATGGGGTCTGGCGCGGTCGGCCGAGCCTCTCGCCTACTGCGGGGACATAGCGCCGAAATACCTCTATATTGCGGACCTTGACCGGATCTGCGGCGTCGGCGACCACGAGGGTGTGATCAGACATCTTGCCGCTATGGTGGACCGCTGCTATGTTGACAGGGGGTGCCGCGGCCCGGCCGACCTGATGGACGGGGTCATCAATGTCGTCGGGACCGAGACCGCAGGGGAGGACCTCGCACGTTATCCTGGCTCTTTCCTCTCCGTTGATGTGAAGGGGGGGCGGGTGATCCCCTCGGGCGAGGCGCCGGTCGCCGTGCTGAAGAGGGCGGCAGACCTCCCCTTTGCCGGGTGCATCCTCCTGAACATCGGGGGCGTCGGCACGGGCTGCGGCCTGCCCGCCGACCTGGAGGATATCCGCGCCGCCTATCCGGGTCGTCTCCTCTGGGGTGGGGGTGTCGCCGGGGTGCGCGACCTCGACGTCCTTGAGGGCGCAGGTTTCGACGGCGCCATTGTGGCGACAGGCGTGCACAGGAGGACGATACCCCTCGCATGGGTGCGGGAGGGGCGGACATGCTCGTAACGGTTGAGGGGATTGACGGGAGCGGGAAGAGCACCCTCGTCGCCGGCCTTGCCGGGGCCCTCGCCGATCTCGATCCCGTGGTCACCCGCGAGCCTGGGGCCACCTGGGTGGGCAAGGCGGTGCGGCGCGCCATCGCCGAGAACCGCGACCCCGTCACCGAGTGCCTCCTCTTTGTCGCCGACCATGCCGCCCACCTCACGCACGTCGTGAGGCCGGCCCTCGCGGAGGGGGAACTTGTCATCTCAGACAGGTATTCAGACTCCCGGTATGCGTATCAGGCCGTGACCCTGGAGGGAACGATGCCCGACCCTGAAGGGTGGCTGCGGTCTGTCCACGCCCCCTTCACCGTCGTCCCCGATCTCACCTTCCTCTGCGTCCTCCCGGTGGAGGCGGCGGTCACCCGGCTCAAGGAGCACAAGGAACACTTCGAGGAGGCGACGGTCCTCGACGCCGTCCAGAAAAACTATCTCCGCTTTGCGGAGGCCGAGCCCGAACGCTTCGTCCTCGTCGATGCGATGCTCGAAAAAGAGGCGGTTCTCGACTTCGTCGCCGCCGAGATCAGGCGGCGTGTCGGGTCACGGCGATAACCCTTCGAGGATCACGATGACCCTCTTTTTGAGGAAAGATCATCAGGATAGGTGAGGGATGGCAATTTCCCATCGGGATTTCCTATTCTGTCTTCCCGGAGCTTATCCTGATTTGGAGGTTCGGGGGAACGACCAAAGTGAGTCAAGAAAACCGTAGGTTTTCGAGTTGCCCCCGGTCTTGAATTATGGGGAAAGCGGGGGATCCGCGCGTATCTCTGAGATCCGTGGAGGTCATTCCTCCTCGTCTGTCTCCTCTTCTTCATCATATTCCGACGTCTGGACTCCGAGGAGGACGAGGACGGCGCCGAGAAGGGCGAGGAGGCCACTCACTACAAGGTTGGCCGTGATGAACCAGAGGGCCGCGGCCGTGGCGAGGCAGGCAAGCCCCACGTAGAGTGCTTCCCGCGGCATTATGTCCCCTCTGTCTTTCGTCTGTACATAAAGGATCGTCCCTTTCAGGGAAGATAGATATTGCGGGCAAGGGATATGCGTTGAAAAAAAGGGGTGAAGGGCGTCACTCCCGCCGCAGGGTGACAGTGACCTCGCCGAGGGTGAGCACGTCCACAGACTCGCCCTCCACCTGGTAGGTGAAAGTCGGGGTGAAGGCGTTCTCCGGGACAGTCACCTCCTCGCCGTCGACGACGACGGTCGCCGGCGGGTTGACGATCATCTCTGGCGGCAGGGTCTCGACCGCCGCCATGAAAGCCTTCGCCTGCTTGCGGAGGGCCGGACCGATCACCGCCCTGTTGAACTCGACGCCGGACACGATCTTCTCCAGCTTCGGCTCGCCCGTCTTCCAGGCGACCGTCGCATTGAGGGCCCGCGCCACGTCGCCGCAGTCGTCGAGGGACTCGGGGGCATAGATGTTCATCCGGCCGAAGGGGGCGTTCAGGGCAAGGCCAAGGTCGTGCTTGTACCGCCTGAGGTCGGCTGTCAGGGCGACCACGTGGTCGCCGAGCATCTCGGCCTCCGCGTCCGCGAGGGCGATCTCGACCCACGGCTGCTTCAGGACAGAGCCCTCCCTGAACTGGGCCCAGCACTCCTCCGCGAAGTGCGGGGTGTAGGGGGCGAGCAACCTGCAGAGGGCGTCCATCGTGATGGTAAGGGCGCGGCAGGCACTCGCACGCTCGGGAGCGTCGGAGTAGAGCCTCCCCTTCACGAGTTCGATGTAGTCGTCCGCGAGGATGTTCTTCGTGAAGTCCCGGATCGCCTTGAGGCCCTGGTCGAAGCGGTAGGTCTCCAGGGCGTCCGTCACCTCGGCAACCGTCTCCGTCAGTTTTGCGAGGAGCCAGCGGTCCAGGAGTTCGGTCACCGGGGTGTCGTCGGCCACGGGCTCGCGCTCGAGCTGGGTGAGCACGAAGCGGACGATGTTCCACATCTTTGTCTGGAACCGGGAAGCGGCGACGACATCGTTCCAGTTGAACATGATGTCCTGGCCGGTGGCCCCGCCCATCGCACCCCACTGCCGGAAGGCGTCGGCGCCGTATTCCTTGAGGATATCCTCAGGCGGGATGATGTTGTTCCGGCTCTTCGACATCTTGAAACCGTCCTCGCCGAGGACCATGCCGTTCACCAGGATCTGGTCCCAGGGCCTCTGGCCGGTGAGGGCGACCGCTCTCAGGATCGTGTAGAAGGCCCAGGTCCTGATGATGTCGTGGCCCTGCGGCCTGATCTGCGCCGGGAAGAGGGCGGGCGTGCCGCTCCCGTCCCAGCCGGTGACATTCAGCACCGAGATGGAGGAGTCCATCCAGGTGTCCAGCACATCGTGCTCGCCGACAAATTCCTCTGACCCGCACTTCGGGCAGGGGTGTTTCGGTCTGTCCACCGTCGGGTCGATAGGCAGGTCGGCCTCGTCGGGGAGGACCATCTCGCCGCACTTCGCACAGAACCAGACCGGGATCGGGGTGGCGAAGATCCGCTGCCGGGAGATGCACCAGTCCCAGTCCATCGACTCGACCCAGTCCTGCAGGCGGGTGAACATGTGCTCTGGATACCACGTCACCTCCCGTGCGGCCTTCATGATCTCCTCGGGCTTGATCCTGATGAACCACTGCTTCTCGGAGAGGATCTCGATCGGGGTCTTGCACCGCCAGCAGGTACCGACCCGCTGCTGGATCGTCTCCTGCTTCTTGAGGATGCCCTGCTTCTCCATCTCGGCAAGGATCGCCTTGCGGCACTCCTGCGTGGTCATGCCCTCATACGGGCCGCAGATCGCTGTCATCCTGCCTTTCCGGTCGATGGCCTTCCTGAGGGGGAGGTCGTACTCCTTCCACCACTGGACGTCCTGCTTGTCGCCGAAGGTACAGATCATCACGGCGCCAGACCCAAAGGACGGGTCGACGGCCTTGTCCTGGATCACCGCCACCTCGTGGCCGAAGAGGGGCACCTTCAGGTGCTTCCCTGCGAGGTCCCTGTAACGCTCGTCGTCCGGGTGGACGGCGACGGCGACGCAGGCCGCGAGGAGTTCGGGCCTTGTGGTCGCGATCTCAAGGCCGTCGAAGTCGAAGTAGTTGAGCTTCGTCTCGCGCTCCCCGTAGGAGACCTCGGCAAAGGCGATCGCCGTCTCGCACCGTGTGCAGTAGTTCACCGGGTGCTCGCTCTGGTAGATGTAGCCCGCCTTCAGCATCCGCAGGAAGGAGAGCTGCGTCTTCCCGAAGTACTTCGGGAGCATCGTGATGTACTCGTTGCTCCAGTCAGTCGAGAAACCGCAACGCCGCAGGGTAGCGCGCATCTTTTCGATATTGCTGATGGTGAGGTCCCGGCACATCTTGCGGAACTCTTCCCGGGAGACGTCGTTCTTGGTGATGCCATGGATCTCCTCGACCTTCACCTCGGTGGGCAGGCCGTGGCAGTCCCAGCCCTGCGGGAACATTACGTTGTAGCCCCGCATACGCTTGTACCGTGCAATGAAGTCGATATAGCACCAGTTGAGAGCGTTTCCTATGTGGAAGTTGCCTGTCGGGTAGGGTGGGGGGGTGTCGATGATGAACCGTGGCTTTGTCGAGGTGCGGTCAAAGTAGTTGTCCTCGTCGCGCCAGGTGCGCTGCCACCGTTCCTCCACTTCCCGGAAGTCATAGGTCTTTGGGATCGTATGCGGGGATGACATCTTCCATTACTATTGGTTTCCAAGTTTTTAAATGAATATATAGCCCGCAGAATGGAGTCGGCACGTTTGTCCCGGACTGGAAAGTTCATCTCTTTCCGGTTCCAATAAAAGACTGAATGCATCAGGAGACTGGGCCTGCGCTTGCTGCGGTCCTTGCCATACTCGGGATCCTGGTAGCCCCGCATATCCAGCCTGCGTGGCTCCTTTCCCTCATTGTCGTCCTGGTTTCAGGGGTCCTCCTCCTGATCCGCGGGACGAAGTTTGTCGCCGTTTCGATCATCGTCACTGCGGTGCTCTACGGCCTCGGCCTCCTCTCCCTTGCGGTCTTTGCCTCGACTCTTGCGATAATCGTCCCCGGCGAGTACGCCTTCCGTGTCACGGGTGGAGGGCCGCGTTCCTATATCCCCTATGTCCTGACCGGAGGTGCGGGCGGACTCCTGGCCATGTACTATGTGGGCGTCTTCTCCCCGCTGACTGTCCTCATCGGTGTCCTTGTTGCGGTGCTCCTCCGCGCCGCTCTCACGGGCAGGGAGGACGCCCTGATGATCGAAGCCCTGGGCGTGGCGATGGCGCAGCAGCTCTTCTACGAGATCGGCTATGACGTGGAGGTGGGAGTGCTTGCGGCGGCGGCGTTCATAGGCCTGACCTTCGGCTACTTCGCCTACCACTTCAAGACCGCCGACCTTTCCGGCCTCTTCTCCGGGGCGATCATCGGCCTCCTCCTCATCGTCTTTGCCGATGTCCGCTGGTTCTTCATCATGCTCGTCTTCTTCATCCTGGGTTCCGCGGCGACGAAGTTCAAATACCGCGAGAAGGACGCCCTCGGCGTGGCCCAGTCCCATGGCGGGGTGCGCGGCTACTTCAACGTCTTTGCAAACGGCCTTGTCGCCACGGCCGGGGCGGTGCTCTACGGCATCACCGGGCACGAGGCTTTCATCGCCCTCTTTCTCGGGAGCGTCGCCTCCGCGGCTGCGGACACCGTTGCCTCGGAGATCGGGGTGATGGGCGGCGACCCGTACCTGATCACCACTTTTGAACGGGTGCCGCCGGGCACGAACGGCGGGGTGACAGTCCTCGGCGAGGTCGTGGCCACCGGTGCGGCGGTCGTCGTCTCTCTCTCCGCCCTCCTTCTCGGCGTCGTCTCCCTCCCCCTCGCGGTCGTCGGGGTCGTCGCCGGTTTCATCGGCACGAATGTGGACAGCGTCGTCGGGGCGACGCTCGAGAACAGGGGGGTCTTCGGGAACGCGGGCACGAACCTCGCCGCCACCTTTGCCGGCGGCGTGGCGGCTTTTTTGCTTGCGCTGCTGGTGGTCTAGAGAGAAGGCTCATACGACAGACGAGGCAGTCGCGATTGGTCTGAAGTCTCTTGCGATCCTCCTGGAAAAAGGGGGAGGAGATCTCGTGCGGGAGGGAT
>NZ_CALFSA010000186.1 GCF_937919355.1 uncultured Methanofollis sp. | reverse complement strand
GTGTCGGGAGATCTGAATGTATTATTACAGGACCTCGACCTCGTCGTCCTGCACCTGACGCACTCTCTCCTCGTAGGCACCGGGATCCTGCGCATACTCCCTGATAGCCCGCACGTCCTCCGCCGCACGCCCCCTCAGCGACGCCTCCAGCGCGGCGAGTTCGGCGTCGTGGCGGGTGAGGGCCGACGCCACCGCCGGGGAGAAGTAGTCCTCTTTTCTCACCCTCCCGCCGGCGAAACGGGGTGCGTCGTACTTTAACTGCCCGACCACCGCCCGTGCGTCGCCCAGGACCGCGAGGAGGTGGAGGGCGTGCCTCACCGCCGTGCGGTCGTCCCCGGAATGCCCGAGGGCCGCCCGTATCCGCACGGCCGCCTCCTCCTTCTCCGCCGGCAGAGTCCCCTGCCGCACAACCGAGGCGTACATCACCTGGAGGGCCATCGTCGCCGCCCTCCCGCCGAGGCCGAGCACCCCTGCGACCACGTCGAGGTCGGTAGGGGAGAGAGGATCCACTGCCTTGTACAGGAGGAGGTCATGGAGGGCGGCATGGACGGCGTCGCGGTTCCCCGCCGCCAGGGCGTCCTCCAGGTCTCTGGTCTGAAAATGTGCCGCCACCATCTATCGGAAAAAATCGTCCCGGAGACGCATGAAGGTTCCTGCGGCAGAGAAAAAGAGGAAGGTGACGACGGCCCTTACAGGGCCACCGTCGCCACGGCGAAGACCGGGAGCATCGTCACGAGCGCCATGTGCGCCCCGTAGCCCGGCGAGGTCTGGAAGGTGTACTTCAGGGTCTCCCAGAGCTGCGTGAAGGCCGTGACGGCGACGAGCACCTGGAGGACTGCGGCGGCGGAGACGAGGGCCGGCATGCCGGTCGCGACCGCCGCCAGGGTGGCGAGGAGGGCGAGCATGATGGCGCCGAAGTGGAGGGCGAGTTTCATGCCCTGCATCCTGAAGGTGATGAAGCCCGTGACGACGCTGCCAACGAGGAGCGCGAGGGCGATCACCTGATAGGTCATGTCCATGTTTTCACCTCAGAAGTTCACGACCGCGTAGCGGGGGTCGCTCAGGAGGTTGATGTAGGTCGCCGCGCCTGCCAGTTTCACGCCGGGGACGAGGTCGGCCTCGATGATCCCCCTGAACTTCGCCGAGAGTTCGCAGGCATAGACCGTGGCGCCGGCATGCATGACCTCGGCCATCACCTGGTCGAGGGGGGCGAAGTCTGGGTGCCTGACCGCCGCCGCATTCCCCTTCTTCGCCAGGCTCACGCCGTCCATCAGGAGGAAGATGGTCACCTTCTTGCCCATGCTCGCCGCCACCTTCGAGAAGATGAAGGTCGCATAGGCCCGCTCGGCATTGCCGATGCCGTTGCTCTGCGCGACGAGGACGCTGTCCTTATCAACGACCGCCGCGGCCCCGGCCTTCTTCTCCGCCTTCTCTGCGATGAGGACGTGCCTCTCCCCCTCGACGCCCTGCTCCACGATGACCGAACCGGACGAGGCGACCGCCGCGGCGACGTCGGCGATGGTGTCCGCGCTCGTGCTCTTCACCTTCAGCCTCTCCCCGACAGGGAGGGAAGCAAGGATGTTCCCCACCGTGATGACGGGGCCGGGGCAGAAGTCCCCGCTGACATCGATCTCTTCCATGGTCTTTCCCGATGGAATCATGCGTGCTTCAACGGTCGTCCCCGACCTGGTCGTCTCCAGTGTGTATCCGTGCTTCCTGGCCACGGCGTCCATCCCGGCCTCTGCGCCCGGGCTGAGGACGAAGCGGACCTCCTCCCCCGGCGTGTCGAGGTGCGTGATGACGTTTGCGGCAAGGAAGGAAGCGTTCGGGGCCATGATGCCGGTCGCCCTGATGGTCTTCACCATTTTTTATCCCCACTTCTCCGCGAATACCTTCAGCGCCTCAACGATCGGGGCGAGGTCCTTCGGCGGGATGCCCATGATGACCTCATCCTCCGCAATCCCCGAGTTCTTCCTCGACCCGTTGCAGCCGAGGGTCATGTTGGGGACGCCGCGTTGCATGACGGCGACGACGGCGTCGGCGCAGAGGGACTGGATGCCCGAGTAGTCGCTGGAGAACCTGCCGCCCGCGGCGTGGAGGTACGCCTGGGTGAGGCGGAGGGCCTGCCTGGGGGTGGCGACGACGACGACGACGTCGGGCTCGAAGTCCGCGGCCTCCAGGGGTGCGTAGACCGAGGCGTAGTAGGTCTCCTCGTTCTTCGGGATGGCCGAGACCGTCTCCAGGGCGCCTTCTGCGGTCTTGAAGTTGCCGAGTTTATGGTAGGTGCTGCCCCTGGCCACGGCCCCGGGGAGGGGTTCGATACCCATGACGCCGGCGCCGCCCTTGCACATGTGCTCCTCGCGGGTGGCGTAGCCCTTCATGCCCTTCAGCCGGGCGTCCTGCACGAACTGGCAGTGCCTGCTCTTCTCTGCGATCTTCTCGCAGCCTGCCGGCACGTCTGCGGGGGTCTTTGCAAGCTTCACGGCGACAGGGCTCCCCTTGAGTCCCAGGAGCGCTGTCAGGTCTTTCACGACTGCTTCGTATGACATGGTTCTTCCTCCGCACCCCGGAGGGCCCGGGGCAGGCGTTAGACTAATTGGTCTAACTATATCATATAGTATATTTCCTATCTATACTTTCCGCTTGGGGCACTGCATTCCTCCTACAGGCAGGAGAGATATTATTATGGGCGGGCAACATTAGACCATATAGTATAGATGCCGATGACACAGACAGACGACCTCTCAGATACCGAACACCTCATCCTCGCCTACCTCCAGTCCCACACACCCCGGGAGTGCATGCTCGACAAGATCTCGACCGGGATCAGCAAGAGCAGGGCGACGGTCCTGAAGTACCTGGGGATGCTCCATGCCCGGGGGATTATCGGCTACACGTTCATCGGCAGGAGCAAACTCTGGATGCTGAAGGAAGCGGCAGGTGTCGAGGAGAGGAGGGAAGCCGCCGTCGCCGCGGCCCCCTCCGGCGACTCCCAATCCCTCGCCTCTCTTGCCTTTGAACTCCACAAACTCAGGTTGCGGGAGGCCGAGGTCGTCGAGGCGCTGGACCACCCGGAGACAGTCGTGCTGACGGTGACCGACGACCTCACTATCGTCGGCAAAAACCGCCTCTTCGCCTCCCTCTTCCCCGGCGCCGTCAGCCTCAGGGACGTGGTGCGCCCGGCGCAGGCCGTGAGGCTCGAAGGGGCGATGGCGAGGGCAGGGGCGGGCACGCCGGCCTCCCTGGAACTCGACCTCATGGAGAAGGCCGGGATCTTCCGGCCCTACGAGGTCACCCTCTTCCCGCCCCGTCCAGGCGAACCGGCGGGCGGCATGGCCGTCGTCGGCGAAGACCTCTCCAGCAGACGGAGGACGCGGCGGCACCTGGAGGCGCTCCTCTCCATCATCAGGGCGGCGGGGAGCGCACCCGACGAGGAGCGCCTCCTCGTCGAGGCGATGACGGGCATCAGGGAGAAACTCCTCCCCTACCTCCACGCTGCGGTCTTCATGGCCGACATGCGGATGGCGTACGCCACCTTCGCGCTCACCGGGAGCGTCCGCGACGGCCTCGCCCCCTTCCTCGCCCGCGCCATGACGGCGCTCGGCACGGTCGCCGCGGGGAAGGACGAGGAGGTCGTCCGCCTCCTCGCCGCCGCCACGGGGAGCACGTCGGCGGCGAGCGCCGTCGCCGTCCCCATCCTTGAAGAGGAGAGGGCGACAGGTGCGGTCCTCCTCCTCCTTGACGCCCCCGCGACCGCCACCGACGTCGAGAACGTCGAGATGGTCGCCGACGAGATCGCAAGCGCCCTGAAGATGCAGAGGCTGGACAGGGAGAGGTCTGAATATGTCAACACCTTCCTTGCCATGAACAGGATCTCCGGCATCCTGAACGACACGCGGGACGAGGGGTCGATGCTGGCGAAGTCCATCGACGCGGCGATGGAGTCCCTCGGTTTCGAGATGGGCTGCGTGTACCTCAGGGACGAGGCCGACGAGATGGTCCCGCGGGTGCAGAGGAACATGCCTGAGAGCCTCAGGCTGATGTGCCTCTCCGGCAGCTTCGACCGCCTCTTCGACCTGGCCTTCAGGGAGAGGAGGGTCGTCTATATCACGCGGGGGACGCCCGACTATGCCGGCCTCCCTCCTGACGTGAAGGCGAGCGGCGTGGCGACGGTCCTCATCATGCCCATCAGGATCGGGGACGAGGTCGTGGGCCTCCTGAACATGGGGAGCAGGGACGAGAAGCATTACATGGCGACGAGTCTGGAGAACATCTCGTCCATCGGCCTCCAGCTCGGCATGGCCCTCGAACGCTCCCGCCTCGCCCGCGCCCTGGAGGGGGATCACGCATGAGGGGCTATTCGACGACGGGGCGATGAAGGGACCGATTTTCGTCGGATCACCCGGCGGATCAAAAAAAGAATTTTTTTCCGAAAGCACTCGTCACTCTTTTTTCCCGTAGATCACCAGCCCGTAGGGATGGGCGATCACCTGCCAGCCTCCAAGCTGCGAACACCCGAGCACGTCCATGATCTCCTCCCGGGTATACGCCGCCCTGACCGAGGTCTCAAACCCTGGCCTGATCTCCGGGGGTTCGCAGGACTCGTACATCTGCCGGTAGATTTCAGGGGAGAAATCGCGCCGGAGATCGGTGATGCAGAACCGCCCTCCGGTCTTCAGGACCCGCGCGATCTCGTCGAAAACCACTCCCGGCGATTCCCATTCGTGGAGGGATCCGTTCGAGAAGACCGCATCAAAGACGCCGTCTTCAAACGGCATCGCGAGGGCGTTGCCTTCCTGATACCTGACCCGGGAGGCAAGGCCATAAACGGCTGTGTTCTTTTCAGCAGAGGCGATCATCGCCGGGCTGATCTCAAGACCGACCAGTCGCGTCTTTTCGGTCGCCTTCAGCCACTCGAGCCCGAAGTAGCCGGGTCCGGGGCCGATCTCAAGGGCCACACCCGATCTGATCCCCGATTCAAGAAGATCCTCGACGGGCAGGTGCCCCTCATCCCTCAGCCCCTTCTGCATCTGTTCATAGAATGCAACGGTCATCTCATCCTGGATGCCGTCGCACGTTTCTGGTTCTCTCTGCTCAAACATCAGTTTCTCCTGATTTTTTTCCTTCGCACGATACCGTGCATCAGCCACTTCCTCAAGCCTCAGGAGTCTCCCCTCTCTCACGACCGTCATCGACACGTGCAGGCGGTCCCGCGATCTTTTCAGGTCCTGAAGCACGCTCATGAACGACGTATCATCATAAACGCCGGTGAATTTCGCGCACAACATGGCGAAATTCTGCTGCTCGTCTTCCGTCAACCGCGCCATCCCTTCTTCAAGGTACGCGAAGAGCCGTTCTTCGATCGCAAGAATCCACTCCTCTCCCTTTCTGGTGGGGACGATACGATACGTCCGCCGGTCGTCCGGGTCCCGGACCCTCCGAACATATCCCTCCTTTTCGAGATGATTGATGTGATCGGTGGCGGTGCTCCGGGAGACGCCGAGCATGCCGGCAACATCGCCCATACAGATACGAGAGAAATAGGCGGTGTAGAGGATCTCCGTGGCAGCAGGGGAAAGGGGGCTTTTTCGTCCCCGGTCGACTTCCCAGAGCATATTCATGGCGATCTGCACCATTCCCAGCGAGAGGCGGATGCGTGCGGTTGCGGGCATACCCATGGTACACTGTCCGTCCGTGCCGGCTATAAATATTACGGATATCCGTAATACTTTGGAGCAACAGTATCCGTTTCCCTGCACGGAACGGCTTTGCAGGGCAGGGCCGTTCGGGGTGCAGGGGCGTGAGCGCACTCTTTGATCCCGTATGGAGCACAGGCCTATCTGGCGGCACTGCAGACCGACACCGGGGAAAGACGCGTGCGCTCTTCGCATCCTTCATCTCCCTGCTGAAATGCCTCCTCTCCCGGAGGTTCATCCGGTGGAATCACACCTTCCCGACAGGCATCAGGTAGAGGGGGCGCTCGTCCTCCTCTATCTGCATGACTCTTCTGACCCCTCCGTCGTCGAAGGCCCCGATCGAGACCGTCCCTATCCCCAGAGGGACGGCCTGGAGGTAGATGTTCTGGGAGGCGTGGCCGGCCTCCATGTACACGTACCTGACGCCCCTCTCCCCGTATTTTCCTGTCGTCCGCTCGTACACCCCCGAGATCACGATGACAGCCGCCGCGTCCTCGATGGCCGACTGGTTGAGGGCGACGCGGGCGAGGGCCGGGCGTGCGTCACCCTCGGCGAGGCGGCGGAGGAGGTGGCCGGACGGGACATAGCGGTAGACCCCTGCCGGGAGGTCGGCGACATTACCGGTCGCGACCGTGACCTCCAGCGGGTAGAGCGCCCCTGCCGACGGCGCCGTCCTGTAGCCGCGGACGTCTGTCACGCCCTGGGCCGCCCAGAGGAGTTGCCCGAGTTCGGCGAGGGTGAGGGGCGTGCCGCCGTAGTCGCGGACCGACCGCCGCCCTGCAAGCGCTTCCTCCACCGACATCTCCCCCGCGGTCTGCGGTTGCGGGAGTTTCACCGTCCCGTTCTCACGCTCCCCGGCTACGCCCGTCTCCTGTCCCAGAAAGACTGCGCCCATGCCGACCAGTACGGCCATGGCAGCGAGGAGTACGATGAGTGCTGTGTTCATCTTCACCTCTCCCCTCCACCACCGCACGCTACTTATGGGTAGTGCCCGGGGGAATCGGATTTATTTTTTCAGGTTGATTCTATAAACATGCACAGGACCGCTTCTCTTCTGTTCATCTGCATCCTCCTCTCTGCCGGTTGCCTCTCGGCACCTCCTCAGCAGGGGGAGACTGTCCGTCTGATCACGCCGCCGGCGGGTTTCTCCCTCTTCGACAGCCAGGGCACCTATGCCGGGATCATCGGCAACGAGACCCCTGATATTCCGGCAAACTACAGCATGGGAATTGTCACCATCCCGCCGGGCAACGCGACGCCCCCGCACAGGCTGATCGGGAGCACCGAGTTCGTCTACCTGATCGGCGGCGAGGCCGAGATCAGGTGCGACAACCGCACCGTGACCGCCCGCGAAGGCGAGGCCGTCCTCCTGCCGGAGGGCGTGCTCCAGTCGATAGCCTCTGTCGGCAAGACCGACCTCCGCTACGTCAACGTGATCCAGCCTCCCTTCGCGGCGGCAAAGGAGGTCTTGGGAGACGACCTGACGGTCCTTGCAGGGACGACCGACGGCGTGCCTGTCGTCATCCCCGACCCCGGGGCCGGGATGGCGTGGGACATGGGCTCTGACATGATGATCTACACCCTGGCAAACCCGGTGCTGATGACGGAGATGGCCCTCCCCATCGACTACAGCGTCGCCTATGCCGAACTCCTCCCCGGCGGGTCGATCGGCTACAACCGTCTCAACGGGTCGTCAGAGGTGATCTTTGTCATCAGCGGCGAGGTCGAGGTCTTCACGCCGGAGGGAAGCGTGGTACGGGTCCCGGCCGGCAGTGCGGCGTACGTCCCGCCCGACCAGGTGAAGGGCTACAGGAATGTCGCGGCGTCGAACGCCACGATGTTGAGCGTCGTCGACCCGGCCTGGACGCTCGAAAAGACCGAGATGCTGGAGTGACAGGCCTCTTTTTTGAGGGACAGAACCCCTCTTCCGTTCTCCTCTGAGGAGAGGACTGGACCGGAAAGATCTCGTACGCCTTTATCTCCCATCAGAGAGACGTAAAGATCACTGATCCCCCATGCATACCAGCGTTCACCACATCTGTTTCGGGGCACTTCTCCTGATCGCCATCTCCCTCATGACGGCAGGGTGCCTCCAGGACACACACCAGGAAGGCCCGGTCTCCGTGCCGGGACCTGACAGTCCCATCCAGACGCACTACGCACCGGGCGAGATACCGCGGCTGAGCGCGGCCGCAGAGGAGACTGCAAACGCCTCTCTCAACGCTATCGTCGAGATCTCTCCGGAGAAACGCACCTTCGATAACACTGTCCTCGCCTTCGACCGGGTCATGGCCGACTACTCTGATGCGGTCGGTCCCCTGACGTTGATGGGATATGTGTATCCTGATGCCGCAATCGCCGCCGAGGGGATGGCCTGCGAGGAGTCCGCGGCCGCCTTCGTGACCGCCGTCTCCACCCGGCGCGACCTCTACGACGCTCTCCGGGACCAGACTCCGCACACCCCCGAGGAGGCCCGCCTTTACAACGTGATCATCAGGGACTTCGAGAAGAACGGCCTGGATCTCCCGGAAGACCGCCTTGCAAAGGTCAGGGAGATGAGGACGGAGTTGAGCGGCCTTGAGACCCGGTACTCTGCCAACCTGAACAACGACAACACCACGATCGAATGCACTGCCGACGAACTTGTTGGAATACCGCCGGCGGCGATGGCGGCGTTCTCGCAGACCCCGCAGGGGACATATATCGTCACCATGAAGTACCCCGACTATATCGCGGTGATGACCTATGCCGACAATGCCGACACACGCAAGAGGATGTACGAGGCGTCCAGCAACCGGCAGGCGGAGGCGAACACCGCCCTGCTCGAAGAGGCGATCGTCCTGCGCCAGAAGATAGCACGGGAACTGGGGTACGCCACATGGGCCGACTACCAGACCGACGGCAGGATGGCGGGGAACACGAGCAACGTGATGACATTTCTCACATCCCTGCAGGCGCCCCTGAAGGAGACGTACGACGACGGGATGGCCGAACTCCTCGCCGTGAAGAAGGGTCTGGACCCGGCGGCAACGGCCGTCGATCCGTGGGATGTCACCTACCTCCAGGAGATACAGAAGAAGCAGGAGTATGCCTATGACGAGGAGGAAGTCAGGGAATATTTCCCTCTCGACACCGTCCTTCAGGGCCTCTTCGAGACCTACGGGACCCTCTTCGACATCGAGTTCTCCGAGGTCGGGGACGCCCCGGTCTGGTCTCCGGACGTCAGGCTGTATGCGGTGAAGGACCGGGCAGACAACGAGACGATCGGTTACCTGTACCTCGACCTCTATCCGCGTGAGGGGAAGTACGGGCACTTCTGTGCAGCCCCGGTGATCGGCGGGAGGCTGAAAGACGGCACGTACTCAAAACCGGTCGTTGCGATCATAGGGAATTTCAACAGGCCCGGGGGCGACAGGCCGTCTCTTCTCTCAATGTACGAGATAGAGTCTCTCTTCCACGAGACCGGGCATGCGATGCACCATCTCCTGACGACCGCACCCTATGGCTCCCTGTCAGGGTTCAACGTGGCGCTCGATTTCGCCGAGACTCCCTCCCAGACTCTTGAGGAGTGGGCATGGGACCCCGAGGTCCTGGAGTCGATATCGGGCCATTATACTAATGCGTCCAGAAAGATTCCGGCCGACCTTCGCGACCGCGTCATTGCGGCGCGAGATGTCGGTACAGGGACTTTCTACACCCGCCACCTGCTTGCAAATTCCCTGGAGGATATGCGTTTCCACACGGCGACAGGACCGGTCAACGTGACCGAGGTCTGGTATCAGACCTGCGAGGACGTGACGGGCACGCGGCCTCCTGCCGGCACCCATCAGCCTGCATCTT
>NZ_CALFSA010000185.1 GCF_937919355.1 uncultured Methanofollis sp. | reverse complement strand
GAGGGAAACCGTCGCCGCGGTGGTGAGCCATCCCCCTCACCGGTTGGCGAACTGGTACACCGGCGCCCGCTTCATCTCCCAATAGTACCCGGCGATGAGGTCGTTCTCCCACTCCTTCAACTGGTGAGGGAGGATAGCCGCGGGGCAGGCAACATACGAATACGCCGCCTCGATCCCGCCCCAGTCCTTCTGTGCATGGGTGGACAGCCGTGCTTTCAGGTTCGCCGACTGCCCGATATAGACCACATCGTCAGCCCCCATGCTCATGATCCGGTACAGGCCCGGCCCGTGCGGAGCGTCGGGCGACCCGTGCAGGGCCCGGGGCTCGGTCCAGTGCAGCCCCATCCAGTCGGCCGAGCACGGTAAACCGGCAGAACGGAGGGGTGGCAGGCTCTGCCCCCCGGCAGGGTTGGTGCGGCCCTCGGGCAGACGCCCGCCCCTCTTCCGGCTCGACAGGTCCTTCGACTTCAGGTAGTTCGGGTGGAACCGCCCGAAGTTGCAGAGCGTTGAAGACCCGTGTTCACAGCGGTACTGCCAGAGAAGATAACTCTCCACCGTCTCGCGGGTGCGGGCGTCCTCCGTCGCGGGGAGCGGGGCACCCGCACACTCAAAGTCCATCCCGGTCGCATCCCGCCAGGCCCACAGGGAGGGGGCCGCGGTGTGCGGGTCGTTGTACGGCATCAATTCGGGTGTCTTCCGGTATTTCGAGAGTTCGGAGAGGCGCTGCCCGAGTGTCCGGCCGGTCTGGCCGATGTACATGAGGTAGTCGCCGTCGACCGGCCTGACGCGGTACACGCCGGGTCCGGGCGGGAGGGCGGCCTTTTGATCGGAGAACTCGTCGAAGGGGACCCACGCCGACCACCGGAGGCCGCACCACGAGGAACTGAGATATGTGCTCTCGGTCATGGTGGGGGATGAGGTGTGCTTCTGGTGCGTGAATATGTTCCCGTACCCCGCTGTTCGCCGCATTTCACGGGCCAGCAGGGGAAAAAATGATTGTCCTCCCTCCCAACATAGAGATCATGGACGACGCACTCATCCTCATCCCCTGCTGCAAGGTCAAGAGAGTAACTCCGTCGAGAGGGCCGGGCCACAGACCCCCTTTTGACCTGGGATCTTCACGGTCCGGCCTGCTGTCCCGGATCAGGGAGACGGCAGAGATCGCGGGGAGAAAGGAAAATCTCGACGGCATTCTCAACGAGGCGGGGACCCCGGTCCAGGCCGTCGGACTCTATGACGGACACTTTTATCGGAAGACGCATGATGTACTCCGCGCCATCGCCCGCGGGGATCATCCATCTCTTCATCTGTTCATCGTGTCGGCATTATACGGCCTGGTCGATCTGAACGAGCCCCTGAAGACCTACGACCTCATGATGGGCGAGAAACTCCACGGTGGTCTGCCGGTGTGGAGGTACTGGCAGGAGAATGGCCTTGCAGAAAAACTTGAGGAATACGTCGAGGGCCATGCGATAACACATATCTGGAGCCTGCTGCCTGACTCAAAACCTGCCTATCCCTATCAACAGGTGTTTGAGGCGTTCTGGGATCACGCACGCGACACGGACGTTCGCTGCGTCCATGTAACGTCGCCCGGTGCAGGGAGCGGGAGCGGAGCCAGACGTGCGGCATGGCTCCATGACGTCGTCACGCGCTGCCCCGGCCATCTCTGTCAGGACGAACTCCCTCTTGACCGGACGCTGACGATCGCAGGTTACGACTATCTCTACCGTCGGTGCTGAGGGGATTTCATACTCGTTTTTCTTCCCCCGCTCAGAGCCAACCCCTGATATCTCCCCACTTCTGCCGCTCAAGCCGGTCCAGTTCCTTCCCCGCCACCGTGAACCTGGTACTGATCCTGGTCCTCCCCGACGCCGACCTCTCCTCCGTGAGGATATGGCTGACCGGGAAGAACACCCGGACATCGACACCGATATTATGCCCGGAGCAGATGATCTGGACATTGTTGCGCTCAAGGACCGACCCGATCTTCTCCCAGAGATAGTGTGCTCCTGTCGACCCGAAGGGATTGTCGACGATGAGCACCTTTGCGGTCTTCATATCATACCGGTCGACGACGATACTCCGGATCGCGGAGATGATGACCACGAGGAAGATGATATACATCGTATTCTCCTGACCCTCGGAGGCCTTGATCTTCTCCCACTCCTGGAGAGGGTGAGAGGCAATGTCGATCTTGCGTATCTTGACGGCGATCTGCTCCATGTCCAGCACCTGGCCCACCATCTGGTCGGGCATGAGCGCCTTTTCCAGGTCTTCCCGCCCGATCTCCCCGGCCTGGATCTGGCGGGTGAGGTTCTGGATGTACTGGTGCATCCTCCCCTCCGCCACCTCGCTGGAGTACTCGCACGTCTCGAAGTTGATATGCACCATCTCATACATCCGCCCCTCGATCTCGATCTTCGAGGCCGCCGGGAACCTCTTCAGGTGGTCCCTGTACTGGATCGCTATACCGAGGGCCTGAGCGACAATCTTTGTCTCGACGTTGCGCAGACCGTCGACCATTTCCCTGGTTATGGCGATCTTCGACCTGATCATCTCGGCAGACCCGTCAAGACTCTGGCGGGTGGCGCAGGCCCCGTCCAGGTTCTCTGCCGCCCCGAGTTTTGTCCTGATCTCGTTTACGAACTCGACTGCGACGGTGACCCCGCCGAGGTCTCCGATGACCTCCTCTTTTCTGGCCTCAAGTTTTTTCCTGCTTTTTGTAACCCGGGCATTGTTTGAAGCAAGTTCCTTCTGGAGAGAAGCAGAAGGGACCAGGTCTCCGGCCGGACGAGGCGTCATCCCCGAAAAATGGTAGACGCCGTCGAGCACCTCATAGCCCTGACACTGGCTCTCCAGGTCCCTCCGTTCGTCCTCAGCCTCCGTGCGTGCACTGTGCAGGGCCGCGATCTCGTCACGGGTACGCACACGTGCGTCCTCCAGCCTCTCCAGGTCCGCTTCAAAGGGGGAGGCGTCGAGGAGGGCCGGGTCCCGGAGATAGGGCTCAGGGGCGTGGCTGTTGAAGACATCCTCCGCTTTCTCCAGGACGTGGGACGCGAAGCGGCAGTCTCTCTCTACGGCCTCATACCTTTCCGTTGCCTTCTTCAGGGGACCGAGGAGGGCCTGCACCCCACCTTTCAGCACCTCGATGGCCTCGTCAGGGACGGGTTCCTGGGGGTCACGGGCTTCGATCTCGGCGATGGAGACCTGTGCATTCCTGATGTCGGCCAGTGCACTCTCGGCCTCACGTCTGTCTCTGGCGATCATTTCCCGGACATGGCCGATATTTGTGTTGACCCCGTCGACCGCATCCTTTGCGGCCTGGTAGTCGGCCGTGAGTCGTGAGACGTCGGTGTCAGGGAGAAGGTCGACCTCATCCTTCTCATAGGCCCGGTACTCCGCACATGCCCCCGTCACCGTCCGGAGATAGGCCTGCACCTGTCTGTTCGCCTGCTCTTTGTTCTTCAGGTCGAGTGTGCCTTGGGCGATGTGGGCCTCGGTCTGCTGCCGTGCCGCCTCGCACTCCTTCCCGTACTGGATTTTCTGCTGCAGACTGCTGGAGGCCTCTTTCTTCTTCCCTGATATCTCCTGGATTTTTACAAGCAGGAGACGTTTTCTCTCGAACAGGTCGACCTCGTCTCTTTTTTTCTCCAGGCGTGCCTGCAGATCAGGAAGGGCGTTTTTGTCGTCCTCGATCTCTTTCTGCACGGCGGCATGCCTGGCGATCTTTTCATCCCGTGCATTCGCATATCCCCGGATCTCGGTCTCTTTCTCTTCCCGGTATCCTGCAGAGAACTTGTGGATAAATTTAGCGAGGGTCTCTTCGTCTTTCCCGGCGCCCTTCAGATCCTCCCCGATCCGACCAATCTCATCGTTGATGCCGTCGATCTCCTTCCTGAGGCGTTCTGCCTCGCGGTCACTGTCGAGAAGGCGGAGAGTGTGTTCCTGCGGTCTGGACGGGATATAGACGTCGCCGAGGGTGAGGGGCCTCTTATCCCTGAGATGACCATAACTGGTGATGATGACCGATGCGTCCTGGACACGGGCCGGGAGGACGGAGGGACTGCGGACAACTGCCTCGTAGTCCCCGGGGAGGAGGAGGATGGCCTTTGAAAGCCAGGGAGCGTTGGCCAGAGTCTCCTTTCTTTCTTCGCCGGAGAGACCTTTCAGGTACCCGGCACCGCTCATGACCTCCGCATATTTCTCGCGCAGGGTGTCGAGGGCGTCCAGAGTGTCCCTGTTCAGGGCGACGCCGTAGTGCAGTACACCCTCCAGCTCCTTCTCCAGAAAAGCGCGACGATCTTTCAGGTCTCTCAGAGATTCCTGCAGTTCATTGATACGGTCGGTGAGATGTGCACGGCAGGTCTCGACCTCGTCCATCCCGTAGAGGCTGGCGATCTGGTGTGCCGCCTGCTCTTCGGCAGTACAGGCCTCCACCTCCCTCTTCACCCGCTCGATGTCCCGGTTCCTTAGAGCAATCTGCTCTCTCAGTCCCTCTCCTGACGCCTCGTTTCTTGCGAGCCGCATCGCTCTTTTTTCGATCTCTGCAGAGAGAAGAGCACAGGCCTCATTTTCGCGTGTGATACGCCTCTCCGTCGCCTCGATGAGAGTGGGGACATGGTCAGAGAGCCCTGCATCGACGCGGGGGCATAGGTTATGTTTCTGGCGGAGGTCTGCCTCCTCCTCGTCCAGTCCCGCGATCTGCCGCTCTACATTAGAAATTTCGCGTCTGTTCCCCTCGATCTTCTCCTTGATGGTGCCGAGGGCCTCGGTCAGTTTTGTGTTCGCCTCTCTGAGGGCTTCCTCCTCCTCCTCTCCTCTCCGGAGGTCGTCGGCGACCCTCTGCTTCTCCCGCAGAGAATGGGCGAGGAGCGTCTTACCCAGTCTCTGGAGCCGGGTGAAGACCTCCTGGTGACCGCGTGTTGTATTCTCGATGTCCTCCTCGTATTTCCTGATCTCTGCAAGCGCCTCCCTGTACCGGAGATATTTGTTCACCGCCCGTGCACATTTCACCTTGTGTTCCTGTGCCGCCACCGCCTCTTCGAGGTGCGTCTTCTCCTCTCCGGCCTTTTCAAGGTCCTGCCCGAGGAGATTGACACGGACGTTCTGCACGATGAGCCCGGTCCTCTCGATCTCGGTTTCTATGGAGTGGAGTGCCGCCTCTTTCCCGGCGGCCCTCTCCGTGAGGTCACGGATCTCCTCCTCCTTGCGGGCGAGTGCGTCCCGGTGTGCGGCGTACTGCGATGCGGCCCTCTCTTTCGACTCCTCGAATGCCTGGAACGACCCGATCACCTCCTGGTTTGTCTCCTGCAGGGCGGTGATCCCGTCCAGGAGGCGTTCATAGTCGTGCAGGCATTTCTGCTCCTCCTGCAACCTTTTGAGTTCTTCCTGGCACTGATAGAGGGCGTCAGCAAGATATTTCTCGTTTGATCCGTCTGTCTCTTCTCCGGTCCGGAGCGATTGTTTATGCTGGAGGCACCTCTCGATCGTTTTTATCAGGAGTTTTTCCACAAGCGTCCGTGAGGACCTGAAATCCCGGAAATACGACTTCAGGAAATTTTCCTGCCTGTTGATCTGTTTGATGAACTCCCATTCGGGTTCGAGAAGACAGTAGGTCCTGATCTTTTCCAGGTACTCCTTTCTGGTTTCAGTGGCCCAGATGTCGTAGCCTGCCCTTGCCTTTTCCCTGAGCATTTTCAGGGTGTCGGCATAGTCCCTGACCACGAACTCATCTTTCTCCCTCCGGCAAAGGGGGATGTGTTCGAGGTCGAGGTCGTTTGGCCCGTCGTAGAGGTGGATATAGGAGAAGTACTTGATCCCGTCGTTTTTTTCTCCCTCGTCCTGGTCCGACCTCCTCTTCGCACAAAAACCTGTCAGGAGATATTTTTTCTCTGCAATGCCCTCTTCCAGTTCCCACTCGGCAAGGACGTGCGTGGTGCGGTTCTGATCGCCGCCGCGGAACATATCCTTGAACGGGTGGTTTGGATCCAGCGAGGTGTTGGGGAGGACGCACTGGAGCATGAGCATCAGCAGGACCGACTTCCCTCCGCCGTTCCTCAGTTCATAGGTGGCGTTCCGGCCATAGAAGGGCATCGTAAAGTCCTCGTATATGCCCCTCCCGTCGTCGAACTGGGCGTTCACGACTCTGATCTCTCTGAGTTTAGGCATCGTCTTCCTCCCCGGCCTCGCCAAGCCCCTCGATGAAGGCCCGCACGTTGGCCTGGACCTCCTCGGTGCTGTATGTCCCGGCAATGATCGCCTTGCACCGCGGGGTGAGGTAGACCGCCCCGTCGTTCTCCCTGACAAGCTGGTTTTTCTCCATAAAGGCGATGGTGCTGTTGACCAGGGCGTTCTTTGAACCGATACCGCGCTGTTTGATCTCGTCGGGATCGTCTGGCCTGAATTCGACCGGGGGGAGTTTGTTCCAGGTCTCGGCGATCACTTTGAAGTTGAACTGGTGGCCTTCGCTGGTCTTCTCCAGGTCTTCGAGCCCTTCCATTGCCTTCATCTTCGTCTCGACCACCTCAAGGAGACGGTTGGTGTACACTTTCTCCAGGTAGGGTTCGCGGGTGGAGTCCCGGTAAAACTCGGCGATGAGGACGTGCATGATAAAAAATGCCGTGTACATCTCGGGGTTGTTGAACCCGATCCCCAGGGCCTGCTTGATCTCGGTGTTCGAGAGGCCGAAGACCGGGTTGTTTATGCCGGGGCTGAGATAGAAGGCATCGTGGTACCTGCACAGGACCAGTCCCTGCTTTCTTGCACAGACTTCCAGCGCCTCCCTCACCTCGACCTCCTGGTCGTACCGTAAAAATTCGCGGGGGTGGTCAGTGCGTGTGACCGACCCGTTCTTCAGGATGGAAGAGAAGATCTCAAGGGCGACCCCGAGATTTTCTTCGTCAAACTTCATTCTGTCGTTCTCCCATAAAGTCAAGGTACGAGACGTACACGTCTCTCTCATCGGTGAGCGGCACCCGGATCTCGGGCCTGGACCTGACCCGGATCGTGTCGATCCCGGCCTTCTTCTCGGCCGCAGCAGAGACCAGGGCCTTCTCGATCACGCCCTGCCGTTCTTCTGGTGCGTGGAGGTCGAAGACAGTCTCGTACGCTTCTTTTTCGTCCTGCCGCACGCCCTTGTTCAACTCGATCAGGAAGGGGATCAGGTCGATGTGGTCCATTCCCTCGTCCCCGTACCGTGCCAGGACCAGGTCCAGGAACCCGGGCAGGTCAAGGC
>NZ_CALFSA010000184.1 GCF_937919355.1 uncultured Methanofollis sp. | reverse complement strand
CGGAGACGCCGCCCCTCAACCTCTCGGTCGGGGAGAAGCAGCGTGTCGCCATCGCGAGCATTCTTGCCATGGACACACCTGTCCTCGTGCTGGACGAACCTACTCTCGGCCTCGACCACGGACGCAAGGCCGAACTCGCCGCCCTCCTCAGGAAACGTGCCGGCGCCGGGTGTGCCGTCCTCGTCGCCACCCACGACCCCGAGTTCGCCACACTCTGCGGCGGCCGGAGAATCGCTCTCAGGGGGGGACGGGTTGTGGCGGAGGGAGACAAAGGATGACAAAAAAAGGCGTCTTCTTCATGCCGGGAAACACATGGCTCCACCGCCTCGACCCGGCGACAAAAACGGCGGCTCTGGTCATCGTCAGTGCGGCGGCACTCCTCACCGAGGAACCCCTGCCCGTCTTCGTCCTCTGTGCGGGCATCGTCCTCATCGCTGTACTCTCCCGCCTTTTCTGGCCGTTCGTGCGTTCGCTCCGCTTCCTGGCCCCCCTCTTTCTTTTCGTCCTCCTTATCGACGCCTTCTTCCCCCGCGCCATATCCGGTGCGGTCTACTTCACCGTCGCCATCGGCCCCTTCCCGGTTACCCTCTCAGAAGGCGGCATCCTCTTCTCTCTTGCAATGGGCCTCCGCCTCCTCGTCATCGGCGGGTATTCGTTCCTCTTCATCATGACGACACCCTTCTCGGAGTTTGTCGGGAGCATGCGTTCCATCGGCCTCCCGAACACCCTTGCCTTCTCCCTGGGCTATGCCCTCCGCTCCATCTCGGCACTCACCGCCGACCTGGCCGGCATCATGGACGCCCAGAGGTCGCGGGGCCTTGAATTCGACAGGGGGAACCTGCTGGAAAACAGACACAAGATCCTGGCGCTCTTCGTCCCGGCAACGGTCTCGGTCCTTTCACGGGCACGGCAGGTCTCCGAGGCGATGGAATGCCGGGGCTTCGGCTGCACAGGCCACCCGACGCGCTATGGGCAGGGAAGCGTCACACGGGAGGACGCGTACCATATTGCACTCGTCCTTGCCTGCGCCGCCATTGCGGCCGCTCTCTCATGACCCCCGCTTCTCCAGGCAGGCGTTGAGGACGTCGTCCATGAGTGCGAGCGACCCCTCGATCCCGACGAGGGCGCGGGACTTGAGGCGGACGCGGCCACGCTGGGGGAAGGTGATCCCGACATAGGGGACGTCAGGGGCGACGGCGTGCTCGAAGGACGACCCAAGGATGAGGTCGGGTTTGTTCCCCAGGACCAGGTCCCTGATCTCGTCGAGGGAGGTGACCGCCTCCTCGCCGTTCCGCGGGGCACGGACGACGACCTCGGCGTCGAGGTAGCGGGCGAGGGCGTCGGAGACGAAGCCGGTATATGCCGCTTCACCGAAGACGGCGACAGTCGGCGGGTCAGAGCGGGAGAGGTACTTGTCTGTGGCGCGGCCTATCCTCTCCTCCGCGGCGTCGGCCTCGTCGAGCACGGCCCCGACATCGAGGTCGCAGAGATCGGCGAGTCTCTCGAAGGCCGCCTTTGTCGCCGGGATGCCGAGGAGCGACCCGGCAGGCGTCCCGATACCGCAGGCAAGGCCGGGGTTTGTCTGGAGGACGGCCGCACCGCACCGCCGGAGACTGTCGAGAGGACCGGCGGCTATGGCGGCGGCGACCGTACCCCCCGCCGCACTGACCAGCCTTTCAGCCTCCAGCAGGTTCCCCCGCCAGAAGGGGTCGACCGGGTTCAACCCGTCGATGGTGACACCGGTTTCACCGGGATCGACGGTCGGGGCAAGGGCGGCGACCGCACGGCGGTAGCCCTCCTCCATGCCGCCCACAAACCCCGGACTGTCGACGATAAACGCCTCCTCCATCCCGTCGAGGGCCTTCCCGATGTCCTCTCCCGTGACGGCCGGGACGCAGGTCTGGACCACCGCCACCGGTCTGTCATGCCCCGCAACCTCGCCGACCACCCGGCGCAGGCGCTCCTCCGCCCCGAAGATCACCTCCTCCTCCATGATGAGAGTCGCATGGATGGGTGTCTGGATGAGGGAGGCCGGATAGAAGTAACAGCCCGACGACCCGTGGATCACCACGTCAAGACCGGAAAATCCTGAAAGGCAGGAGACGGCCCCGCACATCGCACAGGGCCAGACCGGGTTTGAGCAGAGACGTTCAGGCATGGATCTGCCTCCTCCAGCGGTGGAGCAGACGCCTGACCCCGGCCGTCCCGACAGGCGGGCTGTACGGCAGGGCAAGACCGGCCCCGCCCGTGTCGGCCTTCAGGTCGAGCGCCTCCATCACCCGGCGCACAGGGGCGTATTCGACGGCATGAAGGGTCATGGAACCGGGGGAGAAGGCCGCACCCCGTATGTCGGCAAAGGAGGCGATCATCTCCTCCTGCCTCTCCTCCTCCGCGGCGACGGCATCGTCCGACGGCACGCCGAGGGCCGAACCAACATCTCTCAGGAAGGTGATGCTCCCCTCCATCCCGATAGGGAAGGAGGAGACATACGGCGTTCCGAACCGCTCCTTCAACGCCTCGCCGACAGGGACAAGGGCAGGTTCCCTGAGGATGTTCAACCGCCCGGCCCCGACTCTCCCGAGGTCGGCGGACCTGACCTCCCGCACAAAGCGCAGGCCGACGCCGACGCCGAGAGTGGCAAGGAGCCTTTTGACCTCGCTGTAGTTCTCCTCGACCTCAAACTCCAGGTTCTTCTCGCCGACGATCGTCACCGTCCCTGCGGGGGCCGGCGCCCTCTCCGCACCGCCGGCAAGGGCCAGCAGAGCCGCATGCAACCCGTCGGTAAAGACGCCGCCGAGAAAACCGGATGTCGGCACCGGGACGACAGGGACGCCGAAATCGGCGGCACAAACTGATGCGACATCGTCCCCGATCGTCCCGGCGATACAGGTGGTGAGGACAAAGACCGCGGCCGCACCGCCGTCGACCACTCGCCTGACCGTCCTCTCCAGCGCCTCTTCCCCGCCGAAGATGACATCACGCTCCCCCAGATCAGTGGAGACCACCGGCGGCAGGTGGAGACGGCCCTGGTCGGCCATGACGGCATGGAGGAGAGAAAAATTGTGGTGGGCGCACCCGGCAGGGCCGTGCACGATGGTGACGGCGTCCTCTACCGCGGTCGTGACCGAGAGAGCGCCGGTGAGGGTGCACCCCTCATACCTGCGTGAACTGGAGGGCGAGGTCTTCAAGTTCATCCATCTCAAGGGGTGTCGGAATCGAACTCCGGGTGTTTGCCGCCACCTGTGCGGCGAGTTCCCGGTAGACGACGGCCTGCTCAGACTCAGGGGCGTACTCCATCACCGTCTGCCTATGGATCTCGGCAAGCTGCACTGTCCTGGACCGCGGGATATAGGCCACCATCTCGGAGTTGATCCGGTGTGCAAACTCGCGGACGAGTTCCTCCTCACCCTCAGTATTCTTTGCGTTGCAGATAACCCCGGCGAGACTGCACGAACTCTTCGACCTCTTCGAGAGGCGGGCAATCGCCTTGGCGATGTTGTTGGCGGCGTACAGGGCCATGAGTTCTCCCGACGTCACAAGGTAGACCTCCTGCGCATACCCCTCCCGCATCGGCATCGCAAACCCCCCGCAGAC
>NZ_CALFSA010000183.1 GCF_937919355.1 uncultured Methanofollis sp. | reverse complement strand
GCGGCGTACGCCGGCGTCGCCGGGATGACGCGGGCGTCGAAGGCGACGGGTTCGGTGCACCCGTACTCCAGGGTGAAGGCGCTCGCCGCATAGGAGGCGGAGATGGAGTCCATTTTCTCCACCCGGCCGCCGAAGGGGAGGACGGGGAGGTAGAGGCTGATCTCGTCGGAGAAGGTGTAGGCAAAGAGGGGGTTGAGGCCGCTGTCTGCGATCAGTCGCCTGCACGTCCCGACCATCGCTGCATGAAAGCGGGCGTCAAAGGGCTTCTCACAGGCGCGTGTCAGGCGGTGGAATGCCCTCCCGTCGAGACGGAGAAAAACAGGGGGGTAGAGGGCAAGAGCAGAGAAGATCTCGTGGTTTTCCATGGCTGCGCCGTGCCGTCCGGCTTCAGGCCTGTGTCTCGGCCTTCGCTTTCTTGAAGGCGGAGGAGATGTGGCGTATGACGATGATATCCCCGATCTCCCTGATGATCCTGAAGGGGATCAGGTAGCCGCGGTGGCCCTTTGGGTCGGGGAGTTCGGGGTTGAGGTTGCCGACGGCGATGGACTCGATCTTCTTACTGTCGATATCGAGCAGGACATCGTCCACGTCCCCCACATAGATCGCCTTGTCTGTGTATACGCTCATGCCAAAAAGTTCGGTGACCTGCGTCTTCATCACTATCGATTCATGGTATAGACTATAAACGATAAAAAGACTATCATTTTCCATGAACGGATCCTTACGAATCGGGCATCTATTCGGGATTCCTATCTATCTTCACTGGACTTTCCTGATCGTGATCCCGCTCTTCGCCTGGATCATCGGGAGCCAGATCGCCCTGACGGCCACGATGATCGCCGGCCTCTTCGGCACCGAGATCACGATGACGCTCTTCCTGCAGGGCCTTGCCCCGTACATCCTCGGGGCGGCGATATCGCTTGGCCTCTTCGCAGGGGTGCTCGTCCACGAACTCGCCCACTCGGTGGTGGCGCGGGCGATGGGACTCAAGATCAACTCCATCACGCTCCTCATCTTCGGCGGCGTCGCCTCGATGGAGGAGGGACTGCCTGACCCGAAGGTCGAACTGCCGATGGCCCTTGTCGGGCCGCTGGCGAGTCTCGGTGTGGCGATCGTCTCGGTCGCCCTCACCTATGCCCCGGCGGCGCTCGTGGAGGCGGGGAAGTTGAGTCCTGAGGTCGGCGGCGTCCTCATCTACCTCTTCGGCTACCTGGCCCTGCTGAACTTCGTCCTCTTCATCTTCAACCTGCTCCCGGCCTTCCCGATGGGCGGGGGGCGGGTCTTGCGGGCGTGGCTTGCGAAGAAGATGCCTCTCCATGAGGCGACGAAGATCGCGGCCGACATCGGGCGGGGCTTTGCGGTCTTCTTCGGGATCTTCGGGTTTCTCATCTTCAGCCCGATCCTGATCATCATCGCCTTCTTCATCTATATCGGGGCGAACCAGGAGGCGACGGCGGTGCGCTACAGTTTCCTCCTCCGCGACGTCTCGGTCGGCGACGTGATGTCCTCACCGGTGACGACGGTGCCGCCCGAGATGCCGGTGACGGAGGTGGTGAAGATGATGTACGACACGAAGCACCTCGGTTTCCCGGTGATGGAGCGCGGGGGCCTCGTTGGTATGATAACTCTCGGGGACGTCCATACGGCGTCGACCATCGACCGCGAGGCGATGCAGGTGCGCGACCTGATGACGAAGGACCTCGTCGTCCTCCCGCCCGACGCCCCGCTCACCGAGGCGATGAGGATCATGTCGCAGACAGGGATCGGCAGGATACCTGTCGTCGAGGAGGGGGAGGTCGTCGGTATCGTGACCAGGACCGACATCCTGACAACGCTGGAGATCAAGGAGGCGTGAGAGGGGCGGCGAGCGCCCCTGTTCGCGATCTTTTTCCGTCGTCTCCGATTCGGTCCCGCGGGGATTGGTCATGAACCGGCACTGACGTCGGGGGTAGGCTCCACCTGCCACTCCCGGTAGGTTCCCGCTCCCCGTATCAT
>NZ_CALFSA010000182.1 GCF_937919355.1 uncultured Methanofollis sp. | reverse complement strand
CGGTCGCGCCTGCGTTTTCAGGTCGCAGACCCGGCGACGGTAGCCGTCCAGTGCCTCCCGTGTGGCATGTCCCCCGGCGATCGCCCCGGCGCTCTCCAGGATCTCGCGGAAGAGGATCTCCCGGCACTTCTCCCTCTCCGGGCATGCCCTGTCCAGTTCCTGCTCCAGTCCTGCCCGGGCACTCTCTAGGTGGGCGTCGATGGCCACCCGTCCGAATTCACGCTGCATGGCGGCAATGAGGCCGGTGATCCCGGACTGACCGCGCCCGTCTGCGAGGTCGCGCACCTCTCTCCTGAGAGCCCGCAGTTCGTCCCTGATTTCACGCACGGGATCGTCTGCCGCACCGGTGGGACCCTCACCGCTATAGAATTCTGTATCTGACATTCCTGAGTACACTTTTGTAACACGCAGGTATATATCTGCTGAGTGCGAGAGGGATATGATCACCATGGTCAAACTGGTAGACGAGATGAAAGAGGCCTTTTCGAAGGTCAGGGTCTTCCCGGTGGCGACCGCCTCGAAAGACGGCATCCCGAATGTTGTCCCGATCGGTTTTTGCATGCTCATGGACGACGAGACGATCTGGATCGCGGACAATTTCATGAAAAAGACAATCGCGAACCTGAAGGAGAACCCGCATATCGCCCTCTATGTCTGGGGACCGGAGATCCAGGGTTGTTTCCAGTTGAAGGGCGACGTGACGATCTTCACCGAGGGCGAGGACTTCCAGAGGATGCGGGAGATCGTGCTGGCCAAGATGTCCCGGGCGCCTGCAAAGAGCCTGATCGTTATGAAGATCACGGAGGCCTACTCCTGTGCTCCCGGACCGGGCGCGGGGGAGCGGATCCACCTGGTCACCCCCTGATCTCGTGCCTGAGATCTCCCTCTTTTTGTCTGCTGTCCGTCAGGTTCATCTGCACCGGGGCCGAAAGGGGTGTGGTTCCTATGGTTAAACTGACACCTGAGATGAAAGAAGCCTTTTCAAAGGCGCCGGTCTATCCGCTTGCGACCGCCTCGAAGGCCGGCGAGCCGAATGTCGTCCCGATGAAGTCGGTCTGGCTTGTCGACGACGAGACTGTCTGGGTCGCCGACAATTACATGCACAAGAGCCTTGCAAACCTGAAGGAGAATCCCCGGGCGGCGATCTATCTCTGGGGGCCGGAGACGAAGGGGTGCCTCCAGGTCAAGGGTGACGTCGAGGTCCTCACCTCGGGCCCTGACTACGAGAAGATGCGGGCGATGGTGAAGGCGAAGTCGGAGAAGTACCCGGCGAAGTCCCTGATCAGGATCCGGATCACCGATATCTTCACCTGCTCGCCGGGGGACGGGGCGGGGAAGAAGGTGCTGTGATCAGAGAGTCTCTCTCTTTTTTAACTGGTGGACAGCAGACCCCCGGGGAGATCGAATCCGCCTATACCGTACCTTGTTGTCCCCCACCGGTGTCGCACAAAATTTTTTGAGGGACATATTTTGCGTTTCATGTCGCACAAGATATTTTGTAGGACATGGATGTCCCACAAACTCTTTCCTGATCTCTTTTGTGCGGATGCCGGTATGCACAACCTCTCGTGTGCGTATTGGTGGACGAGGGTGTGATACGCGCAATCACCCTCAGAATGCCCTGTTCACTCTTCCCGGGGTCTATCGCAATTGGGGGTCAGGGTATATTTTCGTCACTGGAACAATCTGTATTCACAAATAAATCGAAGGATCTTCAGGTGCTGCTGGTACAGGGAATGGCGAAATTTTTTGAATGCCATTGACAAGGCGAAAGAATCCTGCCAAAATGCAAAAAACGAAATTTTAGACCATTTTGTTGACGTCACCAAAATGGTCTCCCTTGCCAGGTCGACAGGAAAAACTTCCCGGCACCATTGAGAGGAAGGAGATAGACGAGTGATCCCGGACGACGTTAATCTCCTGTGAGGCCACATCCAAAATCCACACTCTGATAAAGCAGCAGTGGTGACAGAGAGCATTAGGAAAAACAAACGCGCTCTCTTCCGTGTTCCAAAAAAAAAAAAGAAAATTTATTCCTTCCTGATCTGCTTCAGCAGGCGGGCCTGCAT
>NZ_CALFSA010000181.1 GCF_937919355.1 uncultured Methanofollis sp. | reverse complement strand
TATTATTCTCAACCCCGCCCATACAGGCCATATCGAGGGGGCGGAAATATGAAATAGAGGCCAGATCGGGGGGGAGAACCCCTCCCCCGGGTACTCTCTCACGTCCTCCGAAACATCGCCGCCAGTTCGTCGGGGGAGAAGGAGAGGACCGTCGGCCGACCATGGGGGCAGGTGTACGGGCTCTTCGTGTGGGCGAGCTGGTCGACGAGGCGGCGCATCTGCTCGCGGGTGAGGGGGTCGCCGGCCTTGATCGCACCGCGGCAGGCGACGCGTCTCGTGATCGCCTCCCGCCTCCCCACGGGGTCGCGGGGGGCCTCGCGTATCAGGGCCGAGACCAGGTCGCGGATCACCGCCGGGTCCTCCATCCGGCCGAGGACGACCGGGATCGCGCTCACCGCGTAGGTGTCGGGGCCGAACTCGTCGAGAGCGAACCCCTCCTCCTCGAGGGCAGGCAGGGCGTCCTTCACCAGTTCGACCTCCTGCGCCGTGAAGGTGATGAGCACCGGCACGATCAGTTCCTGCGTCTTCTGCCCCTCCTGCTGCTTCTCCGTCGCCTGCTCGTAGAGGATACGCTCGTGGGCGGCGTGCTGGTCGATGACGATGAGGGAGCGGTTGTCCGCCCTGCCGACGATGTAGGTGGTGTCGACCTGGCCGAGGATCTCGATCTCAGGGAGGAGGTTCCTTTCGGCCGTGGCGAGAGGGAGGGAGGTCTGCCGCAGGCGCCGGTCCGACTTTGCATACGCGGCAGGCGCCTCCGCGATCCCGGTCGCCCGTGCGGGGACAGGGGTGGGCGGCATCCATGCCGGCGCAGGTCTGGTGGCGGGAGCGGAAAGGAGGTCCTTCCCCTCCAGCGCGGCCCGCACCGCGTTGACGACGGCGTCGCAGATCTCCCTCTCCCGGCTGAGACGGACCAGTTTCTTCGTCGGGTGGACATTCACGTCCACCTGGGCCGGGTCGACGGTAAGGGTGACGAAGGCGACTGGGTAACGGTCGGCCGGGAGGAGGGTGCCGTAGCCCTCCTTGAGCGCCCGCACGATCGCGGGCGACGAGACCGGGCGGGCATTGACCGAGAGGAAGACCTGGTACAGGTCGGCGCGGGAGTGCGCCGGGCGGGAGATGTAGCCCCCGATCCTCACCGCCGAGGCCTCGAAGTCGAGGGGGATGAGGTCGGCGTGGAGGTCTGTCCCGAAGAGGGCGGCCGCCGTCTCCCGCAGGTCGGTCGTCCTGTGGGTGGCGACCCGCTCCCTCCCGTTATGGACGAGGCGGAAGGAGACCTCCGGGTGGGCGAGGGCGGTCCTCTCGACGACCCCGTGGATATGCGCAAGTTCCGTGTGGAGAGACTTGAGGAACTTCCGGCGCGCCGGCGTGTTGAAGAAGAGGTCGCGGACCTCCAGGGCCGTCCCCTCGGGTGCGCCGACCTCCGCGACCTCAAGCGCCCCGCCGCCCCTGATCCTGACCTGTGTCCCGGCAATGACCCCGCCCCCCTTCGGCCTGGTGGTCAGGGTGACGTCGGCGACAGAGGCGATGCTCGCCAGCGCCTCGCCCCGGAAACCCATGGTGGCAACGCGGTCGAGATCGTCGATCCGTGCGATCTTGCTCGTGGCGTGCTCCCTGAAAGCGAGGACCGCGTCGGCGCGGTCCATGCCGACGCCATTGTCCTGCACCCTGATCACGGTGACATGGGTGCGGTCTGTCGTCACCTCCACCCGGACGAGATCGGCGCCGGCGTCGATGGCGTTCTCCACGAGTTCCTTGACGACAGACGCCGGCCTCTCGACGACCTCGCCGGCGGCGATCTGGTTGACCGTCCTCTCGTCGAGGACGTGGATGACAGGTTCGGTCATGGCGACCCCTCCTTCCCGGCAAGAGCCTTCAGTTCATAGAGTGTGTCGAGGGCCTCGCGGGGCGTCAGGGCGTCCGGGTCGATCTTCTTCAGGGCCTCCACCGCCGGGTCGGGTTCAGCCGGCCCCTCAGAGGTCGGGAAGAGGAGCATCTGGGTGAACTTCTTCTGTTTCGGCCCTCCCGACGCCACCTCCTCCTCGGTCGCCTTCAGGATCTTCTCGGCCCTCTGCGTCACCGCCCGCGGCACGCCGGCAAGCCGCGCCACATGGATGCCATAACTCCTGTCTGTGGCGCCCGGGATGATCGTCCGCAGGAAGACGATCTCCCCGCCCGTCTCCTTCACCGCAAAGTGGTAGTTCTTCACCCTCTTCAGGTCGGCCTCCACGTCGATGAGCTGGTGGAAGTGGGTGGCGAAGAGGGTCCGCGGCCCGGTCTTCCCCGTGCCGTGGAGGAACTCGATGACGGCCCTCGCGATGGAGTAGCCGTCGATCGTGCTCGTCCCCCGCCCGATCTCGTCGAGCACCACGAGGCTCCGGCCGGTGACATTGTTCAGGATGTTCGCGAGTTCCTGCATCTCGACCATGAAGGTGCTCCGCCCGCTGGAGAGGTCGTCGGAGGCGCCGACGCGGGTGAAGACCCGGTCGACGATGCCGAGAGAGGCGTGGCCGGCCGGGACAAAACTCCCGGTCTGGGCCATCACCTGGATGAGGGCGACGGCCCGCATGTAGGTCGATTTGCCGGCCATGTTCGCCCCGGTGATGATGAGGACCTGGTCGCCGTCGCCGTCGAGGAGGGTGTCGTTCGGGACGAATGACCCCGGCACCATCTCCTCGACGACAGGGTGGCGTCCGGCCCTGATCGCGGTCCTGACCGAGTCGTCGAGGACGGGCCGCGTGTAGTCGTTCCTCTGCGCGACCTCGGCGAGGGCCGCATAGACGTCGAGGACGCCGATCGCACGCGCCGTCTCCTGGAAACCGGGGACGGAGGCGGCGAGGGTGGCGACGAGGTCTCCGAAGAGTTCGGCCTCCAGGGAGAGGAGGCGCTCCTCCGCATTGGTGATGAGTCTCTCCTTCTCCCGCAAATCGGCGGTGGTGAACCTCTCGCCATTTGCCGTCGTCTGCTTCCGGTCATAGTCGTCGGGCACGAGGGCGAGGTTCGGCTTCGTCACCTCGATGTAGTAGCCGAAGACCCGGTTGTAGCGCACCTTCAGGGACTTGATCCCTGTCCTCTCCCTCTCCTTTTGCTGGTACTCCGCGATCCAGTCCTTCCCCGACCCCGAGAGTCCCTTCAGTTCGTCGAGTTCGGCGTTGTACCCCTCCCTGATCACCCCGCCGCCCTTGAGGTTCGCCGGCGGGTCGTCGACGATCGCGCGGGAGATGAGGTCCCTGACCGCGGGGAAGTCGGAGACCTGGCCTATTGCCTCCCTGACCCGGAGAGGGAGGTCGCCCTGCAGGGCCTCTTTCACCTCGGGCACGGTCTCGAAGGACGTCCTGAGGGTGACGAGGTCGCGGGGCGTGGCGTTGCCGTAGGCGATCCTGCCTGCGATCCTCTCGATATCAGCGCAGCCGCGGAGGAGGTCCTGGAAGGTGTCCCGTGCCCGCGTGTTCCCGACAAAGTACTCGACGGCGTCGAGGCGTGCATCGATCTCGCCCCTGTCGAGGAGGGGGTTGACCAGGTACGCCCGCATCGTCCTGCTCCCCATCGAGGTCCGCGTCCTGTCCAGGACATGGAGGAGGGTCCCCTCCTTCCCCTCGCCCCGGATCGTCTCGGTGATCTCGAGGTTCCGGAGGGTGATCGCGTCAAGGGACATCCTCTCTGTTGTGGACCGCACCGAGAGGCCGGTGATGTGGGAGAGGTCGGAGAACTGGGTCTCGGTGGCGTACCTGAGGGCGGCGCCTGCGGCCCGCACCGCCGCTCTCATCCCCTCGCACCCAAAACCTTCCAGGGAGACGGTGCCGAAGTGGTCGAGGAGCACCTGCCGCGCCCGTGCGCCCGAGAACGCCCCCTCCTCATAGGGGGTGACAAGGACGCCCTGGGCGGAGAAACGATCGCAGAGATCGTCGGGGAGGGGGCCGGGGACGATACACTCCTGTGGCCTGTACCTCTCCACCTCGGAGACGACCTCGCCGCCGTCCGCACACTCCTCGACGAAGAACTCGCCGGTGGAGATGTCCAGGAAGGCGAGGCCGAAGCCAGAACCGTCAGGGCAGAGAGACATCAGGTAGCGCGCTCCCGGCGAGGCGATCATGGAGGCGTCGATGACCGTGCCCGGCGTGATCACCCGGACGACGCCCCTCTTCACAATCCCCTTCGCCTTCTTCGGGTCTTCGAGTTGCTCGCAGACGGCAACCCGGTATCCCTTCGAGACGAGGCGGGAGATATAGGTGTCAGCCGCGTGATAGGGCACGCCGGCGAGGGGCATCTTCTCCCCGTCCCTGTCCTTTCCCCGCGAGGTGAGCACGATATCGAGTTCGCGGGAGACGATCTCGGCGTCGTGGCCGAATGTCTCGTAAAAGTCCCCCATGCGGAAAAAAATGACGCAGTCCGGATGTTCCTCCTTCATCGCATAGAACTGCCGCATGGCAGGTGTCATCTTCTCCGCCGTCATTCTGTATGAGTTCGGCCGTGTTCCTATATGGTGCTTTTTTCCGGGGAATGGAAGTGTTCAGGAGAGTGACCGCACCCTCTCCACCCGCTCTGCAGGGGGGTGATGAGGATCATGCTCTCGCCGGACCGCAGGTCTCTATCCGAAAGACTCAGGACGCGGCAAAAAGATCCTGAGATTATTCTGAATTTCATAAATCGCCAGATATGAATATGAGGCGTTATAAAGTTATTTTTTGATACCTAGCAGTACCTGAAACCTTCGACGCCCGATAAAAAATGTCTAAGGAAAGATACATGGAAAACATTTCTGTCAGGCCTGAGTTCTGTATCGGGTGCAGACACTGCGAGTTTGCATGCGCGGTGGAGCATACGCCGGACAGGGACCTCTTCACTGCCGCCAGTGCCGGAAAAATCGTGCAGCCCCGTATGCATGTCAGGACCGGTACCGGTACCCTGACCATTCCCGACCTCTGCCGTCACTGCACCCCGGCACCCTGCATGGAGGCCTGCCCGACAGACGCACTCTACAGAGACACGGGTTCGGTCCTCGTGGACGAAGACCTGTGCACCGGTTGCGCCGTCTGTGCACGGGCCTGCCCGTTCGGGAACGTCCCCCCCTTTTCGGCCGACCGCAGGGTCAACACAAAGTGCGACAACTGTATCGAGCGGCGGAGAAACGGAATGGTCCCCGCCTGCGTGGAGGCGTGCAAGACAGGGGCGCTCGTCCTCGGCGGTGCCCCCGGCCCTCACCACGCAGAGACCACCGTCCCCGCAAATATCAGGGCATACAGGGCTGTCCTGAAAAAGATCGCAGGATTTCGTAATGAAAGAAAGGACGAAAGATACCATGTCTGATCTCCAGAGGGGACGGGAAACCTCAGGACAGAGGGTGCTCGACGGCACCGACAGGGACATTCTCGAAAAGGCGGGAGACGACGCTATCGAGACAGTCTGGGACCGCTTCACCGACCAGCAACCCCGCTGTGGCTTCGGGCACCTGGGGGTCTGCTGCAACAGGTGCGCCATGGGGCCCTGCCGGATCGAACCCTTCGGGAAAGAACCGACGCGAGGTGTCTGCGGTGCAGACGCCGACCTCATCGTGGCGCGAAACCTCCTCAACGACATCTCAACGGGCGCCGCCGCCCACTCTGACCACGGCCGCGAGGTCCTTGAAGTCCTGCTCAGCACCGCAGAAGGGACGTCGCAGGGCTACAGGGTCATTGATATGGAAAAATTGCAGGCCGTCGCCGCAGAGTACGGCATACGGTCTGAAGGACGGAGAACGGCGGAGGTCGCCGCCGACCTTGCCCGGGCGATGCTGGAGGAGTACGGCACCCTCAAGAACAGGATCCAGATGGCTGAACGTGCCCCGCAGAAGACGAAGGAAGCATGGACGAAGGCCGGGATCGTGCCGCGGGGCGTCGACAGGGAGGTCGTCGAGGCCATGCACCGTGTCCACATGGGCGTCGGCGCCGACCCTGCGGATCTCATCCTGCACGCCATGAGGACGGCGCTCTCGGACGGGTGGGGCGGGTCCATGATGGCGACGGAAGCGTCCGACATCCTCTTCGGCACCCCTGTGCCGTGCACCGCCCGGGTGAACCTCGGCACGCTCAAAAAAGATAGGGTCAATATCGTCCTCCACGGGCACAACCCTGTCCTTTCCGAGATGATCGTCAGAGCCGCGGAAGAACCGGCCCTCCTCAAACGTGCGCGGGAGAAAGGGGCGAAGGGGATCAACCTTGTCGGCATGTGCTGTACGGGGAACGAACTGTTGATGCGGCACGGCATCCCCATCGCAGGTTCCATACTCGACCAGGAACTCGCCATCGTCACCGGTGCGGTCGACGTCATGGTGATCGGGTCGCAGTGCATCTTCCCCTCCATCACCCACACGGCGGCGTGCTATCATACGAAGGTCGTCACCACCAGCGAGAAGTCCAGGGTGCCGGGGGCGGTCCCTCTGGTGTTCAGGCCCGACACCGCCCTCGACACCGCGGAGGCGGTCATCGCCCTCGCGATCGAGAACTTTCCCGGCCGGAACCCCGACCGGGTGCGCATCCCCGCAAAACCCGTTCGTATGACTGCGGGGTTCTCCGAAGAGGCGGTCAGGGAAGCATTTGGCGGGTCCTACCGGCCCCTCATCGATGCGATCGTTGCCGGCGGCGTCAGGGGGATCGTCGGCATCGTCGGTTGCAACAACCCGGCGGTCAGGCAGGACTACGGCCATGTCATGCTCGCGAAAGAACTGATCAGGCGTGACGTCCTGGTCGTCGAGACCGGGTGCGCCGCCGTTGCATGCGGGAAGGCCGGACTGATGGTGCCCGAAGCGGCGGACCTGGCCGGCGAGGGCTTGAAGGCGCTCTGCACGGCGGCCCGGGTCCCGCCGGTGCTCCATATGGGCTCCTGCGTCGACTGCTCCCGCGTCCTCGTGATGGCCGCACATCTTGCGGATGAACTGGGTACGGGTATCGGCGACCTGCCCCTCGGCGGTGCGGCGCCAGAGTGGTACTCGCAGAAGGCCCTCTCCATCGCCACCTACTTCGTGGCATCGGGGATCACCACCGTGCTCGGCATCCCGCCGCGGGTCTACGGGAGCCGGAAGGTGCTCGACCTCCTCACCTCCCGTCTGCGGGAGGTGGTGAACGCCTCCCTTGCCGTCGAACCCGACCCGGTGAAGGCCGCGGACTTCCTTGAAGAGGAGATCGAGAGGAAGAGGAGAGCGCTCGGGATCTGATCCCTGACAGGGAAAAGCGCAGGGAGATGGAGGAGATACTCTAGACCACAGGAGTGCAGGCACCTATGTGCGACCCTGAGGACATGAAAGAAAAAATTTTGAGTGCAGCCCGGGCGATCAGGCAGAACACTCACAAGGAGACGGAGAGCGGGTTCCGCGTCGTCGTGGCCGGGAAAGGCGGCGTCGGCAAGACCACGATCACGGCGCTCCTCGCGCGCATTCTTGCGCGGGACGGCCACACCGTCCTTGCCGTCGACGAAGACCCGCAGATGAACCTGCCCTATGCCGTGGGCGTGCCGCGCCAGAAGAGCGAGGCAATTGTACCGCTGACGAAGAACATCGACTATGTGGAGGAGAAGACCGGCGCCAGGCCCGGCGATGGCTGGGGGCTCATGCTGACGCTCAACCCGGACGTCTCCGATGTGGTGGAGAGGTTCGGGGTCAGGGGCCCTGACGGTGTGGACATCCTTGTGATGGGGACGGTGGTGCAGGCGGCGACCGGATGTCTCTGCCCGGAAAACGCACTCCTCCAGGCCGTCGTCAGGTACATCAACCTGCGGGAGGGCGAGGTTGTCCTGATGGATACACAGGCCGGCGTCGAGCATTTCGGGAGGTCGATCGCAGAGGGGTTCGACCAGGCGGTGCTCGTCACCGATCCGACCTTCAACGCCGTGCAGGTCGCAAGACGCGCCGCCGTGCTCGCGCGGGAAC
Source organism: uncultured Methanofollis sp. (assembly GCF_937919355.1). Classification (GTDB taxonomy): domain Archaea; phylum Halobacteriota; class Methanomicrobia; order Methanomicrobiales; family Methanofollaceae; genus Methanofollis. The sequence continues at coordinate 7,466 of NZ_CALFSA010000181.1, read as the reverse complement.
TGGGCATCCCCGCGCTTCACCTGGTCGTCAACAGGGTGCGTTCCGAGAGAGACGTGGAGAAGGTCAGAGACCTCCTCGGCACCGAGGCAGATTTCTTTACAGACATCTTCGTCCTGCCGTACGAGGAGAGAGTGACCGAGTGCGAGCCAGATGTGGGGCCGGTGCTCGCCGACGGTGTCCCCCCTTCTCCCTTCGTCGAGGGCCTCGGGGCCCTCGGGTCGGCACTGGTGCGCTACGGGACGAAAGAGCAGGTGTGACCCTCACCTCCCCCCGAAGACCTTCCTCTTCAATATCTCGTACGCCTCCTCCGCGATCTCCCTGACGTCCTCGTCTTCGTCGTTGCGTATCGCCGCAAGGAGGGGCCTCTGCCCCCGCAGGTCGCCGATCTGCCCGAGGGCCCATGCCGCCTTCTTCCGCACCCGCGGGTCGGGGTCGTCCATGGCGGCGACGAGGGGTCCGACGGTGCGCTCGTCGCCGAGCCTCCCGAGGGCGTCCGCCGCGCCCCAGCGGTATTCAGGTCTCTCGTGGCTGAGGTTTTTCAGGAACGCGGCGACCATCTCCTCGTGCTCCGCGGCCCGCCTCTCCTCCTTCCCTGCCATGATCCCCCATGGCGCCCGACCGGGAGAACTCTTATGGTTCACCGCGCCACCAGAGAGGGAGGAAAGATCATGGTTGACCATCCAGAAGGAGCGAAGGTCGTCCTCCACACGACGAAGGGCGACATCACCATCCAGCTCTATGCCGACATGCCGATCACGGCCGGGAACTTTGAAAAACTGGTGAAGGAAGGGTTCTACGACGGCGTCATCTTCCACCGCGTCATCGCCAACTTCATGATCCAGGGCGGCGACCCGACAGGTACCGGCATGGGCGGACCCGGTTACACGATCCCCGACGAGTTCACGCCCTCGAACAGGAACGACCGCGGCACCATCTCGATGGCGAATGCAGGCCCGAACACCGGGGGAAGCCAGTTCTTCATCAACCTGGTGAACAACAATTACCTCGACCGCATGCACCCGGCCTTCGGCGAAGTCATCGCAGGGATGGACGTCGTCGACGCCATCGGGAATGGGAGGACCGACCGGCAGGACCGGCCTGTCCCCGAGGTCAGGATCACGAAGGCAGAGGTTCTCTGAACCCTGCCCTGTCTCTTTTTACTCCTCTCCCGCGACGTCGAACCAGACCGGGTCCCGGCAGTCCACCGGACCGGTATAGTTGATGGTGATCTCCTCGCCCGCCCTGATGTGCCGGTAGGCCGTGACCGTGATCGTGCCGGCGGCGAAGTCCCGGCGGTGGTCGGCATTCGGGTGGTATGAGTGGTTGTACAGTGAACCGTAGCCGAGGGCGATCGCGCAGGCCCGGTCGTCCTCCCCCCAGGCAAAATAATAGTTGTAGAAGTTCGTCCGGTCGATGAGGTCTTCATCCCTCGCACCTGCCGAGACGATCACCGGGCAGACCTCGATCACCTCGCCGGGAAGGAAATCCCTGGCGGCAAAGACGCCGCGCCCCTTCTCTGTCGTCTCACCGACGACGATATAGGGGGGATGGATATTCTCTTCGGTATCCGTGCTTTCGGCGTCGCCATGCCGTCTCACCGACGACATTATAGAAGAGGTCGATGCACCCTCTTCTGCTTCTGCGTCTGCCATGCCTGATCAGGTGGCATGTCATGGGTGATGAAGATTTTTCCACCGTGCCCTATACTCATGTTTATTTATCGATTTTGCCATATTCTTGATGGGATATGGACGTCAATCTCAAGCGTTACGGACTCTACCTCATCAGGTGGCAACTTTCGACCCCACTCCTCGCCGGCGTGCTGATCCTCCTCTCCACGCTGGACCCCCTCACCGCCACCATCATAGCGAACTTCATCGGCGGCCTCATCTTCTTCTGGGTGGACCGCTTCATCTTCACCTCGAAGACCCTCGCCGCGCAGTGGGAGGTGAAGGAGAATATCAGGTGCGTGGACTGCGGGAAGGTCTGCCGCGGCTACCGCCTGGTCAGGACCTCCAACTACGACCGGACGGACGACAGCGCCCCTGAGTTCAGGTGCGAGGCCTGTTCGGAGATAAAGACAAAAGAACTGAGAGAGCGCGGCATCGATCTTTAGGAGTGGCGAAAAGGTCAGGGAGTGGTCGTCCCGTCTCCGGTCTGCCCTGCCGGGGTGTAGTGCTCGACCTCCCCGAAGACCTGTAATTTGCCGTTCTGCAGGACGGAGACCGCACCATGGCCGCCGCATATGAGGCAGCGCTTTCCCCGTGCGGCGAGGTCGCGGTCCACGGCGGCCGCTATGTCGAGGAGGGCGTGCCTCTCCTCTCTCGCCGTGCCAGAGTCGACGTTCACGGAGGTGACCAGGAAGTCGGCGAGGGAACTGTAGACCTTCCTCGCCTCGGTGAGACTGCCGAAGTTGATCACGGTGTCGCTCGTCAGGAGGACGCCCTCCTCGGGACAGAAAAGGTAGACGAGACCGCGGACGTGACCGCCGCGGCCCTCCAGCACCTCGAAGGTCCTGCCGCCGAAGGCGAACTTTTCAAGGACTGGGAAGATCCCCCGTACCTCGCCGGTCGGGCCCTCGAAGAGGGTGAAATTCTTCGGCGGGTTGAAGCGGGAGAAGAGGTTGATCATCGTCGTGTAGACCGTCTCCAGGACCGACCCCTCGGCCGGAGACCCGTAGGCGCGGTCCGAGGTCTCGATGATCGCCGCCGACGTCGGGTGCATCATGGCCGGGGTCTCGTAGAAACCGGCCGCACCGCAGTGGTCGGCGTCGGCATGGGTGATCACCACTCTCCGCAACTTCGTGCCATTGCCGATGCCATAGTGCCTGAACATCCTGATGACGTCGGGGTAGTAGATGCCGTAACCGGTGTCGACCATCATGGTCTCGTCAGGGGTCTCGAAGACGTAGATGCTGCCCCCGCCCGGTAACTGGAAGCAGAAGAGGTCCATCTCCGGGGCCACGCGGAGATGCTGGACGTCGGCGTAGAAGCCGTCGCCGCAGGTCCGGTTCAGGCTCTCGCCTGTCTGGAGGATGCTCGCAAAGACCTGCCGGAGGTCGGCGCCGCGGGCGGCGAGGTCCTGGGCGATGTGGTTCATGTCGCCGAGGAGACGGAGGAGGAAGTCGTCCCCGGCCTGACCTGTCAACCGCCGGAGGCGCTGGGCGAACCAGATATAGAAGACGGTCTCGTCGAGGGTGTCGCCGGTCTGGTCGTATTCGAGGATCTCGATCGGGTACTGCGATTTCAGGCTGTTGAGGAGGTCGTCGACCTTCCCGCTCTCTTCGAGGCTGAGGGCGAGGGTCAGGCGGTCGGGGTGGTTCCCCCTGTCGTCGAAGTCGACGTGTGCGATATTGGCGCCGACTGTCGTCGTCAGGTCCAGGAAACGGGCGAGCGCGCCGGGGACATGGGGGAGGGTGACATGGATACGCAGGAAACCCGGGGCCGGGATATGGGTCTGGAGATAGCCAATGGCGGCAAGTCCGTCCCTGATGGCGACATGGTCCTCCGGAAATGCCGTTACCTCCAGAAAAACGGTGGATGGGTCGATGCACCTGCTGTACTGGATGCGGTTGATGTTCCCGCCGTGCCGCATGATGATCCCGGCCGCTCTCTGGAGGGCGCCGGGCCTGTCAGGCATGCGGGCGACAAAGGAGATCTTCTCTTTCTGTGCCGCCATATCTTGAGATCAATGGGAGGACCGCGGCAATAAATGTCTGCGGTCCTCAGAAGGGGACGAGCACGTAGATGGCAAAACCCATGTACTCCCGGCCGTAGGCGGCATACTCGTCCTGGATGCGGTAGAGGTACTCCCGCACTTCGTCGGCTTCAGTGCCGTCGGGGTGGTCGCGCAGCCAGGCAAGGAGCCCCTGCCAGTTGCCCGACTCGTAGGTGTCCCAGTCGTCGGGCGAGGCGCGGAAGGTTGCCGCGATATCGAAACCCGCGTCCCGTGCCGCCTGCACGATCTCGTACTCGGTGAGGACGTCGCGCCACTGCCGTGCAAATTCAGGGGGGACATTGTCCCTCGCCCAGTACCTTTCTCCGATAACGATCCTGCCGTCGGGTTTGAGCCATGCGCTCATCGCTTCGATCGCACCGGCAAAGCCGCCCCAGATATGCGAGGACCCGATGCAGGCCGCACAGTCGTACCGGCCGTCGGGCGTCTCGTTCAGCACGTCTGCACGGGCGATCTCGACCTGCGAGGAGAGACCTTCCTTTTCAAGGAGGGCGACGGCCCGGCGACAGGCATCTTCCCTGATGTCGAGGCCGCGCCCGGCGATCCCGAACCTCTTCCCCCAGAGAGCGAGGATCGTCCCGTAACCGCAACCGAATTCCACAACCCGGTCGCCGGCGGAGAGACCGGCCACCGCCCCGGCACGGGTCACCTTCTCAGGTGTCGTGGGGTTCATGATGGCCATACCGCTCGTCGAGATCGAGATGAGATCAAAATATTCCACCCTGAAACGTGGATGGTCTGGAGATATAGGGCCATCGCAGGGGGTGCGTGAAAGGGGTATGTATGATGAGCAGGTGCGCCTGCCCGCCTGTTCAGAGCCGGTTGGACTTTGTGCTCTTCTTCACCGGCGCAACTTCCTTCCTGGCATCCACGTCCTTCTTACCCTTGGACGAGGAGCGCTTCTGGGTCTCGTAGGTCATAGAGGACTCACCTCCTATCCAGATTAGATATACTCTGATCTGTCATGCAAAAGATAAAGTTTGCCGGTGCGGAAATGGCGGTTCTGTCGCCGAACCGGATTCAGCCGCCATTACTGCGAGATTGCCCCCGGCGCGCCGGCCGGGGTCCGGGAGATCGAGGCCCCTAGAAAGACGGGAAAAAAAGAAGAGACGATGGGCCCGGTCCTGTGCCCACCAGAGTCGATCACTTCTTCGTCTTCTTGATCATCTCCTCGACCTCTTCTCTCCCTTTTGCGTAGTATGTCTCCTCCTCGGGCGAGAGTTCCTTCAGGAGACGGAGAAACTCTCCCGCGTGGACGATCTCCTCCTCCGCGATGTCGAGGAGGACCGCCCGTGCGAGTTTGTTCCCGGTCGACTCCGCAAGTTGCTGGTAGAGCTGGACCGCCTCGTACTCCGCCGCGACCATGAAGCGGACGGCGCGGACGAGTTCGGCATCGGTCAACTTCCGGCCGTATGCGGTGCCTGCAAAGGGGTTACCAAATTCCGGCATGTCTTTACCTCCGGCCAACTCCTCTGCCGGGGGTGTGATAAAGGCATCGTATTGGTTCAGGGAGGTCGTCATGATCGGATCGGGATTGAGAGAATCCCTCATGACCGGGGGACTGCCTCGAAGGCCTTCGACCTTCTCGACTCCCTCAGGTCGTAATCGAAAACCTACGGTTTTCTCGAACTCGCTGACGCTCGTTCCCCGCTCAGGATTTGACCGGGGAAGGCTGAAATCTGCACTCTGACACTCTGAAGAAGTCTACCCTTCGCCCCCTCCTATCCTGAGTATGGGGGGGGGGGGGCTGCCCACCCCCCCGGCAAACGCCCCCCCTCACCTGATCTCGATCCTCTTCCCAGTCACCATGTAGTGGATCTTCTCTGCCATCGTGCAGCAGTGGTCGCCGCACCTTTCGAGGTAGCGTGCCACCATCACGTAGTCCATGCACCTCTCGATATTCTTCGGGTCCTCCATCATGTAGGTGACCCCCTCCCTGAAGACCGAGTACCTCAGGTCGTCCACGCAACTGTCCCTCTCGGAGAAGGTGGCTATGGGGGCGGTGTCCCCCTGTTCGTAGGCACGGAGGGCGTCGTCGACCATCGAAAAGACCATTTCAGCCATGTACGGGAGGTTGAGCATCCGGCCGAGGTGACCGGCCTCGGCGAACTCCGGGACAAGCATGGCGATGTCCTTGCCGTACCGCCCGATGCGGAAGAGGGCGTCGTTCATCTTGAGGGTGCAGGCGATCACACGCAGGTCCTTCGCCATCGGCTGGTACAGGGCGATGAGGGTGAGCAGGCGCTCGTCGAAATGGTCTGAGAGATTTGCAAGGTGCTTTTTTCTGCCAAGAACAGAGTCGGCAAGGGCCGTGTCCCCGTCCTTCAACGCTCTGAAGGCGTCCTTCAGCATGTCCCCTGAAAACTGCCCGTATTCAATGAACTCCTCTCTCAGGGCCTTCAGTTCGTCATGAAATTTCTCGCTCATACATCCACCTATCCGAAACGGCCTGTCACATAGTTCTCGGTCAATCTGTTCTTCGGGGCCTCGAAGATCTGGGTCGTCTCCCCGAACTCCACCAGTTCGCCGAGGTACATGAACCCGGTGAAGTCGCTTGCCCGCGCCGCCTGCTGCATGCTGTGCGTGACGATGACCACCGTGTAGTGCGTCTTCAGGTCCTCGATGAGTGCTTCGATCTTTGCCGTGGCAATCGGGTCGAGGGCCGAGCAGGGTTCGTCCATCAGGATCACCTCGGGCTCGACCGCCAGGGTGCGGGCGATGCAGAGACGCTGCTGCTGTCCCCCGGAGAGACCGAGGGCCGAGGAGTGGAGGCGGTCCTTCACCTCTTCCCAGAGGGCGGCGTCGCGGAGACTCTTCTCCACGATGGCGTCGAGGGCCTCTGCATCCCTGATACCGTGGACCCTCGGGCCATATGCGACGTTCTCGTAGATCGACTTCGGGAAGGGGTTCGGTTTCTGGAAGACCATCCCGATCCTCTTCCTGATCGCCACGACGTCGGCCACCGGAGAGGTGATCTCCTCGCCTTTGAAGAGGATCTCCCCCTCGGTCCTGGCATTCTCGACAAGGTCGTTCATCCTGTTGAAGCAACGGAGGAGGGAGGACTTCCCGCACCCCGAGGGGCCGATGAGGGCTGTCACCCTCTTTGGCTCGATATCGATCGTGATCTCCTTCAGGGCGTGCCTCTCCCCGTAGTAGAGGTTGAGGTTTCTGGTTGAGAGGATTGCAGTCTCTGTCATCTTACCATCTGACATTTTTCTGGTAGTGGTTTCTCAGGGCGATCGCGGCGGCATAGATCCCGACGACGAGGACGAGGAGGACGAGGGCGGTGCCGTACTGGTTCGTCTCCGCACCGGGAACATTTGTCGTGAGGATGAAGAGGTGGTACGGGAGGGCCATCACCGGTTCGAAGACCGATGCCGGCAGGAAGCGTTTCGAGAAGACGACGGCCGTGAAGAGGATCGGCGCCGTCTCCCCGGCGGCCCGCCCGATCGAGAGGATCGTGCCGGTGAGGATGCCGGGGAGGGCCGGGGGCAGGACGACCCGCCGGATCGTCTGCCAGCGTGTGGCGCCGAGTGCGAGGCTCCCCTCCCGTATCGCCACCGGCACGGTCTTCAGGGCCTCCTCCGTCGTCCTGATGACAGTCGGCAGGACCATGAGCCCGAGGGTGACCATGCCCGCGAGGAGGGAGACCCCGACATTGAGGTAAAGGACGATAAATGCAAACCCGAAGAGACCGAAGACGATCGAGGGCATGCCGTTCAGGAGGTCGA
>NZ_CALFSA010000180.1 GCF_937919355.1 uncultured Methanofollis sp. | reverse complement strand
CGACAGCACCGCCAAAGGAGACACCGCAGACATTCCCAACCACACTCGTACTCGGAGCGGCGGCGGCGATCATCATCATCGCCGCAGTCATCCTCTGGAAGAGGAGATAAAAAACAAAACTTTTTTTTCCGAGGTACACCACTGCATCTTCTGGACAAAGGTTCTGCCCCGTCAATCAAAAGGCAATGGGAGAACCGGAAAACAGGGCAGACAGAAATATCTCAGAGCCGAAAAAAAGCCCTCATCCCCGAAGAAGAGGAGAGGTCAGTTCCCCTTCTCGACAATATAGACGTTCAGTTTCCCGAGGGGACGGACAGTCAGGGCACCCATAACCTTCAGGGCGCCTTCAAGGCGGGCGAGATCGACGGGGACAAAGTCTTCCCCGCCGTGGAGTTCGGCAAAGCCCTCCTTTGTGAACTCGGCAACGACGAACTTCTCGTATGAGACCCGCGCCAGTTCTGAGAGTGCCTGCTCCCGTTTCTCCACAGGGAGATGGTGGAGGGCACCGAAACAGATGCCGATATCGAAGGCGTCCTTGCAGTACGGGAGGTCGGTCGCGTCGGCCTCCTCGAAACTGATCTTCTCGGCGACGCCCTCGCGCTCCGCCTCTTTCTCCCACTCCCCGATCTTCTCTCCGTCGATGTCGACGGACGTGACATAACAGTCGTACTCCTTTGCGGCGATGAGAGCGAGAGGGCCGGCGCCGATGTCCAGCACCTCCCGGTCATTCACGCCTGCAAGGTCGAGGACGACCTTCCGTTCCTCAAGAAACCTGACCTCAGTCATTCTGCCCTCAACATCCTGTCGATAGCGGCAGCAGCCTTCTTCGCAGAACCCATGGCCCAGATGACAGTGGCCGCACCGGTCGCGACGTCACCGGCCGCGTAGACGCGGGCGATGGTCGTCTGGCCGTCCTCGTCCACGATCACGTTGCCCCGGCGCTCGCGGGTCAGTGCGGGGAGCATGGAGACAAGGAGGGGGTTCGGGCCCTGGCCGATCGCCTCGATGAAGACGTCTGCCTCAAGCACGAAGTTGCTCCCCTCGATACATGAAGGCTTCGGCCTCCCGCTCGCGTCAAGTTCGCACATCTCCATCCTGACACACTCGACTCCCGAGACCGTCTTCTCGCCGAGAACCTGCACCGGGTTCGCGCAGCAGACAAAATTGACGCCCTCGGCCTGTGCATTCGTGACCTCGACCGCACGGGCCGGGAGGTCCTCCTCGCGCCGCCGGTAGACGAGGGTCACCTCGGCGCCGAGGCGCCGCGCTACCCTGGCCGCGTCCATCGCCACGTTGCCGCCGCCGGCGACGACGACCTTCGCCCCGCGCTTGACAGGCGTGTCGAACCCCGGGAAGCAGTTGGCATGCATCAGGTTCACGCGGGTGAGGAACTCGTTTGCCGAGTAGACCCCGCAGAGGTTCTCGCCCTCGATGCCCATGAAGTACGGCAGACCGGCGCCTGTGCCCAGGAAGACAGCGTCGTACGCGAGGAGTTCCTCCGTCGAGACGCTCCTCCCGACGAGGTGGTTGAGTTTGATCTCGACGCCGAGCGCCTTCACCTGCTCGATCTCCGCCTGGACGATCTCCTTCGGGAGACGGAAGTTCGGGATGCCGTACATCAGCACGCCGCCTGCCGCGTGGAGGGACTCAAAAACCGTGACAGAGTGGCCCATGCGCGCAAGTTCTGCCGCAGCGGTGAGACCTGCCGGGCCCGACCCCACGACCGCTACCTTCTTTCCGGTCGGGGCGGCGACCTCCGGTGTCTTCACACCGTGCTCCCTCTCCCAGTCGGCGACAAAGCGTTCAAGGGCGCCGATGGAGACCGGTTTCTCCTTCCTGGCGAGAATGCACGACCCCTCGCACTGGGTCTCCTGCGGGCAGACACGGCCGCAGATCGCCGGGAGCATGTTGTTCTCCTTGACGACCCCCACCGCGCCGGCGAAGTCCCTGTTTGCGACCTTCTCGACGAATGCCGGGATGTCGATGCAGACCGGGCAACCCTTCACGCAACTCGGCCGCACGCAGTTCATACACCGCAGGGCCTCAAGGACGGCATTCTCCTCGGAAAGCCCCTTGTTGACCTCGTTGAAGTCCGTAACGTGCTCTGAGACATCGGTCATCAGTGCTCACCCCCGCAGCACCCGCACCCGCCATGAGGGTGGTGGAAGTGTTCGAGCGCTTCCTTCTCCTCGTCGACGTACATCCTCTGCCTCTGCATGAGTCCGCCGAAATCGACCTGGTGGGCGTCGAACTCAGGGCCGTCGACACAGGCGAACTTCGTCTCGCCGCCGACCGTCACCCGGCACGACCCGCACATCCCTGTGCCGTCGACCATGATCGGGTTGAGGGAGACGAAAGTCTTGACGCCGTACGGCTTTGTCACGCCCGAGGTCACCTTCATCATGATGGCCGGGCCGATGATCCAGACACAGCCCAGTTCCCGTTCCTTGAGGAGTTGTTCGAGGACGGTGCTCGCGAAGCCGTGAATGCCCTTGCTCCCGTCGTCGGTGGTGATGAAGAGTTCGTCACAGATCTCTTTCATCTCATCTTCGAGGAGGAGGAGGTCCTTGTTCCTCGCCCCGATGATCCCGATGACATGGTTCCCGGCTTCCTTCGCCTCACGGGCGATGATCGGGGTGGACGCGACCCCCACGCCGCCGCCGATGACGACGACGGTACCGTATTTTCTGATCTCGCTCGGTTTGCCGAGCGGCCCGACGACGTCCCTGAGGGCGTCGCCCTTCTTCAGCGTGGAGAGGTGCTCGGTGGTCTTGCCGATGGTCATAAAGATGACACGTACCGAGTCGCCCTTCACTGCCGAGATAGTGATGGGGATCCGTTCGCCGGTCTCGTCGATCCTGAGGATCAGGAACTGCCCGGCCCGGGCGTGCCGCGCCACCTGCGGCGCGTGGATCCACATCTGAAACACTTTATCTGCGAGCTGCGTTGCCTCCTCAACCAGATACAAACTCTACCACTCCAATTTCAAATTGCTCTTGTGCTATCAGTTTGGCGCTCCGTGCACTTTACCTTACGCACCTTCACAGCGACGCCGCGGCGTGACCGGACCATTTCCCCGGCACTCATCATCGCCCGCCCGGTCGCCATGGCCGAGGGACCGACGACGAGCACCTCGTCGCCCGGCCTGATCGCAGGGTCGGCACCGGTGACGCCCGGCGCCAGCACGTCGCCGTGCGGGACGAAGTCGTCGATCTGGACCCGGTAGCCGTGGAGGTACTTCCAGCCGTCGAAGGTGGGTTTGTACAGGCCTGTGCCGGGGTCGATGTTGTAGAGAAGGGTCTTCCCCTTGAAGACCGCCTGCCGCCAGGGTTTCCCCTTGACCTGCATCCCTTTTGTCTCGACATGTTCGCCGAACTGCCAGGAGAGGACGCCGGCGACCGGGGTTGTCCTCATCTTCCTCTCGCTGGCAAGGGCTTCGTCGAGAGTGTGCAGGGACGCCGGGGACGTCGGGTGGCCGGTGCAGGTGCACTCAAGTTCGATCCCGCAGACCGCGGCCGCCATCTCCGCAACCTTCAGCGCCCCTCCTTCAAGGTGGGCGATCACCCGCCCGTACGGGTGTGCCTGCAGGTAACGGGCGAGAATGTCGGAGAGGAAGGCGCACTCTTCGTGGTCCCAGTAGCCGGTCACCGGGACGTCATAGTGGCCTGCCGGGTAGACAGCCTCGACCTCGCGCGGCACGACACCGAGGGGCGAGGTGATGATCACCTCGTGGGCGCGGCCGGCGATGGCGCCGATATAGCGCTGGTGGCTCTGGGAAGAGGAGTAGGGCTTGCGCACCGCACAGGGGAGGAGGACGGCGACGTCTTTCCTCGGCGGGACGTACCGCTCGATCACCCTCTCTGCAAAGCGCTTCACCTCGGGCCTGTACATCGACTCGGCTGAGTTGGCGCGCAGCCTGACCGCACGGGCCGCCGGCGCCGCTTCCTCGGTGATATTATATTCCTGGTCGAGGAGGCGCATGGCGGTGACCTGGTCAGGGTCCATCCGGCAGCGCTGCTCCATCAGTTCCCTGAGTTGCTCACCGGCGATGAACCGCCGCACCGTGGCGCACTCGGTGCGGAGGGCGAGGCGGTTGTGGAGGCCGAGGTCTCCTTTCGCGCACCCGGCACATGAGCAGGAGCCTTCCTCGATCTCCGCGGCCGGGAACTCCCCTTCGGGAGTGCAGAAGAGGCCGCGGGCGGTCATGAGGTCGACGGCCGTGAAGTCGAAGAGGTCAAAGCCCAGGTAGGCGAGGAAGCAGGCATTCGACGGCAGGGCCGCGGCCGGGGCATACCATGCCGCGTCAGGCGGGACCTTCTCCCTGAGTGCGGCGAGGTGACCGACCATATTCCGCGGGTTGGTGAGGGCGGTGTGCCAGCTGGCGACGACCGCACATTGTCCGGACTCGCCGCCGCCGAGGGCGGGGTGGACGATGACTGTCTCACCGCCGGGCTGGACGAGATATTCACGGGCAAACTCCGGGTCTGCCGAGAGGGGGACGTTCGCGTGGTGGAGGGCGGCAAGATCGGGGAAGATATCCTCCATGTCAAGGGGGAGCGGCGTCTGGTATGTCGTGTCGTCCACCGAGAAGAGACCGGAACGGCCAAGGCCGTCCCGCCCCTTCACCTCAAACTGTGTCGGCATTCAGCACCTCCACGCCGGGGAGTTCGCCCCGCACGAAAGCGGTCCATTCAGGCGGACAGAGGACGGAGACCGTGCTCTCCGGGTGGGTCTCGACGAGGCGGGCGATGCCGCGGCACCCGGCCCGCATCATATCCTCGTCCCAGGGCGGGACCTCGGACTGCCCGATCGGGAAGGTCTCGGAGAGGCCCTCGGGGTATGGGCCAAAGGGCGGTTTGAAGAGGAGGACATCGTCGTAGTCGCCCGGTGCCTTACCGGCCATGGCGACGAGGACGCGGGGGCCGAGGGTGAAACGCTCGACCATGGCGTGGTAGCGCACCACCTCGGTCCGCATGCAGCTCTCCGAGCCCTGGTAGAAGAACCGCCTCTTCGTGACATTGTCATGCTCCTCCAGTTCCTCTGCATGGCGGAGGAGTTCACGATAGCCTTCGAGGAGTTTGGGGTGGCTCCGGCACCTGAGGTCGAGGAGTTCCCAGAGGGTGCCGTCGGTGATCGCCTGCCTGATCCGTGCGATCTCGGCGAGGGTGACATAGAGGTTGTGGAGGGCGAGGAGCCTCTCCCTCTCCGGGCTCTTCTTCAGTTCATCGGCCGTGTGGCTCCTGCAGACCTGGCAAGGGCAGGGGAGTTCTGAGAGTTCGTCGATCTTCAGGCTCCCGTATGTGGTGAGATAGCGGCCGTCCTTCGCAAAGAGGGCGTAGGCCGCGGAGTCGAAGATGTCGCAGCCCATCGCCGCACCCAGGGCGAGCATGGAGGGGTGGCCGGCGCCGAAGAGGTGGACGCAGGTCGAGGGGGAGAGGCCCCTCTTCGCACCGAGGACGACATCGACGAGGTCCTTGTACCGGTAGTTCTCCATCAGGGGCACGACGGCGCCGACAGGACAGAAGTCGAAACCGATCTCCTGGACGGCCCGCGCCGATCTCTCCCGCAGGTCGGGGAAGAGGGCGCCCTGGACGGGTCCTGCCATCTGGGCGTCAGGACCGAGGTGCTCTCTTGCCTCGCGGATACGGTCGAGGGTGATAGCAAGTTCCTTTTCCGCGCGCTCCCGGTCGGCGTCGGGCGTCGTCGGGATGTCGAGGGGCACGATGATGTCAGACCCGATAGCCTTCTGGAAACTGACAGTCTCCAGGTTGGTGATCTCGACGCCGCCGTAGACCATCAACTGGAATGAGCCCGAGTCGGTCATGATGACGCCGTCGAAGTCGAGGACCTTGTGCAGGCCCTCGGAGAGGGCCTTATCGCGGTACTCCGCACTCTTCGAGAAGATGTAGGCATTGGTGATGATCGCCTCGACCCCCATCTCCTGCATCTCCCGCGGCGTGACAAGGGGGAGGTGCGGGTTGACGACAGGGAGGAGTGCTGGCGTCCTGATCGTCTTCTCTCCCACCTTCAGCCTGCCAGCGCGGGCGGCGATGTCCTTCTGGAGGATCTCAAAAGATATTCCCATTTATGCTCCCTCCTCGTGGAAGATCTCCCCTTCAAAGGTGGCGACCTCGACGTCGCCCCTCTTCCAGCACCCCGGCGGGAGACCGGCCTTGAGGCAGGTGTGGTCGAGGAACTCCTCTGCGTCCCAGCCGTACTCAGGTGCGACCTGCGGCAGGAGGAGTCCGCTCCTGCCATGACCGGCGAGGACCAGGCCGTGCCGCCCGACCTCGACATGGCCGGCCCTCTCCTCGGGCAGGCAGGCGAGAGGTTCGGGGACGGTGAGGACCGTCACCTCGACGCGGATCTTCGGGAGTTCGGCAACCCGGACCGGCGGAAAGCGCGGGTCTTCGAGCGCAGCTGAGAGGGCCGCATGGACGATACCCTTACCGAGGGGCATGACAGGGTACGGAAGGCCGATGCAGCCGCGCAAGGAGCCGTCCCGGGTAAGAGTGACAAATACGCCCCTTTTCTCAGAAAATATCCGGGACAGCGGCGGCAGGGTGAACTCCTCACCCCTGAGGCTCTTTTCGAGGGCGTCGCGTGCGAGGCGCACCGCGGTCCCGCCCTCTTCACTGGTCAGCGCAAACATTAGTAATATATTCAGGGGTCCCCATATTATTAAGAGGAGAGGGAGAGTGCGGCCGACGGTGGCCTTCGGGCCGCTGAGGAAAGTCCCCCCACCGACCAGGCACGCAGCCGCACGCAAGTGCGGGTGGCGAGAGTCACGGCAATGACACAGAAACGACACGCCCCGCCGTCAGTCATGAAACGGCCGAGCCTTCGGGCGAGAAGCACCACAGGTGGGTGCGAGTTAACCCGTTGAACGTAGCGGCGGGAACCGATGAAACGGTGAATC
>NZ_CALFSA010000179.1 GCF_937919355.1 uncultured Methanofollis sp. | reverse complement strand
CTCCGGCGGGACGCTCACGACCGGCACCTGGCAACACTCCATCAGTGTCATGTCTGTCCTCCCCCTTTTCTCCTCTAGAGGATAGGGGTATATTTTAAGATCGTCATCAGATGGCGATACGATGATTGTCCCGACACCAGAATGGGAAAAACTTCTGCACGACCTGGAGGGCACTGTCTTCCTCCTCGGCGCGAGCGACTGCGGCAAGACGACCCTTGCCCGCTGGATCGCCGCACAGAGGGGGGGCGTCGCCTACATCGACGGCGACCCGGGGCAGTCGGTCCTCGGCCCGCCCGGCACCCTCGGCCTCGCCCTCCCGGACGGGAGGATCCGCCTCCGGTTCACCGGGGCGTTCTCCCCCTCGCACGCACTCCTTGCGACCCTCACCGGCCTGCGGCGCCTCCTCGACGCCGCCGTCGCCGAAGGCCCGGAGGTCGTCCTCGTCGACTCCTGCGGCTACATCTGGAGCGACGGCGGGGTGGAGTTCCAGAGACGGTCGATCGAGGTCCTCAGGCCCGACGCCATCGTCGCCATCGGCAGGCAGGCAGAGATCGGCCGCATCCTCGCACCCTTCCCGGCCGTGCAGGTCCACCGCCTCCCGCCGGCACCCGCGGCGCGGCGGCGGTCGCAGGGCGAGAGGCGGCGGTACCGCGCCGAAAGACTCGCCCGCCACATGGAGGGTGCGGAGGAGGTCGTCGTCGGCCCTGACGTGCTCCGTATCGGCCACGCCCCGACCGTCGGCCACTTCGCCGCCCTCCTCAACGCCGACGGCTGGGTCCTCACCGCCGGGATCGTCAGCGCAACGGGGCCGGAGGGCGTCACTCTCACCGCACCCCCGCCGGCGCCCGGCACCCCCGCCTGCCTGGAGGTGGCGGACTTCAGGCCGGACCTGCCGCCACCCCGCTATCTTCAAGAGGGATGAAGCAGGGAAGGAAGAGAGATGGCGGCGGTCATCGAGGTGGAGGGGCTCGAACACTCCTTCGGGAAAGTGAAGGCCGTGCAGGGGATCAGCTTCACCGTCGAGGATGGGGAGATCTTCTCCTTCCTCGGACCGAACGGCGCCGGCAAGAGCACGGTGATCAACGTGCTCACCACCCTCCTCCCCCTCCAGAGGGGGCGGGTCAGGGTGGCCGGGTTCGACGTGGCGGCCGAGCCCGACCGGGTGCGGGAGGCGATCGGGATCGTCTTCCAGGAGGTCACCCTCGACCGGGACATGACTGTCCGGGAGACCCTGGAGTTCCACGGCCGCCTGTACGGCATGGAGAAAGGGGAGAGGATGCGGCGTATCGACGACCTCCTCGCCCTCGTCGACCTGACGGAGAAGAGGGACGTCCTCACCCGCCACCTCTCCGGCGGGATGAAGAGGCGGCTTGAGATCGCCCGCGGCCTCCTGACCCGCCCGAAGATACTCTTCCTAGACGAACCGACGATCGGTCTCGACCCGAAGACGCGGCGTCGGATCTGGGACGCGATCCGGGAGGTGAACAGGGCCGGGACGACGATCTTCCTGACCACCCACTACATGGACGAAGCCGACCACCTCTCCGACAGGATCAACCTCGTCGACGGCGGGCGGATCGTCCTCCAGGGTCGGCCCATCGACCTGAAAAACGCCCTCGGCCAGGACCTCATCTACCTGGAGACCGTGGAGAAGGAACGGGCGGCGGCCGTCCTCAGAGCGATGCCCGCCGTGAAGGAGGTGCGGGAGAAGGCGAGAGGGGTGCTCCTCATGACGGCCACGGACGGCACCCGCCTCCTCCCCGGCGTCATGGCGGCGATGGCCGGGGAGGGGATCACGGTGACGGCGGTGAACCTGAAGAAGCCCTCGATGGACGACGTCTTCGTCCACTACACAGGGCGGGCGCTCGCCGGGGAGACATAGATGGACCTCCGCTTTCTCACCATCACCTGGCGCGACCTCCT
This sequence comes from uncultured Methanofollis sp., assembly GCF_937919355.1. Lineage (GTDB taxonomy): Archaea > Halobacteriota > Methanomicrobia > Methanomicrobiales > Methanofollaceae > Methanofollis. The sequence continues at coordinate 1,609 of NZ_CALFSA010000179.1, read as the reverse complement.
CCGGTTCGTCCGCTTCAAGTCCGTCCTCGTAGCCTCCCTCATACAGCCCGCCCTCTGGCTCGCCTTCTTCGGGATCGGGATGGCGAGTTCCTTCGAACGGTTCGTCCCGGGCGTCGCCGCACCCGGCACGGTGACGATCGGCTACCTCACCTTCATGTGCGCCGGGGTGATCGCCCTCACCACGCTCTTCACGAGCCTGTACGGCGGGATCATCTTCCTCTTCGACAAAAACTGGGGCCTCTTGAGGGAGATCGTCGCAAGCCCTCTCCCCCGCGGCAGTATCATCATCGGCATCGCTCTCTCGGGCGTGACAAAGTCGTACCTCCAGGCGATCGTCATCACCGGCTTCGGCCTCCTCCTCGGCGTCGAGTTCTTCGCCGGATTCAGCGCGATGGAGACTGTCGTCGCCGTCGCGGGCATGCTCGCGTTCATCGGCGTCTTCGCCCTCGGTTTTCTCTTCCTCTCCTCGGCGATCGCGGTCACGATGGAGACGCCCGAGGGGTTGCAGGCCGTGATCACCCTGCTCACTCTCCCGATCTTCTTCGCCTCGAATGCCCTGTACCCGACGGCCACCCTGCCCGACGCCCTCAAGGCCCTTGCCGCGGTAAACCCCCTCACCCACCTCATCGTCGGCATCCGCTACTTCGCCATCGGCCCTGACTTCACCGCCATCGGCGTCCGCTACGTGACGACGGCCGCAGACGTCGCCTTCTCCTTCTGCGTCCTCCTCGTCTTCGCCGCCTTCACCTATCTCCTTGCACGCTGGCGCTTCCGGCAGGTCACGGTGACCTGAGATGCAGCATCACGATCAGACATTTTATTCGGAGATAATTTATTTTTGGAAGAGAGTTATCGGAAAAATCAGTTTGTGAGGTCAATCTCACCACCAATGTTTGATATGAGATATGGATCGTAGAGTTTTATGCCGGATCTGAGAAAGTGAACATAGTGATCCATAAAGGCCCGTATGTCGCATTCAATGATACATTCACCCTGATGCACCCCGAAGGTGATTACCTCCCCTACCATCCCGATTTTACGGTGAGAGAAAACGGAACCTATCGGATACAGATCACACCTCTGGACCCTGGAGAGTTTAGAGTCGGGATCCGTCGGTATCCCAGAAATTTCCTCGCACGAATCTTTCCTGAAACCTGAAAGATAGCGGGACGGCCTTACCAGAGGTTAGAAGGATACGAACTTTCCCTCTCTATCCCATCGCAGGGGGCAGGGGCCCCCCGGTGGTCACCACCGGCGGGGGGAGGGTCGACTCCCCGAGGACCACAGACCCCGCACGGGTGCAGTCGGGGAGGTCGGTCAGGACGACGGAGAGTTCGGAGACCGTGGCCAGGGTCTCGTCGAAGCGCACTGTCCTCTCCACCCGCCCGTCCCATGAGGGTTCGTGGGCGATGGTCCCGATATGGTCGATGCCCTCCTCTTCGGAGACGGTAAAGACGTACGCACCGTTCCAGGGAGAGGAGGAGGAGGAGGAGGGATACTCCCCCCCGTGATCGAAGACCGGGAGGACCAGGACGCCGCGCCTCTCGTCGAAGAAGAAGGCCCTGTGGTCCTCGAGGGCCGGGGACCCGGTCATCTGGCCGCCGATGAC
>NZ_CALFSA010000178.1 GCF_937919355.1 uncultured Methanofollis sp. | reverse complement strand
TGTCATAGATGAAAGAGGAATAGTATTCCTGCAGGATCTCCCCAGGCGGTTTTTGTGTAAAAACGCGTGCCTCTTTCCGGGTGTTTTTAGCCCCGAAGTACACCGGCATCTCTACAGGAAAGGTAACCGAATGGTTCTGTGAGTGGAAAGAAAATTGATACGTGATATTTCGGACGTCCTTTTCCCCCCATGGGACAATAGCGGGATATTCGTTCTCTTTCAGGGGGACCAGACCGGAAAACGAAAGCAGCACTATGCCACTGACCGCGACGGAGAGCACCAGCACGACCCAGAGGACCGGCCTGACCTTTGCGGACACGCACAATGGGTCAACGTCCGGCCACCTATTTTTTTCGGCAGAGTATGCTCAATTCTGGAGATCCCGGACCGGGAATTACCATGAGAACCACGGGGGCGTTTTTCAAAGAACCACTTGAAACTTCGTTTCATGAGTGATTCACCTCAAAAGGACGAGAGTCTTGCCTGCACCTCTCTCCCGAAGCGGACGAAAGGTGCGGCGTCTTTCATGCGGATGCCGCACTTCCTCAGGTCGGCAGGGGAGACGAGCGACGCCTTCCGCCGCATCGCACAGATCCGGCGGGCGCCGACAGGACCGATCCCGGGCACACGGAGGATGGCGGCGAGAGGGGCGGTGTTGATATCGACAGGCGGGAGGTCCCGTGCAAGCACCCTCTTCGGGTCGGCGTCGGGAAGGAAACCGTCGTCGTCCATCACGTCGCGGATCAGATCAGGGGAGAACTGATAGAAGTGGACAAGGGCGTCCACCTGGTACAGGCGCCTCTGCCGCCAGAGAGGGGTTGCCTCCCTGCATTCGAGGGGCGTCCCGGCCACCGGGGTGAACGCGGAGTAGTAGACCCGCGCCGGTGCGAGGCGCCCGTACTGCCGGGAGATGCAGGAGAGGATCTCGGCGTCGCTCTCCCCCGCCGCACCGACGACGAGTTGCGTCGTGTGGCGGCCCGGCATCGCCTCCGCCACCCAGGCCTGCCTCTTCTCGATGTCGCACCTGTAGTCCTTCACCCCGGCGACCTCGGAGAGGCGGGAGGCCGACGGTGCCTCGATGTTGATCGAGATCCTGCTGGCCACACGCGCCGCGTCCGTGATATCGGCCCGCGACGCCCCCGGGAGGACCTTGAGGTGGAGGTAACCCCGGAAACCCCGGCGCCGCAGGACCTCGCCGGTCTCCACAATCCCCTCCATGGCCAGGTCCACGTCCCCTGCAATACCCGACGAGAGGAAGAGACCGTCCGCCCTCCCCTCGCGGTGCATCCTGAGAAAGGTGTCGGCGATCCCGGCAGGAGTGGCCGAACACCCGCCCCTCCGGGCCCTGACCCCGCAGTAGGCGCAGTCGTACGAACAGCGGCCGTCGAGGAGGACCTTCAGGAGACGCCCGCACCCTCCTCCGCCAGCGTCCGGTATGTCCAGGTCTGCCCAGGGGTACTCCTCAGTTGCGGATGCGATCACACTCTGCCTCTCCATCAGAGACCCATCACGCAGGGAGGACAAAAGGGATCGCCGGGCGGTCTGAAAGTGAGAGGGTATATCTGTACTCATGGCGATCGTATCCCCATGACTCCGGAATGCGAGGCGGTCAGGACCGTGGCGACGCTGATGGCCCTTGCCGCACGGACGGCGCCGAAGGGAAAAGGCGTCGACACAATCGAGGTCAGGGTGCTCACCGGCACCGACCTTGCAGGACT
>NZ_CALFSA010000177.1 GCF_937919355.1 uncultured Methanofollis sp. | reverse complement strand
CCTCTGGTGTGAAAATTTCAAAAAACTATTTTTACCCTCAGTCCTTTGCCATGATCACCCCGATCACGATGAAACCGAGGCCGATGACGGCGACAACAAGTTCAACGATGCCGATGAGGAAGGCGATCACCTCAGGTGCGAGTTGTGTCATGCCATAGACGCCCGCAATGACGAGGATTAGCCCTACGACGAGCAATACGATACCTGTTTTGTCCATGGAATCACTTCCGAATGAATGATTGTTCTATCTTCGATATGAGAGTTTTCCTTTGCCGTCGATCCCCTGTGGAAGGTTTTTGTCTGCAGGAAGCAATCCTCTCTCCATGGATATCGGGGCGATAGACTGGAATGCGGTATGGGCCGAAGAGTTGCGGCAGAACCACTCTGTAGTCGGTTTCAGGACCGGCCCTGCCCTCTGGGGCGACAGGGGGCGTGCCGTCAGGTATGACACTCATGTTTCTGGCAGGAGAGTGGAGGAAACGCTCTCCTCTCTCCCCCTCGTGCGGTCGGCGCGTGTCCTTGACATCGGTGCCGGTCCAGGCACTCTTGCCATTCCCCTTGCCCGCCGCGTGAGGACTGTCACCGCGGTGGAACCGGCCTCGGGGATGGCCGACGTACTGGAAGACCATATCGACGAGGAGGGGATCGGGAACGTCAGGGTTGTCAGGAAGCGCTGGGAGGACGTCGACCCGGCCACAGACCTGCGGCCGCCGTACGACATCGTCGTGGCGTCGTTCTCCCTCAATATGGAGGACCTCCGGGCCGCACTCCGGAAGATGGACGATGTCGCCGCCGGGTCGGTGCACCTCTTCTGGTTCGCCGACGTCCCTGCATGGGAGCGCCGTTATCTCCAGGTCTGGCAGTCTCTCCACGGCGCCGCCTACCACCCTGTTCCGAAGGCCGACGTCGTCTGCAACCTCCTCTGGCAGATGGGGATCTATCCGGACCTGCGGATCGGCATGATGCAGAGAGTGGTCCGTTTCGTCGACCTCGACGAGGCTCTGGTGACCTGTGCGCCGAAGTTCGGGGTGACCGGGAAGAAGCAGGAGGAGGTCCTCCGCCGCGCCCTCTCAGGCTGGCTCGTCCCCGAAGGCGGGGCATATCTCCTGCGGGAGACATCGCGGTACGCACATATCTCGTGGAAAAAAGAGGAACTTTAGGTCCTGCGCAGCAGGAAGACAGCAAGGGAGACCGCGGTCAGGAGCGGGAAGAGGGAGAGGGGCGACTGAGGCGCCGTCGTCGGCGGGCTTGCCATCACAGCCTCCTTGTTATGCGCAAGCACGTCGGGCAGGGAACTGACACCCTCGACCGACTTCGGGAAGTTTGTGAAGACGACGCGGTCTGCCCTGATCCCCCTGTCATGGAGGGCCTCCTCTATCCCCTTCCCCATCTCGCCAGACTGCATGTTCTCGATGACATACCTCACGCTCCTGTATTTCTGCGGGTCTGCGGCGATATCGTCGACGACCTTTGCCGGGGTGACCTGGCCGCCCATATAGGTCTCTGGCCCGAAGACGGCGACGGCGTTGAGACCGAGCCAGTCCTCAGCGGCCTCCCTCTGCCAGACCATCACGATAACGTCCTGACCCCCGACCCACATCTTTTCCTCGTCCGTGAGGTTGGCGGCGTCGATTGCGTCACAGTACGCCTCATAGTTCGCCTCATATGCGGTGGCGTTTCCACCGTCCGCGGCAACGAGTTTATCCTTCACTTCCCCTGCAAAGACCTTCGCCTTCTCCGGTGTGTTCCAGTCCTGTGCACCGATTATGGTCCAGGTCACGTTTCCATCATTGTAGGTCTGCATGAACTTCTCGACTGCTGGCATGACGACAGGTCTGTCCATCCCAGAATTGTGGGCGAAGAAGAGGTCTGCCGATGCGATGAAGTCTTTCTGCATCTGGATACGGCTGTCGATGATGTCTCCCTGCATGTGAGGGCAGATGGTCGGGTCGGCGACTGCGATCACCCTGACATTATCCCCGCCTATCGCCTGCACCGGGTCGGCGATGACGCTCGTCGTGGCGACGATGTCCATCGCCGCGACGGCAGGCATAGCCAGAGCGGATAATACAAATAATATGAATGTTGCCATTTTAATGCTACTATATTCGAGCATATGTTTAACAATGTGTTAACGATCATATATCTCTTGCTAAATTAAAAATAGAGGTCATTCACCCTTCGGGACCCGGCGTTTCGGTGAGAGGAGTACAGCCACCAGGAAGAGGCCGCTGAAGACGACGGCGATGAGAGGGCCGACAGGGAGGGAGTGCTGGAGCCCGATCCATGCCCCTGTGACGCTGACCGTTGCGGCGACAAGGGGGGCGACAAGGAAGAGGTCTCTGACGGTGGAGCAGAACTGGTAGGCGATCGCCGCCGGCGTGACGAGCCAGACATAGAGGAGGAGGCCGCCGATGATGTTGAGGGAGAGGGAGACCGAGATGGCGATCATGAAGAGGAGTGCGTAGAAAATAGGGCGTACCCTGATCCCTGCTGCTTCGGCGATCTTTTTGTTGAAGATGACGGCCGTGATCTCCTTGAAGAAGGTCAGGACAAAGAGGACGGCGGCGATGGAGATGAGGGCGAGGGCGTAGATCTCCTCGCGGTACAGGGAGACGACGTTCCCGAAGAGAAGGGAACTCGTGTTGACGCCCGTCCCGAGGTACTGCATGTACGAGATGAAGAATATGGCAATGGCCATCATCATCCCGAAGAGGATGCCGAGGATCGTGTCCGTGGGCATCCGCGCCTTCTCAGAGAGGGGGCCAAGGATGACGGCGATTGTCAGGCTTGCAAGGACTGCCGCGACCGTCCCGTCGAGGCCGAAGAAGATCCCGGCGGCCGCTCCGGCAAAGGCGGCGTGTGTCATTGTAAAACCGATGGAGGAGATGTTCATCTGCGTGATGATCACCCCCAGAACGCTACAGGCGATGGAGGCGAAGAGCATCGCCTCGACCGCGTGACAGACGATGTTGTTCAGGATGAGGAACTCAAGCATGGTGACCTCCCGAGAGGGTGCGGACGTGGTCCTCGACCTCGTCTGCCCGGCAGGGCCTGTTGAAGATGAGGTGCCCGTCGTTCATCACAAGCACTCTCACCTCCCGGTCGGGGAGGGCGTCGAAGGCGTGCGAGACCATCATGATGGTGCAGCCTTCGTCTGCAATGCCGTCGAGCACCCCGCAGATAAAATCGCGTGTGCCGAGGTCGAGGTTGGAGAAGGGTTCGTCGAGGAGGAGGACGTCGGGTCTTTTGACAAGGCTCTGGGCGATGAGCACCTTCTGCTGCTGCCCGCCGGAGAGTTTGCCGATCGGCCTCCCGGCAAGGTCTTCGATGCCGAGGAGTGCCATCACCTCCCGTGCGATCTTCCTGTCCTCCTCCCCTGGCCGCCTGCCGTAACCCAGAAGTCCGTAGCGCCCCATCATCACGACGTCCCTGACGGTGAAAGGAGCGAGGGGGTCGAAGGCGAAGTTCTGGATGACGTAGCCGACCCGCCTGCGGATCTCATACCCGCGGGAGGCGACGTCGAGACCGCAGACCGTCGCCCGGCCGCGGGTGATCGGGAGCATCCCGTTGACCGTCTCAAGGAGCGTCGTCTTTCCGGCGCCGTTCGGGCCGCCGACGACGACGAACTCTCCCGGGGTTATTGTGAATGAGATATCCCTGATCACCGGCCTGTCAGACCCTTCGTAGGCGGTGGAGACGCCTGCAAGGTTGATGGTGCCGTCACGCATCTTCAGCGCTCGCCGGCGGTGAAGAGTTCGGCGTCGTCGAGATAGTACATCTCTTCGGCGAAGGCCTCGATCAGGGCCTCGTAGTCGTCTCCGTCTCCGTCTGGAAGGCCGAAGGGCAGGGGGACGATCCTGATAGTCCTGCCGTCTGTTTCAAACTCGACGGCTACCTGCTCACTCTCGATGATCTCGATGTTCCTTTTGCCGAGGGTGCACCCGCTGCCGAGCTGGACACCGTCAGCGAGGCAGGACTGGGGGGGCGTGCCTGCACAGTAGACCCGCGCCCTGAGGTTGAAGGGGTCGTCGCAGACGTGCTCGCGCGCGTATTTCCCTATCCTGTATCCGATGACGATATAGGGACCAAGGTGACCATGGAATGCGGCGAGGTCTCTCACCGTGAAGTTCTTTTCGAGATTGAGATACTGACAGCCGTCGTGTCTGTACATGAAGGATCATCAGCATTCGTGCTATAAATTCATTGATGTTTGCTATCATATCCGAAAAAAGAACTGTTGTGTGTCACCCGCCCTCTGCACCAAGAGCGGCATATGCCCGGTCCACCGCTTTACTGACCATATCCGCAGGGAGGTCCTCGCCCCTTGAACCGACGAGGAGTGCGCCGTCAGGACCCGCCACGACGACCGCGACTGGTTCGGCGGCGAGGTACCCCCCTCCCTGCCATGAGCAGAGCACGCTCCGCACGATCGGCACGACGGCGCGTCCCCCGCCCGTGCGCACCTCACCGACGGTAATCTCTTCCTTCATTTCTCCTCTCCACTTTCAAGGATGATCCGGCGGACCGGCGGTGCGAGGGCAAAATCAGCCGCAGCGCCGAGGAGGGCGACCGGCCTGTCGATAATGAGTCGTACCTCGCCCCGTCCTGCCGGATCGCCCCCAGAAAAAAGGGGCTCCATATCGAGATCGATCGGGGTCGGCCCCAGGATGCCACGAAGCGCCTGCACCATGCCGAAGACCTTCCCTGTTGTGATGGGTCCGCCGAAATCGGCCCTTATCCAGAGGGCGAGGCTTTCGAGAGTGGTGTGGGTGTGGACCCTGCCGAGAAGACGGGTGATGTGCGGGAAAAGTGCGTGGAGTGTTTCCAGGGCCAGGGGAAGAGGGGGAAGCCCGCCCTCTTCTTCCTCTTCTCTCTCCTCCTCTCCAGTCTCTTCCGGCCCGGCCTCCGGCAGTGTCCACGAAAAGAGGGTGGTGCCGCCGACCAGGAGATCGGCATGCCAGGCTGTTTCTTTCTTGACGCTCACACCGAAAGCCGCCCACTTCAGGGAGAGGGAGACGGTCCCAGTCCCGCCCTCATAGGCCCCCGCGGCCCCTACCCGCAGGGGGAGGAGGAGGACGCAGAGGAGGATGACACCGATACCGGCATAATACACAAGGAAGACGAGAAGGTCGCCGCCGGCCATACTCGACCTGTCTACTCAGTTCCCTGTTCGGTTTTCTTCTCCTTCTCCTCCACCTTTTCCGGTTTGCCGACCTTCGAGGCGACCCGCTCGACCATAGGGGGGACGACTTCCCCGATACTCTCGATGATCTCGGCGATCGGCCCCTTCTTCTTGAGAGAGTAGATCTGCACCCCTTCCGGGCCCTTCACGTCCTTGTGGACAACGAGAAGGGCGACCGGTTCGACACCGGCCCCGGCCCCGCCTCCTTCGCCGCCACCGCCTTCGCCGCTTGCGTCCGTGCCCCTCGCTGCAGCGGCACCGAAACCGAAGCCGAACCCGGCGATCGCGAAGATAACTTTGTCGCCGAGATCGAGCGGATCGCCGATGATGGCCTTTGACGATACGAAATTGCGGAGTTCCTCCGCCGTTACCCTGATCATCTCATCGCCTGTCATGTTCTTCACACTCTGAGAGGGCAGAACTCATCTTAAAGGTATGGGGGAGGTTCCTGCCCGACCCGTCACAAAAGACGCGTCGCCCCGGTCGGCCGCGGCACCTTGACGACAAGGACGCGGAAAGGCCGGTCGCCCTCGTTGGTCCAGCGGTGCGGAAGATGTGCCGGACTCTCGACCAGGGTGTCGGGCCCGCACTCCCGCCTCTCCTCCCCGATCTCGACGACTCCTCTCCCTTCCAGGACATAGAAGGCGACGTCGACAGGGGTGATATGCTTTTTCAGACTCTCTCCGGGCTGCAGAGTGATGTGGACCATCGTTGCATGCTCGGTGTCGTAGACCTTCCGTGCGTCCACGCCGTGCGGGTTCTTCTCGACCGGGGTCTCCATGACAGTTCGTGTAATCATGTGCTCACCCGCCGATACTCCGTTTCCTTCATTGAATACCTTTGGGTCTCCCGCACCCCGCGACCCACCGGTCGACGACAGGTTTATTCCCTCTCCTTGAGAGGGGGGTGGCGGTGGTGGACGCGGCCGCCGCCGGAGGAGATGCAATTGGATGAGAAGAGGATCTCATACCACCCGTCTGTGAGGGCGGTCTATAAAAAAATCCATGATATGGGGCTCTCCAATCTCTGGGACCGCTACGAGGCCCAGGGTATCGGGGGCGACCCGGACGCCAGGTGTCGCTTCTGCATGGGAGGTGTCCGCTGTGATTTTTGCTCGAACGGGCCGTGCAGGGCCGATGCTGCCGCAGACAAACGCGGTGTCTGCGGGATCTCCGCAGACGGCATGGCGATGCGGATGATGCTCCTGCGCAATGTGATGGGGGCCGCCACCTACCACTACCACTGCGAGCAGACTGTGAGGACACTGCGGGAGACGGCCCATGGCAGGACGCCTTTCCGCGTGAAAGACCCGGAAAAATTGAAGGCCTTTGCGGCGAGGCTCGGCCTTGACACCGGCATGCCGACAGACAGACTTGCCCTCTCTCTCTGCACCTTTGTCGAGGACGACTTCCACCGCAGGTCTGACGAACCGAGCGAGATCGTCGGACTCCTTGCGCCTGCCGACCGGGTCAGGGTCTGGAAGGACGCCAGGATCTTCCCCGGCGGTATCTACGGCGAGATGATGCTCGCCACGAGTTCCTCTCTCACGAACGTGGACGGGGACTATGTGAGCCTGGCGAAGAAGGCGATGCGCCTTTCGATTGCGATGGCCTACCAGAGTCAACTTGTCCTCGAGTCTCTCCAGGACGCCCTCTTCGGGACGCCGTCTCCCCATGTGATGCGGGTGGACCTCGGCGTCCTCGACCCGGACTATGTGAACATCCTCCCGAACGGCCACGAACCATTCCTCGGCTTCGCCCTGGCGGACCTCGCCCGCGACCCCGCCTGGCAGAAACGGGCGCATGCGGCCGGGGCAAAGGGGATCAGGGTGATCGCGAATATCGAGACCGGGCAGGAGATGGTCCAGCGCCTGGAGGCGGACGATGTCTTCTGGGGCTATACAGGGAACTGGATCATGCAGGAGGCGGTGCTTGCCACCGGTGCCGTGGACGTCTTTGTGGCGGACATGAACTGCTCCCTCCCTCTCGACCCTGTGTATGCCGAAAAGTTCCACTTCAAACTCGTCCCTGTCTCCGAACTCGTCGCTTTCGAGGGCGTCGATGAAAGGGTGGACTATGACCCGGCAGAGGCGCGGGAGCAGGCGGCGGCCCTCCTCCAGATGGGGGTCGAGAACTTCAGGCAGAGGCGCGGGAAGGTCGAACCCGTCCGCGGCCTCCCTGTCGGCCGGGCTGTCGTCGGTTTCTCGCCCGAGAGCATCGTCGCCGCTCTCGGCGGGAGTCTCGTCCCTCTCCTGGACGCGATCAGGGACGGATCGATCCGGGGCGTCGCAGGCCTCGTCTCCTGCACGACCCTCCGTAATTCGGGACAGGACATCCACTCGGTGGCGGTGGCCGAGGAACTGATCAGGCGCGACGTCCTGGTGCTCTCGATGGGGTGCGGGAACGCGGCCATGCAGGTCGCCGGCCTCTGCACCCCGGAGGCCGCGGCGAAGGCCGGGCCCGGCCTCAGGAAGGTCTGCACTACCCTCGGTGTGCCGCCTGTCCTCTCCTTCGGGACCTGCACCGACACCGGGCGCCTCGCCGACCTTGTCGCCGTCGTCGGTGCGGCCCTTGGCGGCGTGCCCGTCGCCGACCTCCCGGTGGCGGCGGTCGCTCCCGAGTACATGGAGCAGAAGGCGACGATCGACGCTATCTTTGCCCTGGCCTTCGGTCTGTACACCTATGTGAACCCTGTGCCGACGGTGACCGGCGCCCCACGCCTGGTGAAACTCCTCACCGCGGACCTAGAGGGGATCACCGGCGGCGTCCTCAGGCTTGAACCCGACGCTGCGGCGGCGGCGGACGGCGTCCTCGGACACATCGAAGAGAAGAGGAGGGGACTTGGATTATGACGGGGAAGGACACGCGACCCCTTGCCTGCAGCACCGCCGACCCCGCCCTCCTCTCCGAGGTGAAGGTGGGGAACAGGCGGATACTCATCTTCGGCCTTGACGGGATGCTGGACGGCGTGGCGGCGCTCGGGATCACGGACGAAGAGATACTCCGTGCCGAACTCCTGAGGCAGGCAGGGGAGAGGGGACGGATACCGTGGGGCCTGGAGGACGCGGCGGCCGACGCCCTTCTCGTCCTGTACCGCCAGAGGCAGGGCGGCAGGCGGGTGGCAGGGGAGAGAGAAGGCCCCTGCGCCGACCGGAGAGACGGGTAGTCCGGTCGTGCATGGCAGAAAAAGATGATATGGCCTGAAAAACGTACCCCAGGGAGTGCATGCGGGACCCTGTTCGGCCCCGTGTATCGCCATTCTGTCCTGGGTCTTCAGCCGTTTCGATGCAGGACCTGGCCTTCACGGCATCGTGCCCTGAAGATAAGCCGGCTCCCGTGGCGGCCTTCCTCTATCCGCCGATCATGTTGCCGTACAGGTCGGCAGATGGCCGTCCTGGTCTTATCTTCCTGCGGCATCTGTTCGGTCCCCTGATGTGGCGTCTCTGTCGTCAGTCCGGCCTTCAACCGTTTCAGCCGGAGGACCCGCCTCACCCTGGCAGTCCGTCCCGTTCCCCCTGAGGCACACCCCCATGCAGCATATAGTATATATCTATTTTGATAACGTCAATACGGGACGGAGATGCACCACACACTCTGCTGGCGAGAGTTCGGGCTTGAAAAAAATCTCATGGTCCTGCGTGACGATATCGCCGCCAGGCGTGCCCGTCTCTCACCGGCAAATACCCGCGAGATCAGGGTGATGGGACACTGGCTCTCATCGATCGACAGAATACTGGGAAAGATCGCCGTGGTCCGGGGGAGGGTCAGGGCCGGTATCGAGGCCGACCTGGGGTATGCGATCGCCAGCGAGGAGATGCTCATCCTCGCCTTCTTCATGCCGAGCACCCGGAACCTCTTCTCTGAGGTCCTCGTCCACTTCGGGGAGGAGGGATGTGCTCTCTCCGCAAAGGAACTTGAAGACCTGAGCCGTCTCCCCGAGGCCGCGGAGACGCTTGCCTGGATCGGCGACGCCGCCCTGAAGATCGGGGTTCTCCCCGAGATCTGGAGCCCCCGCGCCGCCGACGCCGGCCTCCTCTCCCGGAAACGGCGGGCGTACGAGAGCAACGCAAACATGGCCCGCCTCTGCGACCGGTGGGGGCTGTACAGGTACCGCATCCACCTCGACCCTTCCAGGCCGAAGGGAGATGTCAGTCACCTGAAGGGTACCCTCGTCGAGGCCGTCCTCGGCATCGTCTTCCTCCAGTGCGGGCTGAAGGGGATTGCCCGCGCCGCCCCCCTGCTCAGGCCTGGTGCGGGGATCACGTTATATACTCCCCCTCCCTGATGGGGGATCGAAGGGGCATGAAAGTCATCGGTATTGTGGGAAGCCCTCGCAAGGGGGGAAACACCGACATCCTTGTCAGGCAGGCGCTCACCGGCGCACATGCGGCCGGTGCCGAGACCGCCGTCATCTACCTGAACGACATGGTCTTCCAGGACTGCCAGGGGTGCGGCTACTGCAAGGGGACGAATGTCTGCCGGCTGAAGGACGATATGTACCCTGTCTACGAGGACCTGGTCTCGGCCGACGGCCTTGTGATCGGGAGCCCGGTCTACTTCGGGCAGATGACAGGGAACACCAAGAGTTTCATCGACCGCTGGTACGCTCTCGTGAACCCGGACTTCACCTCGCGGCTTCCACCGGGGAAGAAGGTCGTCCTCATCTTCCCGCAGGGTGATGCCAACCCCTCTATGTTCGAGGGGATGGCGACGCACTTCGAGGTCACGATGACTTTCTTCGGCCTTGAGGTGACGGAGATCATCATCGCCCCCGGACTGCTCGCGGCAGGCGAGGCGAAGGAGAGCGAGGAGCTGATGAGAAGGGCCTTTGCCGCGGGGAAGGATCTCGCGCAGTGAGGGGCTCCCTCTTTTTTTTAATCCTGATGTCCCCTTGGCATTGCCAATGACTCTGTAAGATGGCGAGTGCCTGATTTTCGTGTCAATTGTGTTATTTTTACCCGCATTTTCTGAGACTATAGGGTACCACTTACAGTACTCTCACATGTTTTATTAATTGCGAATGCGAATCCAATTCTATGGAATTATTTGATGAATCTGATACCCTTGAGAAACTTTTTTCCTCAAAGGACTATGCTTGGGTCGAATCTGATCTTCTGCCCATGCTCTCTCTTTTTTCGAAGATTAAGCCCGTGAATGATCCTGGACACTTCTTTTTACCACTTTCTGAAGAAAATATACTCCTGAATCTTAACTCTGGTCTCTCTAATGATCCCAGTGCTGACTTCAACGAATTTCGGCAAATCTTTTCACAATGGCTTATCTATTCTGACATCAGGGTAAAAGACTATCATACTGAGTCGAATAACTATCCCCACCCTCAATCTCATGAGGGGCAATATAGTGATAGAGCAGAGCGTGTTCTTTGCATGAAGGGTACACTTTCTAGTGTAGCCGATAGGGTTTTTTCTGACTGGTGCTCCAGAACCAAGGCAGTTTCCCCTGATATTTCTACCCTCGAGGAGTATCTGGCTTGGGATTTCATGCTTTCTCACTGGTTGCGCTATCTTCCCGGGACAAATTATCCGATTTTCAAGATTGATAATCTTTATAATACATTTGAGATGTTTCAATCATACTTGATCAAAATACTCCCCCCCGAAGCAGAATTTTTTATTCCTCTGATCGCAGATGCGTTTCTCGATACCATCAATCCTCATAACCTTTTGAAAAATTTTGTCCGTCAATCGGGTGCTGGATATTGCCTTGTTGCTCACTCTTTTAATTCATATAGGTGTACTCTGCTGCCGAGATATCTGGTTTCTCAGGATTCTCTGAATTTAATAAAGACGAAACTGGGAAATATAGAAGAGGGACACTCGCGTATATCTGCACTATATCAGATATTTGAACGAAATAATCACGACTCACTTATCACACTTAAGTTCTTTGAACGCACACTTGATTTCCTGAATGGTGGCGATCTATCTGGTTCTGTTTTAAAAGAGAATATTGATCATTTCTCTAATCCGACAGGACTGATCGAGTCTCTCAGGCAAAGGGGCATTGTCAAAGTGAATGATTTTGGAGATGTCATCCTCAGGGCTGACGCAGACCAGACAAGGGCCATCGTCGAGCATATTGATCAGCAGATATGCAGGGAGGTTGCTCAATGGCTAAAGCAATCCTTTATCTTCCCGTTTCATGATGTGGTCGTTCCAGCGACACCCGAGATTTCGACCAGAGATATGAAACCTGATACAATCGTGCCATCATCACAGAACATTCCTGTTTCTGGTTCGGTATCAGATGATGGGTTGCTGGTCGGTTTTGAGGCTGGTACCGGGAAGGATGTGCGGATTAAAAAACTGGGTCATCTTTTTGTCTCGGGTTTAACCCAGAAAGCAGGAAAAACGACAACACTTGAAGCTTTGATCTCAAGGAGCGGCAGAAAAGCAATATCCTTCATTACAAAACCCCGTGAGAAATGCTTTAATTCCAGAGATTATCATCTTCATAAACCTTTCATTAAGGAAAAGGTTGATTGGAATACTGCAGAATCTATATTTTCACTTATTATTGGTGATAATAGCATGAAGGATATCAGAAATGATCTGATCCTACTCTATGATGATTGTGAGATATCCTTTGAGGAACTCCGCGAGAGGGTTAAAAAAGAGATCCTCCTCGATAAAAATGCGAAAAATATGTCTCTCCGTCGGATTCAAGCATATCTGTCTAAATATTTCAAAATGATGGAAGGAATCGAGGTGGCAGGAGAACTTACCTTACTACCGGGCATCAATGTGATGAACCTCTCCAAATTTCCTGGAGAGATACAAGAATACATTATCAGTGATGTTTTACAGGAGATCCTTCATAATAGGAATGGAGTTATCACTCTCCTCCCAGAAGCCTGGAAGTTCATCCCCCAGTCTCGAAAAAGTCTTCTTAAAAGTCCAATAGAAGAACTCATCCGGCAGGGTGCAGTCAAAGAAAATTTTGTCTGGATTGATTGTCAGGACATCGCAAAAGTTGACAAATCCATTCTAAAAAATGTCAGCATATGGATGCTGGGTGTCCAGAACGAAAAAAATGAAGTCAAGCATACGATAGAACAGATCCCCTCTGGAAATATGCTGATAAACTCTGCTGAGATCATGAACCTGAAAACAGGGGAGTTTTTTGTCTGTGCAGATGGTGCGGTCTCTAAAACATATGTTCTTCCAAAAGGTATGGCCGAAGATGAGGGTCGTAAAGAGGCAAAGAATCGTGAATCTTTCCCGAGATAAACTATAGGTCTGCTTGTCTCAAGGATCTCTTTTTTGTTTTGGGAAAAAGAAAGACACGACTTTCACCCTCTATTTTTTTAAAGATGCCAGCACCTCTTCCTTCTTGCCATCCTCTGAAGGGACTCAGCCTCGATCAGCACCATCCACATTCTGGTGATTCAAGGACAGGAAGGTCGCGCAAACCTTCAACCCTTTTCCCCCTGCATGGTGAAGCATGGACATCGACTTTTCCCGGTACGAGAGAGACGAGGAGAGGCAGAGGACGGAGATCGATTTTACGGCGCGGTTTACCGGCCCCATCCCGTCGCGTGCCGGGATCATCGACGCCATCGCCCTCGTCTCCGGTGCCGACCCGTCCTGCGTCGTGCTCGACCGCCTCAGCCCGCGGGCGAAGAAGGGCGAGGTGCGAGGGAGGGCACGCGTCTACGACGACGCCGCGGCACGCTCCGCGGCAGAGAGGTGATCCTCAGGCGAAGGCCTGCCAGAGGTACGACGCCCCGAAGAGAATGAGGAAGACACCGCACGCGGCGAGGACGAGGCGGTACTGCCCGACGCTCATGACCCTCCTCCCCCCCGCCGTGGCCGCGGCGACGAGCCCGAACCACCCGAAGTCCGCTGCCCAGTGACCGATCATGAAGGCGCCGGCGACGGCGAGACCCCCGGCAAGGCCGTCAAGGAGGAGGCCGGCGCCGATGGTGAGCCACCAGATCCAGAAATAGGGGTTTGCGGCGCTCGTTACGGCCCCGGCGACATACGGGTTCCCGGCCGCCGCCCCGCCCGGTGCGGCCTCCAGCACTGCTTTCCTGCTCTCCCTGATTGTCATGGTGCCGAAGACGACGAGAGCCGCTCCGCCGACGAGGGCGACCGCGGGGCCGACAGGATCGGCCGCAATGCCGAGTCCCGCGACGACGGCGAGGAAGACCGCCGTCTCCAGCGCGGCATGCCCTGCCGCGATCTTCGGCCCTGCCGCCCACCCCTCGGAGAGCGCCCCCCTGATCGTCGCCACAAGCGTCGGTCCGGGGGCGAGGGCACCCGAAAGACCGATGACGAGGCCGAGTATCAGGGCCCCTGCAATGCCGTCCATCTCCGTTATCATGGGTCGTCCTGCTATATGACTCTCGCCATACTCCGTCATGTACTATTTTGTTCCACAATGTATATCTATGTTCATAGCGTACTCCCTTCCATGCAGACGAAGATCCTCCTGGACGAGGACGCCATGCCGAAGGCCTGGTACAAC
>NZ_CALFSA010000176.1 GCF_937919355.1 uncultured Methanofollis sp. | reverse complement strand
GCGGAGATGGACGTCCTCATCAGGGACGCCGAGGAGCGCCTCGCCGGACTGAAGGACCGCCTCGAAGAGGAGGGCGTGAGGGTGCAGACACTCCTCAGGGTCGGGCCCGCGGCCGACGAGATCTGCGAGGTCGCCGCGGGGGCGGGTGTCTCCCTCGTCCTGCTGCCGCGCCTCGGGCGGACCGACTACATCACGAACATTCCCATCGGAGGCACGGCCGCGGACGTCGCGAAAAGGGCGGGGGTGCCGGTCTGCGTCATCGTCCCGGCCCTCGACTTCGATATCGCGGTCAGGGAGATCGACGCCGCCGAGTTCCCCCTCGTCGACGAGGTCTGGACGCACTACCGCGGGCAGAAAGCCGACCCTGCCACAGACCGGATCTTCGGCCTCTTTGTCGAGGGCACCCTCGCCTCCGTGGCACGGTGCCGCCGCCACCCCGACGGTTTCGAGGTCGACGGCGTCTTCACCCCGCCGGAGTTCAGGGGGAGGGGGTACGCGAAGCAGGTGGTCGCCGCGCTCGTCTCCGCCTGCGGGGGGGAGGCCCTGTACATGCACTCCACCCTCGAACTCGTCGGTTTCTACGGCAGTTTCGGCTTTGTGAAGATCCCGGAGAGCAGTCTCCCGACGACGATCAGGGAGAGGTACGCCTTCGCCATGGGCGAGATGGCCGGGTCGAATGTGCAGCCCATGATGCGGCCTGCCGGCGGCGGGGCGCCGTAACGCGTCCTCCGTCCTCCCGGAGAAAAGAAAAAACCATATCTCCCGGCCTCCCGCACCTGTGAAGAGTGAAAAAAACATTCTCTCTTTCTCCCGGCATGAAGGTCGGCGTGCTCCTCCTCGCCGCCGCCCTCATCGGCCTCTTCGTCTTCGCTGCGGCCTCCCTCCCCCCTCAGGACGGGAGGAAAGAGGTCGCCGTCATGACGACGGCAGACCTCCACGGCCATATCTTTCCCTACGCGAACGCGACGGGCGCGACCGTCGGCGGCCTCGAGAGGATCGCGGGCGCAAAAGATGCGGTCGCACGGGATGCCGACGGGTGGGTCCTGGTCTCGGCCGGAGACGACCTGACCGGTCCCCTGTACGCCACCTATGGCGGCGAACCAGAACTGGGGGCCATGACCCTTGCCGGGTACACCGCGGCCTGTCCGGGCAACCATGAGTTCGACTTCGGGGCGGCGCACTACCTGAACGCCACCCGCCACGCCGGGTTCCCCCTCCTCTCGGCCAATCTCAGGATCAACGATTCCGACCTCGCAGCGGTGATCAGGCCCTCGACGGTCATCGACGTCGACGGGGTACGCTGCGGGTTCTTCGGCCTGATCACCCCCGACCTCGCTGTCATCACCAGTCCCGGCCCCAATGTCACGGTCGACCCCGACTATGTCGGCGTGGCGAGGGAGGAGGTCAGGGCCCTCAGGGAGGACGGCGCCGAGATCGTCGTCGCCCTCTCGCATATGGGCACTGCCTGCGACGAGGACCTCGCCCGGCAGGTGGAGGGGATCGACCTCGTCGTCGGCGGGCACGACCACACCTATGTCTGCGAGAGCGTTGCGGGACCGGGCGGGTGGACGACGGTCATCGTCCATGACGGCAGTCAGGGCGAGAACCTCGGCGTCCTGAGGTTCGCGTTCACCGGCGACGGGATCGAGGACTGGCAATGGGAGACGGTGCCGATGGACGGCGCCGTCGCGTCCAACCCTGTGGTCAGCGACTACCTCGCACCCTTCAGGGAGGCGATGGAGAAGCAGGGCGAGGAGGCGATCGGCGAGAGCACGGTGGCGGTCGACGCCGTGAAAGCGCACCTGCGCACCGGGGAGATGCCCCTCGGCGACCTGATCGCCGATGCAGGTCTTGCATGGTTCGGGGACGCCGACATCGCCGTCATCAACAGCGGCGGCATCAGGGGCGACCGCGTCTTCCCGGCAGGTCCGATCACCCACGGGATGCTCTCCGAGGTCCTCCCCTTCGGGAACGAGGTCGTCATCGTCAGGATGAACGGGACAGAGGTGCGCCGGATCTTCGAGATGAGCGCCTCGGCTCTCGGCCCGGATTTCAAGGGCATTCAGGCGTCCGGGTTCCTCCAGGTCGGCGGGGTGCGGGCGACCATCGACACGGCGAGGCCGGCATATGCCGCGGTCTATGAGGGAAAAGAGGTGCAGGAGGTGCTGTGCGAGGGGTCGAGGGTCGTATCGATCCTTGTCCGGGAGGGCGACAGATGGGTGCCGGTCGAGGACGACAGGGAATACACTGTCCTGGTCAACGACTATCTTGCAGGGGGAGGGGACGGGTATGCCCTCTTCGCCGCAATCCCTGATGATAGAAAACTCAGGACCGGGATCACGGTCCTTGAAACCGTCGAGGCATATGTCAGGGCGCAGACACCCCTCACCCCTGTCACGGAGGGACGGATCGTCCTCGCCGGCGGCGGGTCCCCCTCACCCGTGGTAGTCCCGGCGTGACTTTTCGATGACCCCGAGTCTCTCTATCCTCTCCTCCGCACCGGCGCCGTGGAGGGCGCGGCTGCCGGTGTCCTGCCGCGCCGGGCAGAAGGGGCAGAGCGAGTAGGGGACATCGTCTTCCTTCTCCCGCACCGGGCAGTAGTACTCCCCGCCCTCCTCGTAGACTTCGAGTCCGCCCGGAAAGGGCGTGCCCGGCGGGTGCGCCGGACGGCCGCGGACGTACATCGTGAAGGCGGCGAGGAGATAGGTGAGAAAGAGGAGGTCGGCAGGTTTCCCTGCCCCTCCCCGCGTCCGGCAGGCGTCGGCGACCATCGCCGCATAGGCCGGGAGGTCGGCCGCGACCTGGCCCTCGGGCACCTGCCCCTCCCGGCAGAGGAGGAGGATGTCGTGATACGCCCCGACCGTCTCCTCCCGCACCTTCGGTATGAGGCGGCGACGGTAGGCAGGGTCGAGCGCCTCCGTCTTCCTCTCGAAGTTCCGCACCATAGCCT
>NZ_CALFSA010000175.1 GCF_937919355.1 uncultured Methanofollis sp. | reverse complement strand
AACCCCGGAGTAGGATTAGGTGGGGACACAGCAATCTCCATCCTCAGATGTCTTTTCGCTCTTTCTAGGGTCAATCGCAGGTAGGGATCAGGGACAACGAGCGATAGTGTGTTCAAGAAAAACTTGAGGTTTTCGAGGCGCCCCCGGTCTGCGAAATGGGGGATGGTGGAGGATCCGTGCCTCCCTCACTGTGATCAGGGGGAGACGTCAACCCAGTATGATGATTCCAACAGGGCCCAATTTTGCTATGTTTATCATTTGCGAGGCAAGGATCATGACGGTTCCGCCCTCTCACCCATGACAGGGTATCTATACCTAAACGGAGAATGAAACAGTGTTATGGAAGAGCGTGAAGACCTGAAAGGGAAGAGGCTCGACTCCGAAACAGCCTGCGGTTTCTGTATGGGAGGATTGTGCTATCTCCTTATTCTCCCGATCTGGTATCTGTATCATTGGGGGCCGGGGGTCCTTGCCCTCTTCCTGGCGTTCGTGGGGGCCATTGTTATCGGATGGGGGTTCTACCGGGTCGATCAGATCTATAACTGTCATCGAGAGATGTAAGGGGCGACGGCCCCGGCCCCTCTATAGGCCCCCTCAAAATGCCGTATAGGTGGCTATTTACAATTTTTGTAAGGCTTGTTAACTAATGCATGACGAGGGGGCGCACTATGCCCCTCTATCCTCTCGTGCAGGCCTGCAGAGATGATAATTTACAAAAATTGTAAGTTTAGTTATCCCACAGTGTGCCTAAGATATCTATTGCCTCTTTTCTCCTCCCCCTCTCACGTGACCTTCGTCTCCCAGACAGGTTCGACGCCGTAGAAACGGTACACCCGCTCGAACCACGCAATGTCGTCGGCCTTCGGCCAGTGGCCCTTGTCGAAACTCGGCGCCGTCTCGAAGGTCTCTTTCCTGACCTTCAGGGTGAACTCGTCCGCTTTCGGGTCGCGGGAAAGCGCCTGCCAGGGCACAGGGTAGAGTTTCTCCCCGAGACCCATGATCCCGCCCGATGAGAGGACACCGAAGGTGACCAGGCCCGAAGCCGTGTCGATCATCAGGGAATGGATCACGCCGAGATGTTCGCCTGTCGCATTCTTCACCGTACTCCCGAGGATCGTGTCGAGCGACTCTATCCTCGGATAAACAATCGTTACCGGGGCTGCAAAACCCATAAATTTCTTTCCCCCCTCGTCTGCGGTCGGCCCGCGCCGCCTGCAGGATGATGCCCCTGTTGTCATGGGGAGATAAGAAGATTGCGTCAGGTCCGGGTGGTGCCTGCATAGTATTATCTACCCGGGCGCCGTGATCGGTCGTCGGGGTGCATGTCGATGCCAGGGAATGACGGGACAAACTGGGGCGTCCTTGTCATCATCTGTATGGCCATCTTCATCATGGTCATCGACACGACCATCATGAACGTCTCCATCTCGGCCCTCGTCGTCGACCTGAACACCACGGTCCCGGCGATCCAGGCGGTCATCGCCATATATGCCCTGGTCATGGCCTCCTTCATGATCATCGGCGGCAAACTCCAGGACGTCATGGGCAGGAAGAAGGTCTTCCTGGTCGGCCTCGCCCTCTACGGCGCCGGCACTTTCACCGCCTCGATCAGCCAGAACGTCTTCACCCTCCTCCTCGGGTGGGCGATCCTCGAAGGTCTCGGCGCCGCCCTCATGCTCCCGGCGACGACGACCTTTCTCACCGCCACCTACGAAGGGGCGGAAAGGGCCTTCGCCTTCGGCATGTGGGGCGGGATCGGCGCGGCCGGCATGGCCTTCGGGCCGATCATCGGCGGATACCTCACGACCTTCTACACCTGGCGCTGGGCCTTCCGCCTGGAACTTGTGGTCGCCTTCATCGTCCTGATCTTCTCGTACCTCCTCACCGAGGCGAAGCCGACGGCCGCGTGGCGGGACATCGACGTCGCCGGGACGCTCCTCTCCTTCGGGGGACTCGGGTCCATTGTCCTCGGCATCCTGATCATCCGCGTCCCCGAACTCTGGGGAGTCGTCCCCGTCATCCTCGGCATCGGGATACTCTGCCTTGCCGTCTTCTATCTCAGGCAGAAGCACAGGAAAGAGCGGGGGGAGATGCCCCTCATCGACGTCGTCATCTTCAGGAACCGGACCTTTACGGCGGGCAACGGCGTGAGCATCGTCCAGAACGTCGCCATTGCGGGTTTTCTCTTCATCATCCCGGTCTTTCTCCAGAGCGTCACCGGCATCGACGCCTTCACCACCGGCCTCACCATCCTGCCCATGTCCCTCGCCATGTTCGCCCTCTCGGTGGCGGCGTCGCGGCTCGCCGCCGTGGTGGCGCCGAGGACGCTCATCCTCATCGGTTTTGCCGTCGCCATTCTCGGAACGGTGATGCTCCGCGGCATCTTCTCCGCGGCGATGGTGCCCGGCGAGGTGATACCGGGGTCGGTGGTCTTCGGGATCGGCATGGGCCTTGTCTTCTCGCAGGTGACCAACCTCACCCTCTCCTCGACGTCGAAGGAGCAGGAGAGCGACGCATCCGGTGTGCTGAACACGGCCAAGCAGATGGGGACGTCTTTCGGGACGGCGATCGTCGGCGTCGTCCTCCTCCTCTCCCTGGTCTCCGGCATGGTCTCGGGCATTGCCGGGTCGACGTTCGCGACCGGGGCGTCGGAGGAGGAGATCACGGAAGAACTGGTGGCATGGGCCGAGAAGATGAAGACAGGGGCACCGCCGCCCGACGTCTCCGAGGAAGACATGCCCGAGGCGACCGCCATCGTCGATGCGTCGGTCAGCGGAGCGATGCAGTTCTCCTTCGACGCCATATCAGTCCTCCTGGCCCTCGGCCTGGTCGCGACCTTCTTCATCCCCTCCTCCCGGCGGAAGGAGGGAGGGGCCTGAACCCCTGAAAGACCGCGGAGGGATCGTGCCGTCGTCCCTTTTTGAGACCGTCATCGTCCGCACTCTTGCACGGTTCCCCGGCACAGGGCGCGTCCACCTCGTCCACTTTGCGGCGGTGCGGGAGGGTGCGGGCCTGATCGTTATCGAGACAGGGCACGCCGGGGATTTTTGAGCAGGTCGCTCCTCGACCGCGACGCCACGAGCAGGACGCACGTCCCCATCATGAGTCGCCCGAGACCTTCTGGTCAGGACGGACGGCGGCACCTGCCGGCGAGCATGAGATCTTTTCGCGAGTCATCGTCCCGACCGACAGGATCTTCTGCGTCTTCGTCGAGGACACGCGGGTGAGCGTTGCACGCTGCAAACGCCACTCCGACGTGTGCGAGCGAGGTCGACGGCGTGTTTACGTGGGTGGAGTTCAGGGGGAAGGGGTACGCAAGGAAGGCGATGGGAGAACTGGTCGCCGCCTGCGGGTCGGAGGACCTGTATATGTTACGCGGTCGTGCCTCTCGTCGCCTTCTACGCCCCACCCGACTTTGTGCCGGTGAGGGAAAGAGAGGTGCCGGCGTCGTCACTCGTACGTCCCGACCTGCGGGTCGGCGACCCCGAGGGAACGGTCGACCTCGACGAGCAGGCGGCGGAGTATCCTTTTGACGTCCTCGGCGTCTTCCCTGTCCATCGTGCCGGGCTGGTGCCAGATGACGCGTTTCCTCAACTGCTCCACGAGGGCGTCCACCTGCGTGCCGGCGAACCTGGCGGGCACGACGAGTTCGTCGAGGTGGTCGGCCGCCCCGTAGAAGGCCTGCTCGGGAGGGAGGGAGAAGTGCCGGGCGAGCGCTACGAGGGGGATCACAAAGCCCCTGCCGAATTTGCTCTCCATGGAAAGGGGAAGGCCCTCATTCCTGAAAAAGGTATCACCGTGCGGGTGCGTGAGCATGAGCGCGGTGAGCGCCGGGCGAGCGGCGGAGAGAGGAGAGAGAGTGGTGGTCAGGTCCCTTCGAAGGCCTCGCTCACCATCCCCTCGTAGTCCTCGCCGTGTTCGGTGTACTGGCGGTTCACCTCGTCGACCCCCGCGGGGTCGCCGATCTTGAGCAGCGCCGCCGCGGTCAGGACGCGGCAGCAGACCGACGACTCCCGGCGGAGGAGTTCGATGAGGTGCGGCACGGCTTTCCTGTCGCCGATCTCGGCGAGGGCCCAGACTGCCGGGTTCGTGACCCCGTCCTCGCCGCCGCTGGAGGCGACCGCGATCAGCGGGTCCACGGCAGGTTCTCCGAGGCGTGCGAGTGCCATCGCCGCCCTCCAGCGTTCCGCACCCGTCGTCCCGTCCCTGAGGGACGCGACCAGCGGGCCGACGGCCACGTTACCGACCGCCCTGAGTTCGTTCATCGCCCGGAGACTGCTGGCGATGTCGCCGTTCTGGACGACGGCCACCAGTCCGGGCATGTCCGTTCTTCCTGTAGTCTTTTCCATTGCGGCACCCCCCATGCATGCCACGGCAGACCCTTCGCCCCCGGAACACATAGAGATTTACGAATCAGAAGTGCATGGCATAGATTTATCAGGGGCGTTTTTCCGGCCCCGGCCCCGGCCCCCTCCCCCGGCGTCCGGCGATCCCGGCGAGGAGGACGCCATGGACCCGCTCGGCCTCGGAGACGTCCTCGCAGGTGACGTAGCGGGTGCCGTCGCTGAGCACCACCGGCCTGAAGACGACGGTCTTCCTCTCGCCGTCCCGGCACCGCACCCTGAAGAGCCGCGGCCCTCCCTCCCCGGCATCTCCGTCCGACACCCAGGTCCTGACCACCTTTTCCCGCTCCGCAGGGTCGGGGAAAGCCGCCCCAAACCAGGCGTCGCAGTCCGGGATATCGGAGAGAGTGTAGCCGAAGACCGTGGTGAACTTCCTGTTCAGGAAGAGGATACCCCCCTCCCTGTCGATGACGGCGACCGGAGAGGGCAGGAGGTCGATGATGTCCCGTAACCGCCTCTCGCTCCTCTGGAGGCGTTCCCCGGCGACATGCCGGCTGATGGCGATGGACGCCTGTTTGACGAAGGAGTAGACCAGTTCCCTCTCCGTGAGGTCGCGGCCGCGGGGGAGGAGGACCATGATGTTCCCGAAGACCTGCCCCTCCCAGAGGAGGGCGAACATGCACGCCCTGACAAAGTCCCCGCGTTCGAGGATATCCCTGCAGACTTCCTCGGAGAACCGCCCCACCGTGATGGCGGACATCGGGATACCTCCGTCGCCGGGTTCGCGGGCGAGACGATATTCCGCCGTTCCGTTCTCCAGCAGGGCCCTGATGTCGTCGAAATACGGGGACGACAGGACACCGACGAAGGGGATGGCCACGCCGACCACGTCCCGCCCCACGACGTCTTTCACCCCGGCCCTGAAACGCTCGTCCATCACCGCCCGCAGGGAGAACTGTCCTTCGTCCTCGTCGTAGGAGAGGACCGTGACGCCCGCACCCGGCACGAGTTCGGAGACCCGCCGGGCGATGAGGGCGTAGATGTCGGCGCCGGGCGGGAGGTTGACGAACTCCATCGCCGCCCGTGCCAGGAACTCCATCTTCTGGATGTACTGGCGTTTCTTCTCCTCCAGGCTCCTGACCGCCGTGATGTCGCTCCCCGTGCCCTGGTACTCCCTGAGCGTCGCCTCGCCGTTGACGATCGCGCGGATCGTCCAGGAGAACCAGCGGGTCTCCCCGGTGGTCGGCATGACGACCGGGACCTCAAGGGTGCAGACGTCGGCGTCCGGTCCGAGTCCGCGGAGTTCGGCCTCGATCCCCTTATGCAGGGCCGGGGGGACGAACTGCCAGAGGGTCGTCCCGGCGAGGTCATCCTCCCCGATGCCGAAGGTCTCCCTGAAGGCGCTGTTCACGAAGGTGACCCGCCCGCCCGGCAGGAAACGGCAGAGGGGTTCTGCCAGGTCCTGCACGATGGTGCGAAACTTCGCCTCGCTCTCGTGCAGTTGCCGTTCGTACTCTTTTCTCCCGGTGATGTCCTCGAGGACGACGGTGCACCCCCGCTCGCCGTCGTCGAAGACCGTCGGGATCACCTCCATGCTGTAGAAGGACACCCCGCCGTCGTCCCGGCGGCAGGAGACCTCGGTGTGGACCTGCTCGCGCCCGACCCCCCGGATCGTCTCCGCCACATCTTCGCCTGAGACGACAGGGAGATGTGCGTCTTCGAGGCGCAGACCGACGATGTCCTTTTTTTCCACGCCGGCGAGGTCGAGGAAGTGGTCGTTGACCTGCACGACGCGGAAGGCGCTGTCGAGGACCAGGATCATGTCCTGCGTGAAACAGAGGAAAGAGGAGAGGGGGACGCGCTGGGCGACCGAGTAGACCTTTGCGTTGCCGATGACCGCCGCATCGACCTGCCCCGCGGCCCGCAGGACTTCAAGGTGTTTCGAGACCGAGTTCCGGTTGATCCGGGTCTTTTTCGCGATCTCGGTGATCGTCATGCCCCGCGGCCTGAGCCTCAGCGTCCGGAGAATGCGGGACGGAGTCTCGTCCTTCGTGTCCATGCCTCCACCGGGCGAACATGTGCAGGTCTGGCACGATATATTTTCTGCCGCCGGCCGGGACCGATCCCCCACCCCCCGGAAGCGATGGTGTTTTTTCGAGTACCTTAAAGAGGTTTCACACCCAATATGTAGTGTGAATCCACGAACTTTGCGTCCCTTGTTTTTCTGTGGGGGTCATCTATGAGAGATTCATATGATGCCTCCCATATCACTGTCCTGAAGGGCCTCGAACCGGTACGTGAGCGTCCCGCCATGTACATCGGCTCGACCGACACGCGAGGCCTCCACCACCTTGTCTACGAGGTCGTGGACAACTCCATCGACGAGGCGCTTGCAGGGTTCTGCGACCATGTCAGGGTGACCATCGGGGCCGATGGTTCCTGCACCGTCGAGGACAACGGCCGCGGCATCCCGGTCGACACGATGAAGTCGGGGAAGAGCGCCCTCGAAGTGGTGCTCACCGTCCTCCACGCGGGCGGCAAGTTCGACAAGAACACCTACCAGGTCTCCGGCGGTCTGCACGGTGTCGGCGTCTCGGTCGTCAACGCCCTCTCGACCATCATGAAGGCGACGGTCTTCAGGGACGGTCGGGTCTATGAAATGACCCTGTCCCGCGGCCTGATGACCTCCCCTCTCACCTCGCGGGACGAGAGCATCGACGAGATGAAGGCACGGTACAGCCGGGTCTACGGTGCCGCCGGCGCGTGGGATGGCGTCGAGGACCGTGCCCTCTTTCTGGAGCAGTTCGGCGACCGTCTCACCGGCACGAGGGTCTGCTTCATGCCCGACCCCGCGATCTTCGAGACCGTCGAGTTCGACTACGATGTCCTCGCTCACCGGATGCGGGAACTCGCTTTCCTCAACTCCGGGCTTGCGATCACCATCTGTGACGAGAGAAACGGCGAAGAGGACTCCTACTGCTACGAAGGCGGGATCACGGAGTTCGTCCGCCACCTCACCGAGAGTGACGAGCGTATCCACGAAGACCCCATCGCCGTCGACCGGAAGGACGAGGAGAGCAGGGTCGAGGTCGAGGTCGCCCTCCAGTACACGAACACCTACAAGGAACAGGTCTTTACCTTCGTCAACTCGGTGAACACGCGGGAAGGCGGCACCCACCTTGAAGGGTTCAGGAGTGCGATCACCCGTGCGATCAACGCCTCGGCAAAGAAGAACGACATCCTCAAGAACGGGGCGTCGTTCAGGGGCGAAGATGTCAGGGAAGGACTGAACGCTGTCATCTCCCTCAAGGTCGCCAACCCCCAGTTCGAGGGGCAGACGAAGATGCGCCTTGGCAACTCGAATGTGCGGGGGATCGTCGACTCCCTTGTCTACTCCTCCCTCACCGAATATTTCGAGGAGAACCCGAAGGTGCTCCAGGCGATCGTCGGCAAGGCCATCCTTGCCGCACGGGCGCGTGAGGCGGCGCAGAGCGCACGCGACCTCGCCCGGCGGAAGAGCACGCTCGAAAGCACCGGTCTCCCTGGCAAACTCGCCGACTGCTCGGAGCGCGACCCCGCGAAGAGCGAGATCTATATCGTCGAAGGTGACTCTGCGGGCGGTTCTGCAAAGCAGGGGAGAGACAGACGTTTCCAGGCGATCCTACCTCTCAGAGGCAAGATCCTCAACGTCGAGAAGGCCTCGCCCCACAAGATCCTGAAGAACGCCGAGATCCAGGCGCTCATTGCGGCGATGGGTACGGGGGTCGGCGAGAATTTCAACGCAGAGAAGTCTCGCTACCACCACATCGTCATCATGACCGATGCGGATGTGGACGGGGCGCATATCAGGACGCTCCTCCTCACCTTCTTCTTCCGGTATATGACCGAACTGATCGAGCGCGGGTATGTTTACATCGCCCAGCCGCCCCTGTTCAGGGTGTCTCGGGGCAAGAAGGAGAGGTACGCCTACCGTGAGGAGGACATGAAGGTGATCCTCGGCGAGATGGGCGAGACGGGCATCTCGGTCCAGCGGTACAAGGGTCTTGGTGAGATGAACGCCGAACAACTCTGGGAGACGACGATGGATCCTGAACACCGTGTCTTCAGGCAGGTGCGGATCGAGGACGCGAGTTACGCAAACGAGATTTTCGAGAAGTTGATGGGCGACGACGTGGAACCGAGACGGGAATTTATCTGGAAACATGCACAGGAGGTGAAGAACCTTGACATCTGAGGGAGACGAGGTGCACAGGTCTATTATCCCGGTGACGGTCGAGACCGAGATGAAGTCCTCGTACATCGACTACGCGATGTCGGTGATCATCGGCCGGGCCATCCCCGACGTGCGGGACGGCCTGAAACCGGTGCACAGGCGTATCCTCTACGGCATGGGGGAGATCGGTAACACTCACGACAAACCGACGAAGAAGAGTGCGAGCATTGTCGGCTGGGTGATGGGGAAGTACCACCCGCACGGCGACTCTGCGATCTATGATACTCTTGTCAAGATGGCGCAGCCGTTCTCGTACCGCTACATGCCGGTCGAAGGGCAGGGCAACTTCGGGTCCATCGACGGCGACTCTGCGGCGGCGATGAGGTACACCGAGGCCCGCCTCACGCCCCTTGCCGAGGCGATGCTCGAGGATATCGAGAAGGAGACGGTGGACTTCACGCCGAACTTCGATGAGTCGACGAAGGAGCCGACGGTCCTGCCGGCGAAGGTGCCGAACCTGCTCGTGAACGGGTCGTCGGGTATCGCCGTCGGTATGGCGACGAACATGCCGCCGCACAATCTCGGCGAGGTCTGCGACGCTGTCTGCGCCTATATCGACGACCCGGCGGTCCCGGTCGACGACCTGATGAAGTGTATTCCTGCTCCCGATTTCCCGACGGGCGGCGTGATTATGGGGCGTGCGGGCGTGCGCGAGGCCTATCTCACCGGCCGCGGCAAGTGCGTGGTCAGGGGTGTGGCCGAGATCGAGGACGAGGGGAGGACGCCGCGGATCGTCATCTCCGAGATACCTTTCCAGGTGAACAAGGCGAATCTGGTGGAGCAGATCGCGGACCTTGTTCGCGATAAGAGGATCGAGGGGATCTCGGACCTGCGGGACGAGTCCGACAAGGACGGGATCAGGGTTGTCGTCGACCTGAAGAGGGACGCGATGCCGCAGGTCGTCCTCAACCAGCTCTACAAGCACACGCCTCTCGAGAGCACGTTCGGGATCATCAACCTCGCCATTGTGGACGGGAAGCCGATGGTGCTCAGCCTGCCGGCCCTTCTCGGCCATTATCTCGACCACCGGATCGAGGTGGTGCGCAGGAGGTCTGAGTTCGACCTGCGGAAGGCGAACGAGAGGGTGCATATCCTCAACGGCCTGATCCTGGCGCTGACGAGTATCGACGACGTGGTCGCGGCGATCAGGTCGTCGCCGAGCGCCGATGCGGCGCGGGGGACGTTGGTCTCGCGGTTCGGTCTCGACGAGGCGCAGGCGAACGCGATCCTCCAGATGCAGCTCCGCCGTCTGGCGGCCCTCGAGCAGCAGAAGATCCAGGAGGAGAGGGCGGGGCTCCTGAAGGAGGTCGCCCGCCTGGAGGAGATCCTCCGGGACAGGGCCCATATCCTCGCGGAGATCAGGAAGGAGGTCGTGGCGATCAGGGAGAAGTTTGCTGACCCGCGGCGGACGCAGATCGCCGCGGCGGTCGGGGAGATCACGAAGGAGGACCTGATCGAGGATAAGCCTGTGCTCGTCTCCCTGACGGCGACGAACTATATCAAGAGGATGCCTCTTGACGCCTACCGGATGCAGCGCCGGGGCGGGAAGGGTGTCATCGGTATGGCGACGAAGGAGGACGATGTGGTCACCGACGTCTTCACGGCGAGCACGCACGATTATCTCCTCTGTTTCACGAATGTGGGCCGGATATACTGGATGAAGGTCTACGATATCCCGGAGAGCACGCGCACGGGGAAGGGGAAGGCGATCGTGAACCTCCTGGACCTGAAGGACGAACTGGTCAATGCGGTCATACCGGTGCGGGAGTTCGACCCGGCGCATTTCCTCTTCTTCGCGACGAAGGGGGGTATGGTGCTGAAGGTCCCGCTGGACGAGTTCTCCCGGCCGCGGCCGAGTGGTATCCTGGCGATCAAGTTGAAGGAGGGCGATGAACTGGTGGATGTGAAGGTCACGGACGGGGAGCAGGAGGTGCTCCTGACGACCCTGAAGGGCCAGAGTCTCCGCTTCTCGGAGGAGGCGGTCAGGCCGCTCCACCGCAATTCGCAGGGTGTCATCGGGATCAGGATGCGGGAGGGCGATTATCTGGTGGCTCTGAGTCTTGTCTGGCGCAACCACCTGCTCACGGTCACCGGGAGCGGGATGGGCAAGAGGACGGACTTCGACGAGTTCCGCGGCCACGGCCGGGGCACGATGGGTGTGCGGAACATCCAGCCGCCGTACGGCGACGGTGTCGTCTCGGCGAAGGCTGTTTCGGACGGTGACGAGATCATACTGATGAGCGCTTCGGGGATTGTGATGAGGACGTCGGTCGATGGCATCTCGGTCCAGAAGAGGGGGACCCGCGGCGTGCGGGTCATGAAGATGGACGGGGGCGACCGGGTCGTCGGGTTCGCGGTCATCCGTCCCGAGGATGACGATATTTAATCTTCTTTTTTTTGCGACGGGGTGAGTCCGCCCCCCGGTGGGAGAGAGGGTGTGGGGGTCGTATCCCCGCAGAGGGGGGGAACACTAAGTTCTACTCTGCTATTTCCTTGAGTAGTTCGGTTCATCCCCACACGTGTGGGGAACACACGTCGCCCAGGTCGTCACAGATGTTGAACACCGGTTCATCCCCACGCGTGTGGGGAACACTGACGGATACTATCGTTTTGCCCGATAAGTTCCGGTTCATCCCCACGCGTGTGGGGAACACAGAAGGTCCGAAAGAGTCCGATACTTTGAGTACGGTTCATCCCCACGCGTGTGGGGAACACATTGCAGTGGTGCCTGTCATCCTGGTGCTCATCGGTTCATCCCCACGCGTGTGGGGAACACACGGGTCGGAACCGCGTAGATCGATCTCTGGCCGGTTCATCCCCACGCGTGTGGGGAACACCGGTGTCCATCGCGGTATCCGTGGGCATATTCCGGTTCATCCCCACGCGTGTGGGGAACACTGAACCCGGCGCAGGTGATTTTTCAATTGAAACGGTTCATCCCCACGCGTGTGGGGAACACCGGCGTTGGCGATCCTCCTCCCTCCGCTGTGCCGGTTCATCCCCACGCGTGTGGGGAACACTTTATTGAATCCTCTATAGTCTGGACGATGCCCGGTTCATCCCCACGCGTGTGGGGAACACGAGTTCTGGTTTCCTGCTCATTCTACGCACTCCGGTTCATCCCCACGCGTGTGGGGAACACCGGGGCTG
>NZ_CALFSA010000174.1 GCF_937919355.1 uncultured Methanofollis sp. | reverse complement strand
ATCTATTTTATCATCGCTGCAGGTTGCAAAAGAGAACGAATGCAGGACCGAGAAGCGGAGGGGAGACACCCGCCTTGCATTCCTGCACACGGTATGTCAACCCGACCTCTGGTCCTCCAGAGTCCTGAAAATTTATTTCCTTCCGTACCTCAGGAACCCGGCGATAGCGAGAGCGGTACCCGCAGTCGCAATGAGAAAGCCCGGTGCCTCTGGCGTCCCGGTCTGCGATGGAGTCGGGGTCTCTGTCGACATCCCGGCATCCTGTACGGCCGCACTCGAGACGACCCATCCATCAGCGTTACCGTCCATCCTCGACCACCCGGCAGAGACAATTTCTCCGGACTGCGTCAGGAACACAGAACTCAGTCTGCCTTTCCAGGCATTCCAGACCTGACCGTCGACGACCTTCCCGTTATAGTCGATGACCTGGACCTGCGGCACAGAACCCCAGCGCCCGGCGAGGACATACCCCGTTCCCGGAATTTCTGCCATTGCATGGACCTCAAAGCCGGGTATTTTCTGTTCCCACTCGATGACGCCTGCGTCGTCGGTCTTCGCGGCCCACGCATCTGTTATGACCGTGGCCCTTCCGGTCTCATTATTGATAGAAGTCATCGATCCGCCGAGCAGATACCCGTCGTCCACTGCCAGAGACGTCAGGAGAATACGGTCGGCGAGATCTTTAGCCC
Source organism: uncultured Methanofollis sp. (assembly GCF_937919355.1). Classification (GTDB taxonomy): domain Archaea; phylum Halobacteriota; class Methanomicrobia; order Methanomicrobiales; family Methanofollaceae; genus Methanofollis. Next base: position 2,500 of record NZ_CALFSA010000174.1, on the reverse strand, counting down.
ACATCTCTTTTCCCGAGGCATCAGTCTTCATGATCCACGAGGAGACAGACCCCTCGACCGTCGGTCCATCTGTCCCCCCGACGAAGATGGACCCGTCTGCTGCCGTGGCAATGGTGCGTGCCGCTCTTTCGGGGTAGGTCTCTGCCCGGACCTCCGTACCCGCGAGATCGTAGATACCGACAAATGTCTCAGTCTCTCCGGCATGTTTCCACAACCATCCGCTCACCGCGATTTTATCATCGGGCAATCTGTCGAGACCGGTGAGACGCAGTCCATCAATGGTGACATTCCAGAGAGGGGTCCCGGCGGCATCAATCCTGCTGAGACTCGATGCGCCTGTGGCATTGGCCCAGTCGGTGACGGTAAGAAAACCGCCGTCGACGGTATATGCCCCCACAATTGCCCCGCCGTCTTCGAGCGGGACAACGGCGACGACGCAGTCACCCCCGGGCGTGGTATTCCACTGCTCGACACCTTTTGAATCGGTTTTTATGAGAAGGGCGCTGTCATTCCCGTTGCCGTACCCGAATCCGCCCAGCAGGTATCCCCCGTCCCCTGTTTGTCCGGCGGCGAAAATGTCGGTGTACGTCCCCTTGTGGAAGGTTGTATTCAATTCCCCCGTCCAGTCGACGGAGATCGCTCCTGCCGATATGACAAGGAGACTGCCCAGGAGAAGGCAGCATATCCCTTTTTTTATCCGTTGTGCATGTAATGTACCTGTTGCCATAGGAAGTCCCACCTCTGATATAACACGTGTACAACTCTCATCTTTCATATTTTTGGCCTCGATCGAGTGCACGAGTGTTCCGTCACCCGGCTTTTCCCCTCGTGCCCGGAAAGAGACAGTCACTCTCTTGAGGGTGTTTGCCGGCAGGGCCCACTGGGTTAGCCCGGCCGCCAGGCCCTAAATTTTCTGGTCTGTCTCCGACGTTCCACTCACGCCGTATGCGTGACCTTCAGTCCCTCGTTGTCGACCGCCGTCGAGAGCGCCACCGAGAGGCCGAGGCCGTCGGCGATCTCCCTGATCTCATCTTCTGATTTCGCGGTGATGACGGCGATAGATGGACCGACCGAACTCATGCCCACGAACTCGACCCCTGCCTCGCGCAGTCTGCTCATGATGTTGTAGATCGCAAAGTCGTGGTGCTCGATCTCGGCCCTCTTCGATCCCCTGAACTCGATCTCCCACATCACGTCACCGGCCTTCTTGAGGTCACCCCGCTCGAGCGCGGGCAGCAGGTCCATCAGGACCATATAAGCCTTGATCGGGCGATCGCGGTAGTCAAGGTCGCGTGCACGGTTCATGAGGAGTTCGAACTCACTCTTTCCCGAGGAGGAGATGCCGCTCTGCGGGATGATGACGAAGACATTCTTTCCCTCGGCAAAGGGATGGCGGTATGCGATGGTCAGTTCGTCGCCCATGACGACAAAGCCGCCGTAGGTGCTTGCGGCCGGGCCGACGCCGGTCTCGAAGCCGAAGGCGACCCGGTCATTGTCTTCGGCCGTCTCCTCGACGAAGTTCTTCCCGACGAGGATGCGGAGTTCCTCGGCGGTGAGAGGGGAACCGAGAGCCGCGTTCATTGCGTGACAGACGGCAAGGAGCATTGTCCCGGTCGACCCGAGGCCGACATGCTTGTAGTGGTGGTCGCTTGCGGCGATCCTGAACCCGCCCGTGTACCCCACTGTCGCCCGGAATGCTTCGACGATATGCCTGATGATCGGCGTACGCTCATACTCGATCTCGATGCCGTCGGCGGTGCACTCCGCACGTGCTGTGCTGTACACCTGGACGGCATATCCAAAACCCCCCCCGCCCGGTTGGTCGGGAGCGAAGCGGTTCATGTCCAGGACTGTCGAGTGGATGCGTGCCGGGGCCCGGACCGTAAACGTGCCTGGTTGAGGCACAGGTCTGAGGGGTCGGTCGATCCTGAGGGGGCGGATGTTTGTCCCTGCTGTGAAGGGCTCGAACTCGTATTCAACGAGGTCGAGGTCGCCGCCCCTGATCTTCATCAATGGCATGCCTGTTTCTATGAGCGGTCAAAGAAGATATTCTTCCCTGATGCCTTGAGGGGGATGGCATAAACGACGGTGCAGTCGGGGAGGAGTCCGAGAGTGCGGGCGCCGGCGCCGCCGGAGTAAAAGACCCTGTTGTCGACGTTGTGCATGGACGCCACCTTTACCGCCGACCCGACGGCGATGCCGAGGTCGGTGATCCTGACCGCACAGTTCGGCCCTTTGAAGGGGGCGTCATCTGTTCTCGCCGTCTTGATAGCGGCGGCCATATCCGCACAGGTCGGGTGGCCGCACCCGCCGCAGTTGACGCCTGCGGTCTGCTGGCCCCTGCACCCTATCAGAACACATGCATCCGCTTTCTCGATGTTCTTTGCGTCACGCAGAAAGAAGGCGAGGTTATGCTCCTCGCCATAGGCCCGCATCGCCGCCGCGAGTCCTGCAAGGTCGGTGCCGGTGAGCACCCTGACCTCGATTGTGTCGACGCCTT
>NZ_CALFSA010000173.1 GCF_937919355.1 uncultured Methanofollis sp. | reverse complement strand
TATGCGATAGCCGGGATTCGAACCCGAGTTAGTGGCTTGGGAAGCCACTGTCCTACCACTAGACTACTATCGCAGGTACCATACACTCTTGCCGTTCAAAGATATTAAAGGTTATTTCTCTGCCGACGCGCCTTCCGCAGGACGACGGCCCCCTCCGCACCCTCGCCCGGACGCCCCCCCAACACACCGGCGACAACCTTAATACCGCGCAGGTGGATGAATAACCAGCACATTCCTGTGCTGGCTGACGTAAGTCCGACGTGCCCGATGGCATGGCCGAAATGGCTCGGGATTACCGAAAAGTCAGTAGAAGTACATTCTGCTCTTTTCTGGACTTACTCTGTCATTTGAGAGGTAGATCATGGCACGAATGCATGCACGAAGGAGAGGCAAGTCCTGTTCCGTCGCCCCGTACCGCACCGAAGCACCCGAGTGGTGCGGCATGTCGGCCGACGAAGCGGTGAAGATTGTTGTCGACCTTCGTAAAAAGGGCAACTCCAGCAGCGAGATCGGGTTCATCCTCAGGGACAAGTACGGCGTCTCTGATGTCAAACTCGTGACCGGCAAGAAGATTACCGAGATCCTCGACGAGCACAACCTCGGATCGAAGATCCCCGAGGACCTCCGCAACCTGATCGCCAAGGCGCTCGGGCTGAGGAAGCACCTTGCCGTGAACAAAAACGACATTCACAACCTGCGGCAGCTCCAGCTCACCGAGTCCAAGGTGCGCCGCCTGGTGAGATACTACACGGCAAGCGGGAAGCTCGAAAAGGGCTGGATCTACAAACCGGAGACTGCCGAGATTCTCCTCTCCAGATAAGTCATGTCCATTCAGGCCGCTGCTGAACGGGTGGCAGAGAAGATCCGTGCCACCGACTTCGTCGAGGTCTACGCGCACCATGACGCCGACGGGATCGCCGCAGGTGCGATCCTCTGCCAGGCCATGCTCCGCGCGGGCCTCCGCTTTCGGCTGCGGATACAGCAGGGCATCAGGGCCGACGAAGTCGAGCACCCTGACTCGACCCTGCTCTGCGACTTCGGCGCCAGCCTTGCCGACCTGCCTGAGGGCACGATGGTCGTCGACCATCACATCCCTCACTTCACCGGGGAGTTCCATGTTAACCCGCACCTTGCGGGCCTCGACGGGGAACAGGAACTCTCCGCATCGGGCACGGCCTACCTGGTCGCCCAGGCACTCGGCGACAACCGCGACCTTGCAGGGCTTGCTGTCCTCGGCATCATCGGGGACGGCCAGCAGTTCTCCGGCACCAACAGGGAGATCCTGAACGAGGGGATCGCCAACGGCTTCATCAGCCCCGAGAGAGGTATCCTCCTCCCCGGGAACACCCTGCGTGAAGCCCTTGAAACAGCGGTCACCCCGTACATCAGCGGTTTCAGCGGGAACAAAGACACCGTGACCCGCACCCTCGACGCAGCAACAGGTGAGGAAGAGGTGGCCGACGACGTCCTCCTCTCCCTCCTCGTCCTGGAGGCCGGGGATGACACGGCACCATCGGTCTTCTCCCGCGTCTACGGCGACCGCTACAGGCTGGAACGCGAGGTGATCGAGGACGCCCGCACCCTTGCCGCCGTCATCGACGGTTGCGGCCAGCAGGGCCGCGGCGGCCTTGCGGCATCGGTCTGCCTCAGGGCCCCGGAGTGCGTCCCCGAGGCCGTGGAAGTCGCAGGGGCCTTCAGGCACCGGGTGCTCGACGCACTCGCCGCCAGGAAGACCGACGACGCCGGGGTGATCTATGAGGTCACCGACGCCGTAGCGGCAAGCGGCGTCGCCGACTGCCTCGCCTACGACCTCAGGCAGACCGGGCCGATCGCTGTGATCGCACCCGCCGGGGACGTCTGGCAGGTCTCGGCACGCTGCCCGCCCGGTGTAGAGACCGACCTCGAGGAGATCCTCAGGACGGTCGCCGCACAGACCGGCGGGACAGGCGGCGGCCACAGGAACCGCGGCGGTGCACGTATCCCATCAGACCGGATCGAGGAGTTCAGGACCGAATTCGTCAGGGCGGTGGCTGCATGATCCAGATCGAGGGCACCATCACGACCGAAAGCGCACGTGCTGAGTGTGTCGCCGGCGCCCTCGCCCCGGACAACCTCTCCGGCATGGAGACGACGGCCGCAGTCACTGCAGTCGTCACAACGGTCAGGGGCGACCACCTGCGGTCGGTGACGGCGTCGGTGGACGACTACCTGATGAACCTCGCCATCGCGGAGGACGTCTGTTCGTACCTCCATGAAAAATCAGACAGGGCCTGAGAGACATACACCTCTGGAGAAGATGAGAAAGAATTTGATGCAAATAATCTGGTGATTTCATGGCAAAGAGAAAGCAGGTTGGAAAGAGAGTCGAAGGCTGGAAGGCCAAGTCCTGGTACAAGGTCTATGGTTCCGAGTCCTTCGGCAAGACGTACATCGGCGACACGATCTCCGCTGACCCCTCCTTCGTGATGGGCCGCGTGATGCAGACCACGCTCGGCGAGATCTCACAGGACTACGCAAAGCAGCACATCAAGATGCGCTTCAGGGTGAACAACGTCGCCGGCGACGCGGCCTACACCGAGTTCGTCGGGCACGAGATCACCCGCGACTACATGCGCGGCCTCGTAAAGAGAAAGACCTCCAGGATCGACACGATCATCCTCGTCCCCACGCAGGACGGCAAGAAGGTCCGCCTCACCATCACGTGCTTCACCATCAACAGGGCTAACTTCAGCCAGGTGCACGCGATCAGGGGCGCAATCATGAAGAGCGTCCTCGAGCAGGGTGCCCAGACCTCCTTCGATGAGTTCTCGAAGGCGATCGTCTCCGGCGAGACTGCCAAGGAGATCTTCAAGGTCATCAAGCCGATCTTCCCGGTCCGCCGGGTCGAGGTCATCAAGTCCAAGGTCGAG
>NZ_CALFSA010000172.1 GCF_937919355.1 uncultured Methanofollis sp. | reverse complement strand
AGAGACTCCGCTGAGGACATGGGTAAAAGACCCGCTTGATAGGCCTGGGATGTACGCATGAAGACCACGACATGTTCAGTCCGCAGGTACTAACGTCCAAATCCAGCTATCCGTTGAACCCAGACGAAATCCGTTGTGCATACCTTTAAACACTATAATGTGTAACATTATAGATAACACGGCTGCCAAGGTGGCGGAGAGGCTACGCGGTTGACTGCAGATCAACTACATCCCGGTTCGATTCCGGGCCTTGGCTTGGGTGATAGCGGCCATAGCAGTGGGGAAACACCTGGACTCATTCCGAACCCAGAAGTTAAGCCCACTCACGTATTACCGTGTACTGAGTTGCGCGAGCGCTTGGGAAAAGTAATTCGCTGCTATCCCCTTCCTTATGAAATGTGACTTTTCTTGGATTTTTTGTGTGTTTATCCTGAAGATATTGTTTGAGTTATTTAATTCTGTTTGATTGATACGTCTACTTTCCTGCTCTGGATTATTTATCTCTCTAAAATGAATTTTAACGCCCTTTTACATATCATTATATCCTATCATGCCGACTATATAGTGTATAGCGGCCATAGCAACAGGGAAACACCCGGACTCATTCCGAACCCGGTAGTTAAGCCTGTTCACGTATTGCCGTGTACTGAGTTGCGCGAGCGCTTGGGAAAAGTAATTCGCTGCTATACTTCCTCTATATCGTGAATCTGTACCTCTTTTGTTACTTATTTTCCTGCCAGGTCTGGCCATACATGTTTATACTGTGAATATATGTATGAAATGGAGGGGTATATGGTCGAGGAGGCAACCGGTCCATATGATCAGGAAAAAGAATTTGATTCTCTGCTTGAACTTCTCCCGGGTGTACTCTGGGGTCTGATATCCAGCATTATCCTCGATATAATTGGAGAGATGAACAATGTGGGCAAACTCTCTATTGTCCTTGGTATAGGACTCATCATTGCGGCCCTGAGAACAATCCGCCAGTCTGACCGCACACCAAGGAAACTGTCCCGACGAGTTATGAGAATACTGGCATGGGGACTTATCTTTGTTATTGTCCTCATCATTCTCGGTGGATTTATCCTGGGAATAAATCCTCTTGAACTGGTCTTTGTGATTGGCTGGATGATCCTGATGATCCTCGCCGTCCGTATTTCCTATACTGGTCCCGCATCTGGTTCAGTCGTACAAACACTTCTTCCCCATGCCGCCGCAATCAGTCTTGGTGCAGGTCTGGTCATTGGAGGCGCGCCTGTCGTCGAAGTCATCGGAGGAGGGCCATTTGAATTGACTGTCGTCAACAATTACCCGGACGAGTTAGCCTGTGACATCTCACTTATTCATTCCAGGATCACGATACCTCCGGGAGAAAGTAGAGTTCTTGTGCTGCCGGCAGTTGCCTGTACAGTCCAGCATGGTGGAGACGTGGTCTTGGTCAGAAGTGCCTATGGTATAGAGCATTCTTTTCCTGTAAAACCTGATATCATAATTGTCTTCGACGGTGATCGTATCGACCCCGGCGATTCGTTTGTTCTCTCTCCCTCGGGGCGGAGGGACCATACGCTGATCATTGCTTCTGCCAGTGCCTGATCCCTCTCTTCTCCCTCTTCGCTGGTAGGCACCATTATCAGGTACATCCTCACATATAATCTGGCACGCCGTCCATGACCGGCGTGACCACATCCTGGCACACTCCTTCCCGGGATGATGGTGATAGAAATGACAGATATTCCACGAATTCCACGGTGCATGAGCACGCAGCACCCGGACAACGTCCACCTTCCCTTCTTTGCCGAGACCTCAGAACTCGGCGGTGACGACGAGGTGCAGGAGGCATATTACAGTTACTCGCATCTTGGATGCAGGGAGCAGATGTGGGACTGTGAAGGCAAGGAGGTCGACAACTTCGTTGTCAAAAAACTCCTCTCCCGGTATGAATCCTTTTTCAGGGATAACCAACTTGGAAAAGACCTCTTTCTCACCCTGCGCGTCCCGAACCCCGAAGTTGAAAGGCCAGAGGCAAAGATCCTCCTTGAAACCCTGGAGAGCATCCCGCGCTCTTTTGACGTGGCCCACCTCTTTTCCGGGAACAATATCCCCCCGATCTATGAGGTGATCCTCCCGATGACCTCCTCGCACGTCGCCATCGACAACATCTACCAGTACTACTGTGATTTCGTCGTCGGGCAGCAGTATAAGCGTCTCGGTGGGAGGGATATGACTATCGCCGAGTGGATCGGTCCCTTCTCCCCGCAGAAGATCAATGTCATCCCCCTCTTCGAGGACGCACCAAGCATGCTCAATGCCTCCGGGATTGTCGGGCGGTACGTGCAGGACAAAGACCTGTCCTATCAGCGTGTTTTCCTGGCGCGCTCAGACCCTGCTATGAACTATGGCATGGTCCCGGCGATCCTCCTCAACAAGATCGCCCTCTTCCGCCTCCACCTCCTTGCCGAGGAGACTGGCGTTCCCATCTACCCGATCATCGGCGTCGGTTCGGCACCCTTCCGAGGCAACCTCCGTCCCGACACAGTCGAGCGCTGTGTCGCCGAGTACCCCGGTGTGCATACCTTCACCATCCAGTCGGCCTTCAAGTATGACTATCCCCTGGACATGGTCCGTAGTGCGGTCGCTGACCTGGAGGGTCAGCGCACAACCATTCCCCGCGAGATCGAGGAGGAGACAGCAGTCGCTCTCATCACGAAGTACACCAACGCCTACATGCAGGCAATCACCGGTCTCTCCGACCTCATCAACCGGGTCGCCACATTCGTCCCGAGCAGGAGAAAGAGGAAACTCCATATTGGCCTCTTTGGCTACTCGAGGAGTGCTGGCGGCATATCCCTCCCCCGTGCGATCACCTTCACCTCCGCGCTGTACTCGGTCGGCCTCCCGCCTGAACTCCTCGGCCTTGACGCTCTTGACTCCGACGAGATCGAGTTCCTCCGCGAGGTCTACGTCAACTTCGATGCCGACCTTGCCGACGCCGCCCGATACTTCGATCCCGAATCCGAGTACGTGCCCCCGTCCCTTGCAAAGGCTGTCCTCGACCTTGTTGATGTTGAACCCGATGAAGAGCACCGGGAGATTGCGGCATCCATCCGCAGTGCCCTGAAGGAGAACAGGACCGCAGACATCAGGTCTGGAATACTCAGGGCGGCCAATGCCCGGAAATTCCTTGGATAACCCTCTTTTTCGCAGTGTGCGCGAGCAGGGTCTTCGGCCACTTTTTCCTTCTGATCCCGGTATCCCGGACCTTTTTCTCTGCCTCAAAAGAACAGTGTTATAGGGATAGAACAGGATAATTGTCTGGTTCTGTCGCGTATTCTGGACGGTGAAAAGATATGGATGCTCTGCTCCTCGACTGGGTGCTCCTGCCCCTGCTGATCCTCTTTGCCCGGATCCCGGAGACGGTCCTCAAGACCCTTCGTCAGGTCTATGTCGGAAAAGGCCTGACGTACCCTGCGGCGGCGACAGGTGTCGGTGAGATGACAGTCTGGCTCCTCTCGACCGGGATCGTCCTCACCCACCTCACCAGCGTCGCCTGTATCCTTGCCTATATCGGTGGCTATGCCATCGGCACCGTCGTCGGGATGAACCTTGAACAGAGGATCAAGGTCGGCAATGTCATGGTGCGGATCATCGCGCGCGACGATGCCGACACCGTCGTCACCGAACTGCGGGAACAGGGTTTCGGCGTCACCCGCATCGACGGATCCGGTTGTTGCGGCTCACGCGTTGCCGTGCTCTTCACCATCGTCCCGCGCTCTGTGCTCCAGACCCTCCTTGACACACTGAAGACCTGTCATCCCCAGGACATCTTTGCCATCGAAGATGTCAGGACAGTCAAGGATGGTGTGCACCTCTATCATAAACCCGAAAAGAAAGGTATTCTTGCGTGGTTTCAGCGGTGAGCATCACCCTCTTCCCTCTTTTTTTCGTCCCTCCTGAGCATATGCCAGTGATATACCCAGACGACGAAGCCGACGAGGAGCATTGCCGCCGCTCTGGTGAAGCCGGGATAATAAGGAGGCGGTTGCGGGTACGGTGCCGGCGGCGGATAAACGAATGCCTCCAGCAGGACCGTGCAGACATCGACCGCACCGATGACCATCACGAGGAGGGAGAGGAAGGTGACGGCATAGAGATATGCTCTCCATGCAGTGACCCCGTCCTTCATCCCTCCTCCCTCCTCTTCCAGACAACATATGCCGCGCCGCCGAGGGCCAGAAGGGTGAGGGATGCCGCGAATCCCGGCTGGGTCGGTCCTGCCCGTCCCCCCTCCACGATCCTGAACTGCCCGACCTGCACCTCTCCGGGCACAGGGGTCGGTGCGGCGGTGACGGCTATTGTGGGTGGCTTCGTCACTTCCCCTGTCTCTCCTCCGGTGGAGGACTGCGACGGAGCCAGGGTCACGCGCCCTGTGCCGCTCGTGATGAGGGCGCCGTTCTCGAAGACCTCGATCCCGATCTCGTAGTCATAGCCATTCGGGACAGTGACGCGGATGCTCCTTTCCGTGGACGCATTCCCGGCAATGGTCCCGAGAACTGTCGACTCCCGTGCTGCCGTGATCCCTTTCTGTAGATTATATGCCTTCACCTTCGCCTCGACCTGACCAGAGGGGGAGAGCCCGATATTCTCCAGGCCCAAGAAGATGTCCAGGGTGATGGGATCGGTATCCAGATCAGGAGTCATGACGTCGAGGGACGTGACTGCAAGGAGGGAGCGGGCGACCGTCTTCGCATGGGCGGTGCGGTCGGGGAGGTAGACTGTGACCGAACCTGTCACCTGCCTCCTCCCGTCCTGCCAGACAGAGACCCAGATATCATATTTATGCCCGTTTTCGAGTGTCATCGGGATCTCCTCAGTATGTGTTTTCCCGGCCTGCAGGGTCAGTCCTGCTACGCGTTTCTCGGTGACGACGATGTCTGTACCGGCATATTTCGCGCTCACCTGGACCTCGACATTCTCCAGGTCATTATACAGAGCGTCGATATAGGGGATAACCGCGATTGCAGTGGTATTCGAGGGGGGCTGGCCCTGCGGGACGACGATGTCCATATCGGCGATGGTAACGTAGCCTCCTGTCTGCGACTGCGATGGGGAGGTGCACCCGGCCGTGGATGCGAGGCAGAGGAGCACGATGATGATCCCCACTTCATATCGGTTCATTTCGATCACACCGTCGTCTTTGGGCCAGCGATCCTTAAATGTTCTTCTAAATATACCCTTGGCATTATCCTATGGATATCGCCCGGGGAAAAGAAAAGAGGGTGGTTTATTATCTTCTCATCAGGAGGAGAGCACCCGCGATGCTGAGACCCGCAAGGACGGTCAATGGCAGGGCAGCGGCGCGGGTCGGTGTCGTCGCCGTCGGCGTTGCCGACGGCACGAGGGTGGCATTTATCATGGCCGTCGCCCCTGCCTCGACGGAGAAGTTTCCGCTCCATGCATCGTGACCACTGAGTTCAAGGATGACAGTGTGGTTTCCAGCCTCAATGTCGGGCACGGTGACCGGCGTCCTGCCCACATAGAGGTTGTCGATGAGGACTGCCGCACCCGCCGGCACCGAGGAGACGGCAAGTGTTCCTGTTATAGCGACGTTCGTAGGCGTGGTGACCGTAGTAACTATCGGTGGTGTCGGTTCTGGCGGGAGGGTGTACAGACTGACACCGCCATATGATGTCCCGGAGGCGATCCTGGTACCGTCAGGGGTGATGGCCACGCCCCGCACTGCCGATCCCATCCCACTCTTCCAGGCGACAGCACCGCTCCTGTCGAAGAGATACAGGGTCTGGTCGAGGGACCCTGCGGCGATCTTTTCCCCGCCTTTGCTCGCCGAGACTGCCGTGACCGACCCCATGGTCGGTACGCTCCAGAGAAGTGTGCTGTTTACATCGAAGAAGAGGACACGCGTGTCGGCCGATCCTGCTGCCACAAATGTTTTGTCAGGCGATATAGAAACCCCGAGCACGTCCGCGCGAGTCACCTGTGACCAGAGGAGCGAACCTTCCTGTCCGAAAAGATAGACTTTGTCGTCCTGCGATCCGGCAGCGACGAGGCCGCCGTCAGGTGCGACCGCAACACCGAAGACGTCCCCGTTCGTGTGGTACGACCAGAGGACTTTTCCCTCTCCGTCGAAGAGGTAGACTCTGTCATCTGAACACCCTGCGACGACGTATTCTCCTCCATCGGCGACCGCAACAGCATAGGCACGGCCGGGAAGGGGTGCACTCCACCTGAGGTCGCCGGACCTGTTGTAGAGATAGACCCTGTTGTCTGATGACGCCGCGCCGATCGCAGTCCCGTCGGGAGCGATGGATACACTGTTTACGGTTGCCTGTGCGCTTTTCTGCCACACGAGACTTCCGGAGGCGTTGAGCAGGGTGACCTTTGCGTCGTCACCGCCCGCGGCGACGATTGATCCGTCTGCGGAGGTGGAGACGCCCCGCAGGATCGCCGGTGCTGTGTAGGTCCAGTCCATGACCATCTCTGCCGTCGCCACCCCACAGAGAAAACAGAGGGAGGTTGCCAGGAGGAGAACCCCGACCAAGCTTGCTTTTTTCATGGATGGAGATATCGGGGCTGGTCTATTTAAGATCGGCGCATTAAAACCGCTGCTACCAGACTGATAATGACCCCGGCAGCACCCCACGGTGCCTGTGTCGGGTTCGGGGTCGCTGGCGGTGGGACCATCGTCGTCGCCGGAGAAGGTGCGGCCGCCGTGACCTCGCTCGCCGTCTCGCTGGTGATCGTGAAGGTTCCGCTTGCCGTGGCGTCTCCTCCCACCCACTCGACGGTGATGGTGTAGGCCTCGGGCGGGAGCATCTCAAAAGTGTAAGCCCAGGTGTTGTAGGGTTCTCCTGCCTCCACCTCCACGGTGCCGCTTGACCCGTAGAATGGCCGTGATGTCTCCTTCGATGTCGCCCCAAAGCCTGAGGAGACGATATCGACGAGAAGTTCATTGCCCGGTGCGATGTTCGTCGTCCCTCTGGCGGTGAGGGTTCCATCAGGGTTAATCTCCACATCCCCGATCTCCAGGGATGCCGCCGTTGCCCCTGCCGCCTGGACAAGGAGGAGTATGGCTGCAGTGATAAGGAGGAGGCTGATAGTTCGCATGGGCATGTGTGCGATATAGTGACGTATATACTGTGCGGAAGTTGAGCACGGCACAAAGTCGATCCTCATGCGGAACATCTCTCCTCATTACTCCTCATTATGGAATGGGGCAGACTTCTGCATGTTGCAGCGTTTATCTTCCTCTGTCCCATCCTATTTTCGGGAGTCCTGGGACAGTGGTCTCCCGGGAGAATGCGGAGGGAAAAGTGGCGGATCTGCAGTGTCGCCAGCTCGTTTTTTGGGGCTTGTAGCCTCCTCTCACGGAGCAAAAAATCCTCAGAACCCGGAAAAAAAGAAAAAGATGTTTCTTCACCGGTGGGAGAAGTAACCCACGACGCCCTTCTCGTCGGCCCTGTCGATCCTGACAAAGCCGACCCGCTCAAACTGGACGGTCTTCCCCGCATACCCCGCGACCGCGGGTTCGCAGAGGCCGGTGAGCGTGCCCGCCGGAGTGAGGACGGTGCAGGAGATACCCTTTTCCGCGGGGAGCCACTGGACGATCGGGGCCTTCGCCGCCCGCGCCGCTGCGAGGTCGTCGCCGGCATAGACTGCCCGACTCTCACCTTTCATCTCGATATTGAAGAGGTCCTTCAGCCTGATCATCCCGGCCCCGGCGATATCCGCCTTCGGCATGACGGCCGCACCCTCAAAGGTGAGTTTGCGCACTCCCCGCGCCTCATTGCCGGGGTACAGGGGGACCTCGGCCGTCTGTGCCGGTGCACCCTCGACTGCCACCTGCACCGGGTCTGGCACAAAGAAGAAGCGGTCTGAGGACGGGTCGACGATCGCCTTGTTCTTTGCGTACAGGTTATCCCAGGAGAAGGAGATATCGGTCTCGCCAATACCGAGGTCAAGGACCGCCTCCTTCACTGCCTCGGGCTCAATACCCCTGCGTGCGATCGCGCGCAGGGTGCCGAGGTGGACATCGTCCCAGCCCGTATATGTCCCCGCCCTGATCCCCTCGTGCATCGACGAGGTCGAGAGGACGACCCCCTCGATACCCATCCTGCCATAGTGACGGTACACCGGTGCCTTCCAGCCGAAGTAGTCGTAGATATACTGCTGGCGACGGGTATTCGCAATGTGGTCCTTGCCCCGGATCACGTGGGTGATCCCGAGGAGGTGGTCATCGGCCACGACAGAGAAGTTCATCAGGGGATAGACGCGGGCATCGATCCGCGGGTGGGCCGGACTGTCGACGATCCTGAAGATAGAGAAGTCGCGCATCGCCGGGTCGGGGTGTGCGAGGTCGGTCTTCACCCGCACGGTCACCTGCCCCTCGGCAAACTTCCCGCCAAGCATCTGGTCCCAGAGTTCAAGGTTCTCCTCGACAGTGTGGGACCTGCACGGGCATGCCGTCTTTGCGAGTTTCAGTTCCCTGAACCTCTCTGCGTCGCAGGTACAGACATAGGCCCCGCCGAGTTCGATGAGTTGCCGGCAGAGGTCGTAGTAGATCTCCATCCTGTCACTCTGGTAGACGATATCGGTGATCCCCAGGCCCATCCACCTGATATCCTCCTGGACCATCTCGTAGGCCTCAGGGACCACCCGCCGCGGGTCGGTGTCCTCGATGCGCAGGACATACCGCCCGCCGTACCTCTTCACGTAGGCGTCGTTCAGGAACGCTGCACGGGCATGCCCGAGGTGGAGGGGACCGGAGGGGTTGGGGGCAAAACGCATCACCACACCGTTTTCGGCGCCTTCGAGAGGAGGCAGTTCCTTCTTCGTCTCCTTCTTGACCTCGTTCATCTCGGCCACGAGTTCCGGTGCAATCTCCTGGAGTTTTGCCTGCCAGGCATCCTCCGGCAGGGCGGCGACCTCGTCGAGCACCCCGGCGAGGAGGCCCGGGATCTCCTTCGCGTGCGGGCGGAGTTCCGGGTGGGTGCCGAGCACCTTCCCCATCACTGCCTTTGCATTCGGTACATTCCCATGCTTCACCGCGTTCTGGAGCGCGTAGATGTACAGGACTCTCCTGATCTCTGTGTCCATCTTTAGAAACTCCGTGTCAGGAAATAATCTGCGATCTCCTCAAGATATGTCCGTTCCTTCGACGCTGGCAGGACCGAGAGCGCACGCTTTGCCGTTGCAACCCTCTCCTCCGCGGTCCGCCGCACCTCGTCGATAACCCCTGCCTCTTCGAGTTCGGCGATCGCAGCGTCGATCTCCGCACCGGTGAGAGTATGGTGATACTTCGAGAGGTCGAGGCCCTTCTCCCGCGCCGTGATGGCGATGAGAGTCTGTTTCCCCTCACGGAGATCGGATGCCCGGTCCTTCCCGCTTTTTTCTGGCGGAGCCAGGAGGTCGATGAGATCGTCCTGGATCTGGAAAGCGATCCCGGCATTCATGCCGTACTGGTAGAGGGCGTCCACCTGCATGGCATTCCCGCCGGCAAGGGTCCCGCCGATCGCTGCCGCCGCCGCGTACAGGGCGCCGGTCTTCTTCCCGGCCATCTCTATATAGTCTGCCGCCTCGACCTCGGCGTCTTTCTGCTCGAAGGTCATGTCCTGGTGCTGCCCCTCGCAGATCTCTGTGCAGGTCCGGGCAAGGAGGGTCACCGCCTTCACCCGCGCCCTGTCATCGGCGAGGGCATGGGTGATGTACTCAAAGGACTTCGCATACAACACGTCGCCCGCCAGGATCGCCGTCGGTTCGTCCCATTTCGTGTGGACCGTCGGAACGCCCCGGCGCGTTGCGTCCCCGTCCATGATATCGTCGTGGATGAGAGTGAAGGTGTGTGTCATCTCAACCGCGATCGCTGCGGAGATCAGGTCATCGGCACGCCCTGGTTTCACGGCGTTGGCGGCCAGAAGCAGCACCGCCGGGCGCAGGCGCTTGCCACCTGCGAGCAGGAGGTGTGCGCTCGCCTTGTAGAGGTCGCCGAATACGTCTCCAAAATTCCGCTCGAGCGCGATGTCGACCTGCTCTGCGGTTTTCTCAAGATAGGTCTTCAGATCACTCATGACAATACCTCGGTTATTTTAACAGAATCCTCTGCCCGTTTCTGAGCAGGTGGATGTCGTTGTTCAGGGTGTAGCCGCACTCCTCGGCAAACCGCACGTACTCCCCGGTCATGTTAATGTTGCCGTGAGACGGGATGATGTGCTGGGGGTTCAGGAGGTGGACCAGTTCATAGTGGTCTTCCCGGTAGGCGTGACCGCTCACGTGGAGGTCGTCGAAGATCCTGGCCCCCTTCATCTTCAGGAGTGTCTCGACGAGGTGGCGCTGTCCATAGTTCATGGGGTTCGGGATCACCTTGGCCGAGAAGAGGATCTTGTCACCCTTTTCGACCTTGTACGGCGTGTCCCCCTGGGCGATCCGTGTCAAGATAGCCCCGCTCTCACCCTGGTGACCGGTGACGATTGGCATGAACTTGTCCTTTCCGGTCTTCATGATGTGCCGTAGCGTGCGGTCCACAGTCCGCCTGTTCCCGAAAACCGAGAGACTCTGGGGGAATGCGACCAGTTTGAGCTGTTCGGCCGCCGTCGAATACCTTTCCATCGAACGACCGAGGAGGACGGGTTTCCTCCCTATCTCGTGAGCGCACTCGGCTATTGTTTTGATACGCGCGATATGAGAGGAGAAGGTCGAGACAATGATAGCGTTCTTGTCGTCCTCGTAACTTGTGATAGTATCCCTGACAAGGTCGCGTGCAATCCGCTCGCTCGGGCACCTCCCCGACTTCTCGATGTTCGTGCTCTCGACGATTAGGGCAAGCACCCCCTCCTTCCCGATCTGGCGGAGACGGGCGAAGTCGGGCGGTTCGCCGATCACAGGTGTTCTATCGAGTTTGAAGTCGTTCGCGTAGACGATGGCACCGTCTTTCGTGTGCAACACTGCCATCACCGTGTCGATGATCGAGTGCTGCATCTTGACGAACTCGAGGGTGAGGTTCGGGGAGATGCGGTATCTATGACCTGCCTTAAGCACCTGGATCTTGTTGTTAACCCCGAACTTCTGCTCGCCCTGGATCTGCTGTTTGATCAGTTCGGCGGTATACGGCGTCCCGATAATGGGTGCGTTGTACCTGTGCGCGAGTTTCGGGATAGCCCCGATATGGTCGAGGTGGCCGTGCGTGCAGACGATCGCCTTCACGCTCCCCTCCACCGTGTTCATCATGGTGTCGTCGGGGATGGCTTTCATCTCGATCAGGTCGAGGGAGTGCATATTCTCGATCTCCGCGTCCTCGTGGATCATGATCTGGTCGAGCCTGATGCCCATGTCGAAGATGACGATCTCCTTCCCGCAACGGACGGCAGTCATGTTCCGGCCGACTTCGTTATACCCGCCCACTGCAACAATTTCTGTATCCATGTTTATTCTCCATGTGAATCCTTATTCTTCGAGCATCTGCCGGGTTGTACCGGTGATATATGCCCGTTTCTTCCTGAGATCGGCAACATTGCCGGATCCGGTGAGGAACATCGCGGCCCGTAGTTCCTGAAGGATCATTGATACGGTTGCCGTAAGCGCCTCTTCTCCGTCCATCGCAGGTTTCAGCAGGGGCAGGGCCATTCCGCCGAGGTCGGCCCCGAGTGCGAGGGCCTTTGCGATGTCTATCCCATTCCGCACGCCTCCCGTGGCGATCACCGGGCCTTTTCCCGCCACTTCATGGAGGCTTACCACGGTCGGGATACCCCAGTCGAGGAATGCCGTCCCGAGTGCACGCAACCGCTCATCTTCAGCCCGCTCAATCTCGACCGCTGCCCAGGAGGTGCCGCCGAAACCGCCGAGGTCGATCGCCGCGGCGCCGGCCCCCCAGATCTGGTCCGCCGTTTCCTTCGAGATTCCCGCACCGGTCTCCTTGACTATCACCGGCGTCTTGAAGTCCTTGCAGAGGTCGGTGATGGCGGCGAGACAGCCGCGGGCATTGTGGTCTCCTTCAGGCTGGATTGCCTCCTGCAGGAAGTTCAGGTGGACGCAGAGAGCGTCAGCCTCGATCATCTCCACCGCGCGCTCGGCCCACTCTGTCCCGTGTTCTCGCAACTGTACAGCGCCGAGGTTAGCGCAGAGAAAGGCATGCGGCGCCTCGTCGCGGACGACTGAAAAACTCTCTGCGAGTTCGGGGTGTTCGAGGGCGGCGCGTTGCGACCCGACACCCATGGCAAGGCCAAATTTCTCTGCGACCCGTGCGAGCCGCCTGTTAACCCCGGTCGTTGCCGGGTGGCCACCGGTCATGGCGGCGATGAAGAGCGGCGCCCCGAGACGTGCCCCGAGAAATCTGATCTCGGGCCTGATCGCGTCAAGGTCGAGCTCTGGAAGGGCTGCATGCACCAGCCTGACGTCTTCAAAGCCTGCGCTGCCGACCTCGACCTGCCTCTCACAACAGATCCGCAGATGGTCCAGCTTCCGCGAGGACGTCTGTGTACTTTCTCTTATATGAATTCCTCCTGTTCTCTGGTGTGCCTGTCCCTGTCCAGTTCTTCCCTTTCACTTTCTGACGATCGTGCCCCCGTGATCCTTTCTGTCGAGGAATGCGGCCGTCCGGGAGACATGGAATATGTGCGATTCGATTCCCGCATCTGCGAGAGCGAGGAGTTCCGTGATCTTCCCTTTCATCCCGCCGGTCACGTCGGTGTTTTCCGAGCACCCGATAGACAGACGTCCTACTGTGTCCCTTGTGATCACCGGAACCACCGCGCCGTTGTCCAGGACGCCGGGCACGTCGGTTGCAAGGCCGACGCGAACCGCTCCAAGGGCCACGGCAAGGTACCGGATGATCTGATCGCCTGAAATGATACAGGCACCACGACTCGCGTCCATCACCACATCGCCATGGAGGACCGGGGTGACACCGAGCCGCACCAGTTGTGCAATAGGTAGGTGCTCACAGGATATGAGATGTCTGTTATCGGCACGGCATCCGGCCAGGGGGGGGATGCCGACAGCATCAACGCCGTGCTCCCTTAACGCGGCAACGACCGCCCTGTTGAGGCCGGTAACCGCCTCGTGGGTGACGGCTATTCCTTCCTTGTTTGCAGGGCCGACACCGTCCTGAATATGGTATCGGGCAGCCTCGGGATGGCCGCACGACCCGGCCCCGTGGACCAGGACAAGCCTGAGGTCTGGTCTTTTCGCGATCTCTCGGGCGAGTGCGGCAAGGCGGGCGTGATCGATAGTCCCGGACCCGGCCTTATCGGTAATGATACTCCCGCCGAATTTTAAGAGAATAATCTTTTCATCCATCTTTCTCTTTGCGTATACCGGTTGTGTCGATGGTGGTGATGATTGACTTTGCGCCTGTGGCGTCCATCGCCCCGGCGACCCGACTCTTTGCATGTTTCGGGCAGAGCGCCACCATACATCCCCCTCCGCCGGCACCTGTGATCTTCGCCCCGAAGGCCCCGGCCGCGCGGGCGGTCAGGACAAGTTTGGAGAGAGCGGGGTGGCCGATCCCGAGGGCCTCGAGGAGGGCGTTGTTGATGTCCATGCAATGGCCAAGTTGCTGGGGTTTGTTCATGCACTTGATCGCCTGCATGGTCACCGCCCCGATCGAGTCCATGACCGGGTTGACGATGGCAGGGTGCTTCTGGTGCATCTGTGCCACGTGCTCCACCATCTTTGCTGTCGAATGGGGGACCAGGGTGTTGCCGATGACGAGGTGGAGGTTCTGCGGTGGCAGGCGCCGTTTCGACCCCTTCGTGATCAGGACGATCCCGCCAAAGGTCGTCACATAGGTGTCTGTTGGGCTCGCCCTCCCTTTCTGGACTTTCCTCTCGATCGCAAAGGCACGCTCTGCAATCTCATCCTTCGTAAAGCCGAGGTTGAATTCGTCTGAGATGGCGGCGAGGGTGGCGGTGGTCACCGCCGCCGATGAACCAAGCCCTGACGAACTGGGGAGTTGCGACCTTATATATACACTCCCCTGCACACCGGTCGAACGGAAACACTCGTCGATATAAGGTGAACGGACCGGCGTGGGGTTCTTTGCCCTCCTCACTGTCACCGCAACGCGTGGCCTGATCGCCATTGCCACGCCTGGCTTCCCATAGACAACAGCGTGTTCTCCAAAAAGAAAAACTTTGCCGGGGGCGCTCCAGGTCGCCAAATTTACACCACCGCTATGGCAGCATATCCGACGACAAGGGGGTCGCCGGTCACGTCCCCGCTTGTGGTATAGGTGAGCAACTTTGCTTCGGTTGCGCCGAGTGCCGTGCAAACAAGGGTCATCGTTGCGATCGGGCCGTAGCCGCATGCGCTGACATCCAGATACTCAATCTTCCGGTAAAACTCGGGGACATCAAGTGTCTTCAATGCCTCGATTGCCTGCAGGTCAACGTGGTGCGCGAGTTTCTCCGGGACATAGTGGGAGAAGTCGCTGGAGGCGACAATCCGCACTTCGTGGCCGGTCTTCTTCACGGCGGCGATAATTGCCTTTGCAAGTTTCTCAGCACTCCTGAGGCTCTGATCGCCCATCATGATCGGTGCGATCCTGGCCCGTGGGAAGTGATACTTGATGAAAGGCACCTGGACCTCGATCGAGTGTTCGGTGGCGTGTGCATCGTCGTCGATCGGTATGCCTATGGCCTCCACGAGGTCGACGTCGACGTCCACAATGCCCAGAGGGGTCTCCCAGGGTATTGCCGACGCTGAAGTCGTAAAACCGTGGTGGCTTGGCCCGATGATGATGAATGTCCCGTCAAAAGAGGGGGGTATGGCGGCATAAGCCCGTGCCGCCACGGCACCGGAATACGGGTAGCCTGCATGGGGTGCAACGATCCCGAGGGCAGCAGGCATATCGGCTGTCTGTTCCGGGTTGACCATACTGAGGAACTGCTCGAGATGAGCGGGGTCTCCCGGATAGAACATGCCTGCGACGGTGCATGCCCTCGTCTGCATCTCTCTTCCTCCTTTTACAGTTCTGTCTCGAAGTCCTCGAGGGTATAGGAAGTGGGAACACCGCGGATGCGGAGGATCTCCCTGGTAAGGAGATAGTAGATGAGGGAGAGTGCCTTTCTGCCCTTGTTGTTTGTCGGGATGACCATGTCGAGGTTGCTGGTCATGTTGTTAGTGTCGCAGAGGCCGATGACAGGGACACCGTTCTGAACTGCTTCCTTGATCGCCTGTACGTCGCCCATCGGGTCGGTGACAATGACGACTTCAGGTTCCACGTAGCCGCGGAAGCTCGGGTTGGTCATGAGGCCGGGGATGTACCGCCCGATAGCCGCAGTGCCTCCGATAGCATCGGCGAATTTCTTTGCCGGGTACTGGGCGTACTGGCGGGATGCCACGACGAGGATCTTCGGAGCGTCATAGCCAGCAAGGAACTTCGCTGCGGTCTTGATACGCTCATCTGTTGCTCTGATGTCAAGGATGTACAGTCCGTCCCCGCGCACGCGGAAGATGAACTTCATCATGTCCTGGCTCTTCTGCTGTGTGCCGATGTGAACCCCTGCAGCAAGGTAATCTTCCACCGGGACGAGGGGCTCGTTCAGCACAATTTCCATCTCAGTCTCTTCAGCCATGTTTAGATCAGCTCCTCAATACGTATCAGTTCGTTTAATTTTGCAATTCTTTCTCCGCCCACAACCCCCGATTTCAGCAACCTGCATTCGAATGCGGTGGCGAGATGGGCGATGGTTTCGTCGGTCGTCTCTCCGGACCGGTGGCTCATCACTGTGTCCATGCTGTGGGATTTTGCCAGGTGGACAGCTTCAAATGTATCGGTCAACGTCCCGATCTGGTTGGGCTTGATCAATACGCAGTTCGAGGCATTCGTCTCAATCCCGCGCATGATCCGCTCGGCATTGGTGACATAGAGGTCGTCGCCGCAGATCAGGCACCTGTCACCGACCTGTGCTGTGATGCTTGCAAAGCCTTCAAAGTCCTCCTCGACGAGGGGGTCTTCGACATAGGCAAGATTATAGCGATCCACCAGGTCTGTGATATAAGCGATCTGCTCTTCGGTCGTCCTCTTCCTGTCGCTGTACACATAGGCGTTTCCGTTCCACATCTCGCTGGATGCGACGTCGACACCCATGTCAATCGCAAAGTTCAGTTCGTCGGAGACAGCGCCGATTGCTTCGTTCAAGATCTCAAATGCCTCTGCGTCGGAGACCCTCGGTGCCCATGCACCTTCGTCGCCCTTTCCGCATCCCTTGCCCGCCTTGACGAGCAGATCCTTTACCTTCTTGTGGACGGCGGCGTTTGCGAAGACCGCTTCTTCTGCGCAGGACGCACCGTTCGGGATTACCAGGAACTCCTGGATGTCGGTGGCGTTTGTGGCATGAGCCCCGCCACCGATGACATTGCCAAGGGGCAGGGGGGTCTTCCGGGCGAAGGCCCCGCCAAGGTACCGGAAGAGAGGGACGCCAATAGAGTTCGCCGCAGCCTTCGCACATGCAAGGGAGAGTGCGACAGCGACGTTTGCGCCGATGTTCGAAAAGTCAGGTGTCCCATCGGCTTCATGAAGGGCCCTGTCAAATCCAGCCTGATCTGCAGCGTTCATCCCGATGAGTGTCGGGACAAGGTGCTCGCGTGCAGCGGGAACCGCCTCGCGCGGTGACCTGACCTTTGCCTCCCATGTCCCGGTGGATGCGCCGCTCGGCGCAGCTGCCCGGCCAAATCCGCAACAGGTATAGATCTCCGCCTCGACGGTCGGGTTCCCTCTGCTGTCCAGAATAGTCCTCAGTACGATCTGTTCAATATCGGTCATCAGATCACGCCTTTTTCTTTACCGTAATGGGGATCCGATCGTCCTCGAATTCTTCAAGTGCGATGTTGAGGGGATCAACACTGCTCGTCTGGATCAGGACCGGGGCACCCATTGAGATCTGGAGCGCACGGGCTCCTATGATCCGTGCTTTCTCATAGCGAGTATATTGGTCCATGATACATCCTCAAAACATATAATAGATAATGGGGTCGCTGAGATTCGAACTCAGGTCAGAGCGTCCCGAACGCCCTAGGATAGTCCAGGCTACCCCACGACCCCTCACTGATACGGGTTGATGTCGTCCACGATCTCCTTGTGAGTGAGCAGCATCCGTCTGCAGCAGTAGCGATCTAAACCGAGATCGTCGAGGATCTGTTTGGGATCCTCGCCTGCATCCCGCCGCTTTTTGAACTCCATCCAGGAAGAGGAGATCACTTTGCCGCATGTAAAGCATCTGACCGGGATCATATCTCGATTTTCCTCTATGGTGTTTGTCTGGCTCACCGATAAGACTTTTGGAACTTCGCGCGTGCGCCCGGGCCGTGTGGCTTCTTGGCCTCTTTCTGCCTCGAATCATTGACGAGGAGAGTGCGGTCATAGTTGATGAAGGTGTCCTTGACCTTCGGATCGTTGGTCCACTCCAGGATCCCGCGGGCGAGTGCAGTCCTGACAGCCTCGGCCTGGCCCATCATCCCGCCCCCGCTCACTTCGATGGCGACGTCAACGTCATCGATGGAGTTCGGGATAAGGTTGAGCGGCTCGGAGATCTTCATGCGCACCAGTTCGGTTCCATAGATCTCGAGGGGCACGGAGTTGATCCGTATCCGCCCGTTCCCTTCCTTGAGGGTCGCCCGTGCGACTGCGGTCTTTCTCTTACCACTTGTATTTACGACCTTTGCCATCTCTTACTCACCTTCAGTATTTGGCCCCGAGTGTGGTGCTGATCTCGCCGAGGGTGACAAATCTCGGGTTGTTCAGCCGCTCGATCCCTGCGTTCTCGATGGTCTCAAACTCGGCTTCCTTGCCCTGGAACTCAACCGGGACGCCGACATAGGCCATGATGTTCCTGAATGCCTCGGCTCCCCGCTGGCGCTTGTACGGGAGCATGCCGCGGATCGTCCGCCTCATGATGTGGTCCGGTCTCCTCGGGAAGAACGGACCGCCTTCGCGTGAACCCCGCTGGCGTTTCTGGTAGTAGTCCCCGAGCACCATGGCGCGGTGACCGGAAACGATTACCTTCTCGACGTTCACGATGGCGAACTTCTCGCCCTGAAGTGAGCGCTGTGCGACTGTGCTTGCAAGCCGCCCAAGGAGCAGTCCTTCTGCATTGATGATCGTCACCATGGTTCTCACCTCAGTATCCTCACACCTGCACCCTTCGGGTTCTGTGCGACCAGTTCTTCGATGGTCATGCACGACCCGTCAAGGCTGGTGATTTTGCTGACTGCGGACTCGGAGAAGTTGAGTGCCGCAACCGATACCTTCTGGTTCAGCACGCCGCTCCCGAGCACCTTGCCGGGGACCAGGATCGTCTCGCCGTCCTGGGCGTACCGGTTGATCTTTCCTATGTTGACCTCAGCATAGTTGTTGCTGGGTGCTTCCAGATTTTGTGCGATGACCCGCCAGACCTTCGCATCGTTTTCCCGTGCTGTCTCCTGGAGCAGCTCAACGAGATACGAAAGACGGGGGTTCGTCTTCTGGTATGTTCCCTTTGCCATCTAATTCACTCCGGCTATCTCGACCAACGTCTCTGAGAGATCTGTTGATTGCTTTCTGATGTATTCAAGTCCTTTTTCGATGATTGTCAGAACTGGCAACGAACCATCGCTTTCCACGACAAAGATGAACTTTGAAATGTCAGACCCGACAGTGATCGCAGGTTCGGTGCCGATACCGGTGGTCAGGCACGCCTTACCGCAGAGTTTGCAGAGCGAGCATGCCTCAAGTTTTCCGTCGACTACGTGTGCCTGCCTGTCCTTGATCTCAAGCACGCCGCGAGGGCACTCGTCGATGCACATGCCGCAACCGTCGCAGTTCTCACTGATAGTGATGACCGGGTAGTTCTTGTACCCGCAGGCGGTGGTCGGTTCCCACTTGGCATGTACTCTCCCTGTGTTCAGGGTGGCGCGTGCTTCAAGTACGACTTTCTGGCCCTCGAAGAGCTTGACGATAGGAATATTGTCGAGGACTGGCCGGGTCTCAGGGTCGTCTGAGATGAGGTCGCTGGAATACACCATCTTCGGTCCTCCGACACTCATCGTGAAGGTCACCGAGCAGAGTGGGCACCCGGCACCTTCACACGAGCAGTCCTCCTGTCTGACAAATCTTGATAGATCGGTCTTTATCGGGATCAGTCCGAGCCTGTGTGCCAGAATCTCATCGAAGAGCACGCTAGAATTATCATAGATCTTTATGTCTTCGATGGCGAGCGTGGGCACCTCACCGATCATGGCGCGGCGCAGGGCATTCGCGAACGCTGGGGTGGCACCGCTGAGGACGAACCTTGCGGCGTCATCATCAATTCTGGCAAATTCGATCTGCATCAGACTCTCCTTCCGCGTCTCCCACCTTTCTGGCGAATTGAGTCGTGCGGGACAGGGGTGACATCCTCGATCTTACCGATGCGGATGCCGGCACGGGCAAGGGCACGAATTGCTGCCTGGGCACCTGGGCCGGGGCTGCGCTGTTTGCCCTGACCGGGTGCGCGAACCTTCACGTGAAGGCCAATGAGGCCCTTTTCCTTGACAGCGTTGGCGACGTTCATCGCCATCTGCATCGCAGCGTAGGGCGAGCTCTCATTGCGGTCCTGCTTGACGACCATGCCGCCGCTGCTCTTGGTAATCGTCTCGGCCCCGGAGAGGTCGGTGACGGTGATGATGGTGTTGTTGAACGAGGCAAAGATGTGTGCAATGCCCCACTTTTCCTTATCGGCTGCCATGTTTACCTCCCGGTGATCCTGCTGCGTTCAGCATGTGACTCGGCGGCGAGCGGCGAATTAGCGTAGTACTCAATGGACGCTTCTTCGCTCATCGGGACGAGGTAACCGGGGATGGTAACCCGGTGGCCGTTCACGACGATGTGGCCGTGGGTGATGAACTGTCTGGCCTGCTTCGGCGACCGTGCGAGGCCCTTCCTGTAGACAAGGGTCTGGAGACGGCGCTCAAGTGCCTGCTCGATCTTCAGCGCAAGAATGTCGTCGATGTCGCCTTCTGCTGACAGGAGGCCGTAACGCTCAAGGTGGCTGAGGAGCTGATCCTTCTTGGTCTCGGCCTGTTTCAGGTCGGTACCGGCTGAACGAAGAGCGAGGATCTCACGGGTGGCCTTGCGGTACTTCCGGAGGGCGCTCTCGGCCTTCCAGAGCTCACGCTTGTTCCGGAGACCGAATTCGATGATGGTCTTTGCCTCCTCTTCAAGGCGCGTCTTCTCGAAGTGGCGCTTTGGTGTGGAGTACTGCTTGTGGTTCTTTCCTGGATATCCCATGATCGTGCCTCCTCACTCACTCTTTCTTTCTCTTTACGCCGACGGTCGTGCCGGTTCTGCCGGTGGACTTGGTGCGCTGGCCCCTGACCTTCTGGCCGGTCTCGTGGCGGATGCCGCGGTAGCTGCGGATCTTGCGCATTGTGTTGATGTCTTCCTCGAGCGTGAGGCCAACCTCGCTTGCAAGGAGGTGCCGGGGCTTGCCGGAGAGAACATCGATGGGCCGGTTCAGCATCCACGTGGGGACGCACTCTGCATATTCGTCAACTGCTGTACGGAGCCGCTCAACTTCCTCGTCTGACATCTTGCCGAGAAGGGCATGCGAGTTGACCTGCGCCTTGTTGGCGATATAGGTCGCGGCGTGCCTCCCGACTCCCTTGATGCCGGTGAGTGCGATGAGGGCTTTTTTCGTGCCGTCGAGATCAGTATCTCTGATCCTGACGAAATACTTTATTTCTTCTTCCTGATCCATCCAATCGCCTCAATTAGATGTGGTCAAAGCGCTGAGGGAGGGATTTGAACCCTCGAGTCCCAGGGGGACACAGGTTTAGCAAACCTGCGCCATACCAGGCTTGGCTACCTCAACTTGTGAATGTCGCATCCGTGGATACTCGCAACGCAGAGCGCTGCTCCATGAATGATGTTCACTTATATTGGGTCGAGAGAGTAATAAGGGTTCCGGTCAGCCCCGGGGGGGCCTTGCACGCGCAAGGCCGCTGCCGATAAGGGCTGAGGCGGCGATTGGGATTGCGATGGTGGCATCACAGAAGCACTGGACTTTCTTTGTCCGGGCTGATTCCTTCCCCCACGAGATCGCTTCCTCAAAGGTACACCCCGAGAGTCCGCCCCAGTGTGGGGCGTCGGTGGTGTACTGGACGGCGTAAGCATGGCCGCCGAGGTCTTCGTTATGGATGGAAGCGATCACCTGCGTTTGCTGGATGAAGTTCTTCGGGACGCCGCCACCGATATAGATGACGCCGGTCCTGTGCGCATGCTCAACGATCGCGGTCACCTCGTCGACGTCGGCGATCTGGTCGATGGTGACCCTGACGCCCTGACGCCGTGCCATGGTAAGGGCGATCCCGATGGATGAGTCGCCGAGGGCAGGGACATAGATAGGTACACCGAGTTCGGTACAGGTGGCGAGGAGAGAGTGCCCGTCCGGGGCGATTTCCCTGATATGGGTGCCAAAACGCCTGAGGAAGTCAGCTGAAGAGGTCTGGCAGGGTGCGATTCCTGCGGCGAAGTCGGCGATACACCGGTCCACCTTCCGGAATTCGTCTTCATACGCAAAGACATCATAGATCCTATCGATCCCTTCCTTATACAACGCTTCGTCGTCGACGTGGTGGTGACCAAGGTAGTGGTGGACGCCGAGGTGTTCGGCGATGTCGTGGAAGATGTTCGCACCTGTCGAGACGATGGCATCCACGTACCTGTGCCTGACCAGCTGGATGAGACACTCCTGCATGCCGGCGGGTATCATGGCCCCTGAGAGGCCGAGGAGGATGGTGCAATCAGGGTCCTGGATCATCTCTGACCAGACCCTGACCGACTCGCCGAGTTTTCTTCCCTGAAAACCTGACTCGCTCATTGCGGCAACAAGTGACGGTACGTCTGTCGTCGGACATACGGAACGGCGGGGATTCATGTCCATGGCTGTTCTCCTGAGTTATAATAGGGATTCTATCAGATTAACCCATTGGTTCTGGCCTGATGGAGAAAAGAGCAATGTATTCCTGATCCTGAGATCCGGGAGATCATCTCATGGTCTGGTCGATGGAATCTCAGGTATCGTACGGAAAAGCGCAGATCCCATCGGGGATAGTCTGAGAGAGCGTATCTGTGATCTGCTCCTGTTCGAAGGCCCCTGCTGTCCCGCCCTTGCGCGCAGTCGCCGGCCCTCTCTATAAGATTCTCCTCCTGAGGGCCGCGGGTGACGACGGCTGCCACCCCCCGTCTTGGGGTGGGACGATCGAGGAAGTCTGGATAATCCTGGGGTCTGCGCCTCCATCCATGCGATCGTGGAGAGACATCACCCTCAGTTCGAGGATTTCAAAAGGACCAAAAAAGTGGAAATGAGGTTTAGAGTGCCTGGACGAGGGATGAA
The DNA here is from genome assembly GCF_937919355.1 of uncultured Methanofollis sp. Lineage (GTDB taxonomy): Archaea > Halobacteriota > Methanomicrobia > Methanomicrobiales > Methanofollaceae > Methanofollis. The sequence continues at coordinate 11,851 of NZ_CALFSA010000172.1, read as the reverse complement.
CGGGTCACGATGCCTGCGATGTGCCCATTCCCGTCGGTGATAGGCAGGGAACTGATCCGTTTGTTGAGCATCGTGTCGATCACCTCGCCGACCGGCATACTGGCATTCACCGAGATGAGGGGGGTGGACATGATGTCGCGGACGAGCAGGTTCCGAATGCGGTGGTCCTGGTATTTCCCCTCCACCACCTCCCTGAAGGCGACCATTGAGCGTGCGACGTCGGTTTCGGTGACGATCCCGATCGGGTCTCCGTTGTCGTCGGTGACGATGAACCTGGCAATATCATCGTCCATCATCCTGCGGCGGAGGTGGACGACCCTTTCCTCAACATTGATTGTGGATGCCGGTTCCAGGATCTCCTTCACCGGTTTCGAGGGTTGCACCACCTTCAGCAGGTCCCCGTAGCTGACCTGACCGATGAGTTTGTGGTCCTCGTCGAAGACCACGACGATCTTTGCGTGCTGCAGGAGGGCAGGCAGGATCTCGATCCCCTGGTCGGGGTATGCGGCGGTAAACTCCCCCTCCACGGTGTTTGCAACACGGATCTTTGTCGGGGGGATAGAAGCGTTCCTCTTCTTACCGATCGTATCGGCGATCGCCTGCCTGGAGATGGTACCGACGACGGTTCCGTTGTCGGTGACGATGAGTGGATCGATGTTCTCGTCGAGCATCTTGTCAAGGGCGTCAGTGATGGGCGCTGATTTTGCGATTGTTACCGGTTTTGCCATAATGTCCTTGATGTGGATGTACAGCTCTTCGCTCATTTTGCCACTTCCTGTAATATATTGTCTCTTTTCACGATCCCGAGGATTTCCTGTCCTCGAACAATGACCACGCTATTGATCCGGTGGTCTATCATCATCTGCACCGCCTCTGCGGCGCTCGTCTCAGGGGGTGCGGTCAGAACCGGGTGCGTCATCACGTCCTCGGCGACTGTGGAGACTTCCTGGACGTACCTATATGCTTTTCTTCCACCAGATGCTTCTTTTCTCAGCATCTTTATATCTCTTTCCGGGATGCCGCCGGACTCGTTCCGATAAATGAAGAATGCAAGGTTCGTTTCGGTAATGATACCGGCAAGCGTCCCGTCATTGTTCACGGCGATGAGTTTTTCGTCCCGCTCGGCGAGAAGGTCGATGATATGGTCGAGGGAGTGGTACCGGCTCACCGTCACTGGACTCTCCATAAGGGCGGAGACCGGTGTCGTGAGCGAGCGTGCCGCTGCCGATCTGAGGATGTCAGATTTAGTGACGATGCCGATCACCTCTCCGTCGTTTACGACCGGGATGCCGCTGACCGACCTGTCGAGCATGAGAGCGGCGATCTCCCTTATGGATGTGTCCGGGCCGACAGTCATAGGGTCTGGCGTCATCAGGACAGATATGGGGATGCGGTCAATCGGACGCCTCCGCCAGATCGGTTCAGTCTGTCTGAGGCGGTAGGCGATGTCCTTTTTTGTGAAGATCCCAGCGAGTTTCCCGCCATCCATCACCAGCACGCGGGAGATCCTGTGTTTGATCATCTGGTTTCTCGCATAGGCGACGGTATCCTCGGGCGAAACCACCCTGACCGGGGACGACATCACATCCTCTGCCTTCATCTCCTTTCACTCCTCATAAAACGCTTTCACAAGGTCAAATTCGGTTATAAGACCGATCAATTTCCCTTCCTCGATGACGGGAAGAGCGCCCACCCCTTTTTGCAGCATTTTCAGCGCAGCATCATTAATATTCGTGTCCGGGGTTGTGGTATAGAGTTCTGCACCGGAGAGGGTGCGCACCGGCAGGCCCATCACCTCGGCCACGTCGCCGGTGGATAGGCGGGTAAAGATCTCCCCTGACCCGAGGTATTTCATGATGTCTGACGCCGAGATGATCCCGAAGAGCACGTCGTCCATGACGAGGGGCAGGCGCCTGAAACCGTGGGTGATCATCTCCTTCGTGACTGATCCGATAGGAGTGTCCGGACCGGTCACCCTGAGAGCAGTACTCATGATCTCCTCCACGGTCACGTCGGTGTCCTCATTAGCAAGGGCTTTCATCACATCCCGCTCGGTGACGATCCCCGCGAGGGCCTCCTCCTCGTTCACGACCGGGAGACCACCTATTTTCTTCGTGACGATGATCTCGGCGGCCTCAGTGATCGTGGCAGTGTGCGCCATTGTCGTCACCCGTGATGTCATGATCTCCCGCACGCTCTCGTTGATCGCCGAGAGCAGGTTGCCGCCGTGCTTGACCCGTACAAGGTTGAAGCGGTCGCCGCCGCCGAGGAAGTCAATGATGTCCCGCGCGGTCACGATACCGCGGAGACGGTGAGTACCTGCATCAGTGATCGGGAGACGACGGAAACCATAGGCCGTCATCGTCTCCACCGCACCGATGATGGTCATCGTCTGGGGGACGGAGATGACGCCACGAGTTGCAATCCCCATCACCTCGCCCTCTCCCCCCGCGATCCGCGATTTGAATTCGATCGGGCCGCGGTCAAGTTTGCCGGGCATTTTCAGCAGTCTGTCGCCCTGTTTTATCGTCTGATTACTTTTGTGCATAGCATCATTCCCTTGCAGAGAGACCATTCAGCACGCCATGCCGGTCAATCATGCCCACAAGAGCATCCCCGTCGAGGACCGGCATCTGGGAGAGATCGTGTTCGACCATCCGTTCTGCCGCCGCTCTGAGACTCTCGCCAGGGCCGATGGCGATCACGGGTGTGACCATCACGCTTTCGACCGGCACCTTCCCCCCGCTCTCCAGCGTCTTCCTCACCCTGCCGCTGTTTAAGATGTCTCTCCTTGAGATGATGCCGATGAGGTGCCGTTTCTTCATCACAGGGATGGCGGTAACCCCCTCTTCGATCATCTTCGCATAGACCCTGCTGACCGGTTCGTCTGCCTCGCAGACCGGGGGGTTCCGGTGCATATGGTCGGCGACGGTGCCGCGGAGGTCTTCCCGTGTACAGAGGATCGGGAAGATCTCGGAGAGCAGGACCGCCCCGAGGACCTGCCCGTCGTTGTCCGTTATCACGGCTGAGTCGGATTTTTTCTCCCTGATCACCTGTGCGACGGCAATCAGCGAATCATCGGGTTTCACCACCGCACCGTCCCGGACAAAACCTTCGATCTGGACGTCCGACTTGGTGGTGGTGACTTTCAGGGCATCGGTGATGTCGATATACCCGACATAACGCCCTCTCGTATCGGTGATCGCAATATCGCGGAATGTGTCGTCCCGCAGGATCTGGCGTGCCCTGGTCATCGGATCCGCCGTGGTGAGCACCGGGATCCTGATCCTGACGTCGTCTGCCACCTTCATCTCAAGCGCTCCTCCTCTCTACAATCATTGCACAGCATCATCGCGTCCATGGGAACAAGGTTGTCGCTCATCTTGCCGCACCGGTCGCAGATACCCATGGAATAACCCTCCTCCCTGTTGATGACGATCAGGTCGGCCATGATCTCGTTGAGTTCGTTGGCGACGGACAGGAGGTCCCTGACCGTGACGATGCCGGTGACTTTGCCGTTCTCGACGACCGGGAGTCGTCTGACCCGGTGTCGTATCATCATCTGTGCAGCTTCCCCTACGGTTCTGTCAGATTCGATGGTGATGAGCGGCGTGCTCATGATCTCCCTGACATAGATGGAACTCGGCTTGAGGTCCTTGGCGACGACTTTACAGTTCATGTCCTGTTCGGTGACGATACCGATGGGGACGTTCCCTGAAAGAACAATGCAACTTCCCACCTCGTCCCGGCACATGCGGGCTGCGGCCTTTGCGACCGTGGCCTCGGCCTCAATGGTGGTGGGGCTGCCTCTCATTACTTCCTTCAGCGGAACCCGTGTTTCGACGTATATGCTGTCTCGTGCATTAGCCATGAGTTCACCCCGGAGGGTCGCTGTTCTCTGGATGATTCCAGATACCCCTACCTAGGAGATTCCCCTATAAAAGAATACTGACGGGTATTTTCAAATTCGAGCATATATTCGTCAGGGTGATATTCACCCAATATAGGGGGATATTTATACCGGAGTGAATAATCTCTAATGAGTACCTGAAAAGTCTAGAATAGGGGATGAAGCATGAATTTTCTTATTCGCGCAAAGCTGACAGTATCAAATTTATTCCATGCCTTCTTCCACAAAAAGAAGTCGAAGATTGGAATCTACGGCCCCCCAAATGCTGGCAAGACCACGCTTGCCAACAGGATCGTACGCGATTGGACCGGTGACGCGATCGGTCCGGTGAGCGAGATCCCCCACGAGACCAGGCGGGCCCGGCGGAAGGAGAACATCACGATCTCCGGCTCGAATGGCAATTCGATAACGATCGACATCGTCGATACCCCCGGCGTCACCACGAAGATCGACTACAACGAATTCCTCGAGTACGGTCTTGAGAAGGACGAAGCGGTTATAAGGGCGAGAGAGGCGACGGAAGGTGTTGCCGAAGCGATGCACTGGCTTCGGGACGACATCGACGGTGTCATCTACATGCTGGACTCGACGCAGGATCCCTTTATGCAGGTGAACATCATGATGATCGGGATCATCGAGAGCAGGAAACTGCCGGTAGTTATTGTCGCCAACAAGATCGACCTCCCAGACGCTGCGCCCCAGCGGATCAGGAGCGCCTTCCCGCAGCACCCGGTCGTTCCGATCTCCGGCATGGAGGGAGACAATATAGAGATGCTTTACGAAAAGATGGCTGAGACGTTCAGGTGATCAGGATGATTCAGGGAGTTCAGATCGATTTCCTCTCGGCTGAAAGGATGGACCGGCTGACCATGATGGAAAAGATCCGGCTGATCCTTGATGACGTACGGGAAGGAAATATCGTTGTTCTGGAGAAGGGGCTTGCTCCGGACGAACAGAGCAAACTCATCGAAGTGACGATGATGGAGATCAAGCCCGACGGATTCTCTGGGATCGAACTTGAGACCTATCCGGTTAAGGGAGGGGACGGTTTCGGTGGTTTCTTTTCCAAACTCGTCGGTAAGAAGGCGGAGTCCAGGCTCACGGTGATCGGCCCGGCGAACCAGCTCAAGACGATCAAGAAGGATGAGAACCTGATCCGTGCCTGGGTCTCATCACGGTGAGGTGAAATGCCCCATAAGTGTACCAAATGCGGAAGAGAGTTTGAAGACGGCTCGACGGAGATCCTGAGGGGTTGCCCGAGTTGTGGCGGGAAAAAGTTCCTCTATATCGGGGAGTCCAAGAGGCACGACGACGTGCTCGAGGGGAAGACGATCGAAGAACTCGCCGCGGAGACTGGTACAGAGGAGATGGAGGTTGCCGAGACGCCTTCTCAATCCCGCAAAAAAGAGGAGGTTCGGGACCGTATCGACTGTTATGAGCAGGTCGAGGCGATCCGTATCCTCGAACCCGGGACATATGAACTGAATATTGAGAAGTTGGCCCGGGACGAAGAGATGGTCGTAGGCTTTGGCAAGGAAGGAAAGTACTTTGTTGACATCTTCTCCATGGGCAAACACAAAAAGAAGCAATAAACTATTTATTTTTCCCGGTTTTTCGGGGATCTATACTTTTTTATAGAGTGGCGCGCATAGGGGCGGGTAATCACTCAGTACGCGGCAGGATATTTCTGTGCTGATATCTTCTGGCACCGCGTGATACCTGGTTATGATGTATCTGGCCCCCCTTTCTTGATCTGACCGGGACTGATGGAGGTGAATACTATGAGACCACGATACCTGACCCGAGTTGACCAGATCGGTGCGCTGAGCACGGGTGAGAAGGCCACCCTCAGAAAGGTGGAAAATAAGTTTGCTTTCCGCTCGAACGATTATTATCTCTCTTTAATCGACTGGAACGATCCCATGGACCCGATCCGCAGGATTGCGGTTCCGAGCCTTCTGGAGTGCGAGGAGACGGGCTTTCTCGACCCTTCGCATGAAGAGGACTATACAGTTGCCCCGGGTCTCCAGCACAAGTACAGGGAGACGTCTCTCCTCCTGGTGTCTGACGTGTGCGGGACGTTTTGCCGGTTCTGTTTCAGGAAACGGCTGTTTATGAATATGTGTGAGGAGGTGATGAGGGATGTGACCGATGGGATTGCCTATATCAGAAACCATCCCGAGGTCACGAATGTGCTCCTGACCGGTGGTGACCCCCTGATCCTGGCGACTTCGAAGCTTGAACCGATCGTCAGGGCGGTGCGTGCGATCGACCATGTGGGGATCATCAGGATAGGGTCGAAGATGCCGGCGTTCAATCCTTATCGCATCATCGACGACCCTTCTCTGCTGGAAATGATCGGGAAGTACTCGACCGACGAGAAGCGGATCTATGTCATGGCCCAGTTCAATCACCCGCGGGAACTGACCCCGCAGGCGGTGGAGGCGCTCGCCCTTCTCCAGAAGGCAGGGGCGATCGTCGTGAACCAGACGCCCCTCCTGCGGGGGGTGAACGACGACCCTGTGACTCTTGCCGAACTCTTCAAGACGCTCTCTTATATCGGGGTACCACCGTATTATGTCTTCCAGTGCCGCCCGACACTCGGGAACAGGATGTTCCAGGTGCCGGTGGAGGAGGGGTATCAGATCTTCGAGGGGGCCAAAGGGCGGGTCTCCGGTCTTGCGAAGAGGGCGCGGTTTGTGATGTCCCATGCCACGGGCAAGATCGAGATTGCGGGACTGACCGAGGGGTGTGCCTTCTTCAAGTATCACCAGGCGGCAGACCCGGCAAATATCGGGAAGTTCATGGCATTCCACCGGAACCCGTCGGCCCTCTGGTTCGACGACTACACAGAGCCCGTGACTGACATGCCTGTGCCGGCGGAGTTCATGGAAACTACCGGGTCTTTCTGACTGACCCGCTTCGTCCGATCCCCTGCCTTCCCTTCATTGGGGCCGGGGACTGTTTTTCAAGTTTGAAAAAAGGATTACGCGCCCTGCGGCGCACCGCCGCCGAGGGCCTGCTTGACCTGGGCCTGGAGCTGCTCGAACTTCGTCTGCAGCACCTTCTCCTGCTTCTCGAGGGACGTGATACGGAGGCCGAGAGTCTCTACCTTCTCCTTCAATTCGGCGAGTACTTTCTCCTTCCCCTTTTGCATCATCACAGTCCCGACATTCACGTACACCGGCGCATCGTCGGCGACCTCCTTCAGCTCCTCCGCGGCGCGGTTCGTTTCCTTCACTGCCATCTCGTACTGGGCTTTCTGCCCGACGATCGTCTGGAGCTGCTGCTGGATCTGCTGCAGCATAGCAAGCTGCTGCTGGACCCTGGGTGAAATGTTACTACTCATGCCTGATCATCTCCTGGATTTCGTCAGCCACATTGACCAGCCGAAGCCACATGTTCAGCGCCGCCCGCAGGGCATGCACGTCCGCCGCCCGCACCGTGAGGACAAGGCTGTCAGGTCCGGCGAGGACGACCTCCTCGCGGGAGCGGGAACCGGCCACCTCCCCGGTTTCCGGGGCAAGGGCGCGGTACAGCAGGGGCGCTGCCGGCGTATGGAACGTAAAGACCGCCTCATGCATGGGGTATCACCTCAAGGACGATCCTCTTCTTCTGCTGGCCGTCAAAGACGACGGACGGCACGTCGGCCTCGATCTGTTCAGCTACACAGTATCTTTTCAGGACGTCATAAACCGATGGGTCTGCGATATGGATCGTGTGACTGATCGGTTCGTTCCGCTCTGAGATCATGACTTTCCCGAGAGAAAACTCATGGGCGACAACCCCGTCCTCCACAACCTGGAGTTTGAGGGCGCCGCGTTCTCGCGTAAAAAGGATGACTGGCTCGTCGGAAAGGGCTGCAAGGCCGGTCTTCCCGCGGGCCAGGTATCGGGCGCCCGTCGCAAAGGCGAGGTGCCGTGCGAGCGCCCGCAGGTCGTCTGCCGCTTTTCTGGAGGTCGTGACGATAGTCATCGAGCCTTCAGGTCTTTTGTCGCGGCGCCTCTTTCCTTGAACAGGATACGGTGTCCGCAGTAGGGGCACCTGACATTCTGGTCGATCTCGACCTTCTGCTTACACCGCGCACACTTGTACGAGCTGGCCACGGAGATTACTCCTGGGTCTCGATCGCACGCTCGATCGTCCGCAGGGCAACGCGGAGGGATGGCGTCTGCGGAGCATACGCACCGCCTGCGAACTTGAACCCGCACTTGCGGCACTCCCAGATACCAGTGCCGACACGGTGAACAGTTGTATGGTCACAGCGGGGGCAGGCGTGGGCGGCCTTCTCGACCGTCTCGACTTCGACCACACGCTTGCGGATGAACCTGCCATACCTGCAGCCGAAACGCCCGGAACTCCCGGTGACTTTGCCTTTTGCTTTCTGGTTACGCCTCGCCATTCTGGATATCCCCTAATATGCTTATTTAGGTTAGATGTTCCGGTTAATATAGTTGTTCAAGCACCTTGACCTGCCCGTCACCCTTGGAGAGACGGTTGACCAGAGAGTAGAATTCGCTCTGCGTCCCGGCAGGGATCCGACACACGCAGACCCATGACCCGTCGTTCTGCCATTCCTCACGCTCGACCGTCGTTGCCGCCTGCATCTCGCCGTAGGCGCGGGGCGCGTGTTCGGCCGGGATCCGCACCGCCACGCGGAGTTCCTCGAAGCGGATCGGGATGAGAGGACGGAGGGCCTTCATCGTCTCCTTTACGAGTTCGTCCAGGTGCTTGAAGGGGTCGATGTTCACCCTCGCCTCCTCCATTGCCATCTCGATACGCTGTGGCGGGTGCGGGAGTTTGGTCTGCGGGTTGATGGCGTTGCGTGCGATGTACGTGACGACCTGCCGGCGCTTCTCTTCGATCATATGCCGGCGCTGCTCGGAGGTGAGATGGATCTCACCCTTTGCCAGGATCTTCCGTGCGATCGGCTCGAATTCCGACGTCCCGAAGACCTTCACCAGGGATTCGTCAGAGGCGCGGTCCCCGCGTGCGAAGTTTTCGAAGACGGAATCGGCAGCGACGAGGTCCTCGATAGGGACTTCTTCGCCCTTTTTGGCCTTCATCGCAAGGTCGGGATCGACCCCGATCTCGAACCGCTCGCCGTGGCTCTCAAGCCGTGCCACAACCGCCCGGTCCAGTGGGATCATACCTCACTCACTCCCCTGAGGGTTCCCCGGCACTCTCAAAGTCCATCTGTTCAACGAACGACTTCACTTCTGCGGGCTCCATCTTGTGGAAGACCGGGTTTTTAACTTCGATGACACCAATCTCAACAGTCTGGACATCGAACTTCCCTTCGGTCGCCGCATGGAGGGCCTTCAGGCCGAGACGGATTGCGTCGGCGTTCGTCATCTCGGGGTTATACTCCTCCTCGAAGATCTTCATCGCTGCAGGCCGGCCGATGCCGATGCCTGTTGCCTTGTACTCGAGGAGGGTGCCCGACGGGTCGGTCTCAAAGAGACGGGCCTCGCCCTCGAAGACGCCCGCGATCAGCAGGGCCGTGCCGTACGGGCGGGCGCCGCCAAACTGGGTGTACACCTGCATGTGGTCACAGATCTTCTTTGCCAGGGTCTCCACGTCGATTGCCTCGTCGTAGGTCACCCTGTTGATCTGGGCCTCGACACGCGCCCTGTCCACCAGGAGGCGGGCGTCACCGACAAGGCCGGAAGACGCGACACCGATGTGCTCGTCGATCTTGTAGATCTTCTCGATCGATGAGGGTTCAAGGAGGCGGGACGAAACCCGCTTGTCGACAAGGAGGATCACACCTTCTCTGCACTTGATCCCGACGGCAGTGGTTCCCCGCTTCACTGCCTCGCGTGCGTACTCTACCTGGTAGAGACGACCGTCCGGACTGAAGACCGTGATCGCCCGGTCATATCCCATCTGATATTGTGGTTGCATTAGATCTCCTCTCTATCATGATCTGTCAAAAAGACTCTGCTCTGCTTTTTAATACCCTCTTGTAGTACATCAACCTTGTGCCGCCCGTACCTGAAGGCAGGTGACGCCTTTTCTCCATAGGTGACCGTTTCCGGCACTTTCGCAGGGCCTCCCTCTGCAAGGCGCCTCTTGAGCGCAGCGATCGTCCCCGAAACTGCCACGGTCCTGAGGGCGATCCGTATCTCGCCGACAGCGGTGACCGTCGAGCACGCGATGGCGAGGTCGTCCTCCATCCCCCGCTGGCAGCGGAGGATGGCGTATCCGTCTTCACAGGAGAGGACGGCCGGTTGGATCGCGGCGGCACGGGCGTCGCCGAAGAGGGATGTCACTGCGTCGGCAACGGCCAGGTACAGTGCCTTTTCGCCTGCCTCCTGCCAGGGCGGGAGGACCCGCACGAGGAGGTATCGCCTCTTTGTCCTGAGGGTCGGCGGCCTTGGCTTCATCCGACCACCTGGACCGGTTTGGGATGTTCTCTCAGGCCGTCGACGGAGGAAAGGGCGGAAAGGGTCTCCTCCTCCTCCATCCCGAAGAGAGAACAGAGGCCGACGACATCCCGCACTGTTCGCAGGTCGAGGCAGGATCGCGCATTGCTTGCGACGGTGAGGGGAAAGTCGTAGTGATGCTGGAGGACCAGGAGATCGGCATAGCGTTGGAGCACTTTCTGCCTCTCCCTGCCCCGCAAGGTGATGACCGGTGCAAGGTCGACCTCGACTGCGACGCCGCTGTCGGATGCGATCCGTGCGGCGACGTGGTCAAAGGCATGTTTACCGGCCCTGCCGAGACCCCTCAGCACATGGACCCCGCTGAGGGCGACGGCAGAACGGTTGAACCCTTCGTCACCTGCCTCGATCATCACCAGAGCCCCAGGCGGGGCGCGGCGCACCCCCCGCGTCATCTCCCTGACGTTTGCGGCGGTGATCACGATGCCCTGAACCACCTGCACGCCAGAGAACTCGCCGCTCCCGGTGGTCGAGACGATCCGATCAAAACCGCATTCGCGTGCTTCAAGGGCCATGCGGGAAAGGGTCGTGTCGCCGTCAGGATAGGGATGCACGCAGGCATCGGTATACGCCATTTGTGCACTCCAAAAAATGAGGGGAGGGTTACTTTCCTTTGTTCGCGTTGGACCGGATGCTCGGGCGGGTCTTCTCGGTGCCGGTGCCCTTGTGCCTCTGGCCACGGCCCCGCCTGCCGGCCATTGTCTTGCCGCGCTCGGCACGGCCGCGCTGGTTTGCCTGACCGATCCACGCAAGCTGCGGGTCGCTCATGACTGCCGGGTGGCTGCCGTCGACCAGGATGATCTCGTACCACTTGTTGCGGCCGTCTTCGCCGACCCAGTACGAGTTGAGGACTTCCATGTTCCGGTACTTCCGGGAGGCGCGCTCTTCGGCGATCCGCTGGATGCTCTTCCCGGCGGTGATCCGGCGCATGCCCATCCGTGCGGTCCTGCGGCCGCGGACGTACCTCGACTTCCTCCTGCCGCCCCTGCGGACGCGTGCCCGCACGACGATTACGCCCTGCTTGGCCTTGTAGCCGAGGGAGTGTGCACGGTCGATCCTGGTCGGCCGCTCGATCCTCACGACCGCACCCTCGCGCCTCCAGGTCTGCATCCGCTCCCAGAGGAGCGCCTTGACGTCAGGGGCGTCGGGGTTTCTCCATGCCTCACGAACGTAGGCATACATTGACTTTGCCATTGTAATTCACCTCAGGTTCAGCGCATGAGTTGCGCCACATTCCTTGATGGGATACCTGTACTGGTGGGTTTCATTGTGTTATTAATATTCGTACAGGATGAAAGAGCGGCGGGACTACCTCGAAGACTTCGACCCGTGGCAGATCGGAGATCTGCCCGAACAAGAGATCTCCGCTATCCTGTATTCTCATGCTCCCTTCGGTCGCATCCACCGGCCCCCTGCCATTAGGATAGGACGGGGATGGCAATCATCCTCTTCAGGATCCTTGTTCTGTCTTCCCTGAACCAATCCCGAGCGGGGA